>JAFHKH010000361.1 GCA_016937595.1 Pseudomonas cedrina subsp. fulgida | reverse complement strand
GGGCTTGCTCGCGAATGCGGTGGATCAGTCATTCAGGTGTTGACTGACACTCAGCATTCGCGAGCAAGCCCGCTCCCACATTATTTACCGCATTTCAGCCTGAAATCAGCGCTGTACAACCCGCAGGTTGTTTTGCTCTTTAGGCAGAACCCGCTTGGCAATCACGTAGTTCTTGTCCCAGAACGGCTTTTTCAGCGTGTCGATGCTGACCGATTGCCACGGCGCGGTGCGTGGATGAAACGGTCGTTGCCCAGGTAGATGGCAACGTGGTTCACCTGGCGGCTCTTCAATTTGAAGAACAGCAAGTCACCGGGCTTCAGGTCCTTGCGGTCGACTTTCTGGCCGTGACCGGCCGCCATGGCGTTGGACGTACGCGGCAAATCCACGGCAGCGACGTCGTTGAATGCATATTTCACCAGGCCACTGCAGTCGAACCCTTTACTTGGGCTGCTGCCGCCCCAACGATAAGGTGTACCGAGCACGTTGACGGCGCGGCTGAGGACGGTACTGCTCTGTTTGGTGTTGACTGCCATCAGGGCCGGCGTAGCTTTACCGTGGGCCTTGCTCAGTTGAGTGGGGCGGTTGACGGTCAGCTTTGCCGCTTTGGCGGTACCCGGTGTGCTGTGGACTTTAGGTGTGAAACCGTTAACGTTGGGAAGTCGTTGCTCACGATTGGTGGCGTGGGCGGCCAGTGGCATTAATAGGCAAATGGTTAGCCATGTCTTGAAAAATGGTCGCATTAGGCGTGGCTCATATAGGTTTGCGCGCAACTTTATAACAGCTTTTTGTGACGTTCTCAGGCCGTTTGTCGACTGAACCTTGACGTCAAAATCAGGAAAAACGCGACAATTCGTCGCTATTGTCCTGTGCAAGGCAGGTGGCATAAGGCTTTCAGGGCAGGAAGATACCATTTGCCGTACGTCGGGCGCTCGTAAAAAAGTCACAAAGAAAGTGAAAAAATTTATCTATCGAGGCAAAAGAGGTACGCGATGAACACCTATCAACAGATTGGTTCGCAGCAAGACACCCACAGTAAGGTGATTGGTTACCTGTTGTGGATTTTCGGTTTTACCGGCGCGCATCGCTTTTACTACGGCAAACCCGTCACCGGTACGATCTGGTTTTTTACCTTGGGCCTGCTGGGCATCGGCTGGCTGATCGACTTCTTCCTGATTCCCGCCATGGACCGTGAAGCGGACCTGCGTTTTACCGCCGGGCCCATCGAATACAACGTGGCCTGGATCCTGTTGGCGTTTCTCGGGGTGTTCGGCGTGCACCGCATGTACCAGGGCAAATGGATCTCCGGGCTGATCTATCTGTTGACCGGCGGCTTGTTCCTGGTGGGGGTGTTGTATGACTTCTGGACGCTGAATACGCAGATTTCGATCCGCAATGCCGAGCGCAATAACGGACGCTGAATGTCCTACGCCTGGTGAAGATCAAAATGTGGGAGCGGGCTTGCTCGCGATTGCGGTGGATCAGTCATATAGATGTGACTGACACTCTGTATTCGCGAGAAAGCCCGCTCCCACACTGAGTGTGGCCGCTCCAGGCCCGGTTTAAGCCTGGTAGGTGATCCGTCCGTCGACAATGGTGTACCGCACCGTCGCCGGCAGGCTATGCCCGATGAACGGGCAGTTTTCGCCCTTGGACAACCAATGCTCCCCGGCAATCGTGGAGCTGGCCGGGTCGAACAGCACCAGGTCCGCCGGCGCGCCCACCGCCAACTTGCCCGCCGGCAGGCGCAAGGCTTCGGCCGGGCCTGTGCTCAAGCGCGCCAGCAGTGTCGGCAAGTCCAGCAAGCCTTCTTCCACCAAGGTCATCGCCAGCGGCAGCAACAGTTCGACACTGCTGATACCCGGCTCTGTCGCGCCGAACGGCGCCAGCTTGGCATCCCGCTCATGGGGCTGGTGATGGCTGGAAATCGCCGAGACCACGCCGGATTTGACCGCCGCGCGCAAGCCTTCGCGGTCGGCACGGGTGCGCAGCGGCGGTTGCACGTGGTACAGGCTGGAAAAATCGATCAGCGCTTCATCCGTCAGGATCAGCTGGTACAGCGCCACGTCCGCCGTTACCGGCAAGCCACGGGCCTGGGCCTGGGCGATCAGGGCGACGCCCCGGGCGCTGGTCAACTGGCTGAAATGCGCGCGCACGCCGCTTTGTTCCACCAGCAGCAGGTCACGGGCCAGGGCTACGGTTTCGGCGGTTTCCGGAATGCCCGGCAAGCCGAGGAAGCTGGCCACGGCGCCTTCATGGGCCAGGCCGCCCTCGGCCAGGTCGTGGTCCTGGGAGTGGAAGATCACCGTCAAGTCGAAGGTGGCCGCGTATTCCAGGGCGCGGCACAGGGTGCGGGTGCTGCGGAAACTCTCCAGACCATTGCCGAACGCTACACAACCGGCGTCGCGCAGGGCGATCAGCTCGGCCAGTTGTTCGCCTTCCAGGCCTTTGCTCAGGGCGCCGATGGGGAACACTTTGCAATTGCCGGCTTCACGGGCGCGGTCGAGGATCAACTCGGTGACCGCCGAAGTGTCCAGCACCGGCTTGGTGTGCGGCGGGCAGCACAGGCTGGTCACGCCACCGGCGGCGGCGGCGCGGGTTTCGCTGATGATGTTGCCCTTGCGGCTGTAACCCGGCTCGCGCAGGGCGACATTCAGGTCCACCAGGCCAGGCGCGGCCACCAGGCCCTTGGCGTCGATGGTCTCGCTGGCGCTGAAGCCTGCGGGCGCGGCGCCGATGGCAATGACTTTGCCGGCTTCCAGGTGCAGATGGGTAATGTGATCCAGGCCACTGGCCGGATCGATGACTCGGGCGCCGAGAATGCTGAGCTTCACTGGGCGTTCTCCTGCTCGAATTGACGTTGCGCGGTTTGCCCGCTCATGGCCATGGACAACACCGCCATGCGCACGGCGATGCCGTAGGTCACCTGGTTGAGGATCACCGACTGGTTGCGTCGGCCACCGCCGACTCAATCTCCACCCCGCGGTTGATCGGGCCCGGGTGGCATCACGATGGCGTCCGGCTTGGCGCCGGCCAGGCGCGCGGTGTCAGGCCGAACAGGCGGTAGAACTCGCCTTCGCTCGGCAGCAGGCCGCCGGCCATGCGTTCGCGTTGCAGGCGCAGCATGATCACCACGTCCACGTCCTTGAGGCCTGCGGTCATGTCGGTGTAGACCTTCACGCCGTATTGTTCGATGCCGATCGGCAGCAGGGTCTTCGGGGCGATCACACGAATGTCCGGGCAGCCCAGGGTTTTCAGGGCCAGCATGTTCGAGCGCGCCACCCGCGAATGCAGGATGTCGCCGACGATGGCCACCGAAAGGTTTTCAAAGCTGCCCTTGTGCCGGCGGATGGTGAGCATGTCGAGCATGCCCTGGGTCGGGTGGGCGTGGCGGCCGTCGCCACCGTTGATGATCGCCACCTGCGGGCATACGTGCTCGGCGATGAAATGCGCGGCGCCGGAATCGCCGTGGCGCACCACGAACATGTCGGCGGCCATGGCTTCCAGGTTGCGCAGGGTGTCGAGCAGGGTTTCGCCCTTGCTTGCCGACGAGGTGGACACGTTCAACGTGATCACGTCGGCCGACAACCGTTGGGCCGCCAGCTCAAAGGTGGTGCGGGTGCGGGTGGAGTTCTCGAAGAACACATTGCAGATAGTCTTGCCGCGCAGCAGCGGGACCTTCTTCACCGCGCGGCGCGACTTCGAGGAACGAGTCGGCGGTGTCGAGGATCTCGGTGAGCAACTCGCGGGGCAAGCCGTCGAGGGACAAGAAATGTTGCAACTGACCCTGAGCATTGAGCTGCAGCGGGCGCTTGGCATCTAGAGGCGTCATCGCGGGGACTCTGTACAAGGCGGTTTAAGGGGCAAGGTCTTGCAGTTCGAGTTCGAGCGGCGTGGGACCGGACAATTTTACCCGCTGGTGGGCGGCAAGCGACAGGGTGGCGCCGACGACATCCGGGCTGATCGGCAATTCGCCGGCATCCAGGTCCAGCAGGCACACCAGGGTCACACTGGCCGGGCGGCCGTAGTCGAACAGCTCGTTCAGGGCGGCGCGGATGGTGCGCCCGCTCATCAGCACGTCGTCGATCAGCACCAGGTGCTGGCCTTCGATCTCGAACGGCAGGGCCGACGGGCGCACTTGCGGGTGCAGGCCGTTCTGGCTGAAGTCGTCGCGGTAGAACGACACGTCCAGCGTGCCCAGCGGCGAATCACTGCCCAGCTCTTGCAGCAGCGCCTGGGCAACCCATACACCCCCGGTACGAATGCCAATGAAACGTGGCTCGCTGATGGCGCGGTGTTGCAGATGGGCCCTGAGGCGCGTGGCCATCTGGCTGATCAGTTCGGCGGGGTTCGGCAAGCTCATGGTGGCTCCTTCAGTAGGTCTGTAGGCGCGAGCTTGCTCGCTGCTACAAAAAGCATTGCGGCGAGCCGCGTCAGTCAGGTTTCAAATAAAGCCGTGTTTTCGTCCAGCCAGCCCTGCAACAGCAGAGCGGCGGCGATGGCGTCCACGGGGTTGTCGCGGTAGCTGCCTTTCTGTCCGCCACGGTCGCGCCGCTCGCCCTTGGCTTCAAAGGTGGTGAGGCGTTCATCGTGGGTATAGAAGGGAATGTTGTAGCGGCCGTTGAGGCGGCGTGCGAATTTTTCAGCGCGCAGGCACATATCGCTGGGCGTGCCGTCCATGTTCAACGGCAGTCCGACCACGACCGCGTCGGGTTTCCATTCTTTAATGAGGGCTTCGACCTGGTTCCAGTCCGGTATGCCGTTCTGGGCTTTCAAGGTGCACAGCTCGCGGGCTTGGCCGGTCACCACTTGGCCGATCGCTACGCCGATCTGTTTGGTGCCGTAGTCAAAGCCGAGGATCAGGCGTAAAGCCATCAGGCGTGCCCCGCCTGGCTGGTCAACAGGCTGAGGTTGACCCGCAGCGTGGCCGCAGCCGCTTCCAGACGCAGTTCGCTGGCGGTGTTGAACAGGATATCGGCGTCAAAGGGGCAGGTCAGCCACGCGTTGCTCGCCAGTTCGGCCTCCAACTGGCCTGCTTCCCAACCGGCGTAGCCGAGCGTGATCACGCTTTGCTCGGGCCCCACGCCGTCGGCAATGGCAAACAACACGTCCTGGGAGGTGGACAGCGACACGCCTTCCAGATCAACCGTGGCCTGGAATTTCGGCCCGCTGGGGTGCAGCACAAAACCACGATCGGTCTGCACCGGCCCGCCGAAGTAGATGGGCACGTGCTGGCAACTGGCCGGCGGATCGAGTTCCGGGCGCAATTGCTCAAGGATATCCGCCAGGTTCAGCTCTTGTGGACGGTTCACCACCAGCCCCATGGCACCATTGGCCGTGTGCTCGACGATGTAGGTCAAGGTCTGCGCAAAGTTCGGGTCGGCCATATGGGGCATGGCGATCAGGAATTGGTGCTTGAGGTAGGTCGGGCTGACATTTTTCATGTCCGCTAGTGTGGCGTTGGAGGGGCGAACTGACAAGCTGGGGTTTTGAAGATCGTTCCCACGCTTCGCGTGGAAACGTATCCGGTGACGCTCTGCGTCACGACTTTAAAGCAGGACGCGGAGCGTCCGGGGCGGCATTCCCACGCGGAGCGTGGGAACGATCTGACGGTCAGTTGCTGGAGAGGCGGTCGCCCTTGGCGAATTTCCAGGTGCGGATGATTTCCAGGCGATCCACGTCGTTCAAATCGCCGGTAAACGGCGCAAACGGCGCAGCCAGGCGCACGATACGCTGGGCGGCCTGGTCCAGCAGGGGCTGGCCGGAGGATTCCAGTACCTGCACTTCATACAACGAGCCGTCGCGATTGATCGACACCAATAAGCGCAAATTGCCGTAGATCTGCTGGCGCCGCGCTTCTTCAGGGTAGTTGAGGTTGCCGATGCGCTCGACCTTCTTGCGCCATTCATCCTTATACCAGGCGCCTTTGTCACGCATGGTCGACGCCGCATTGAGCCGGTAGATGCGCGGACGCTTGGCGTACAGCTGCTGTTCGTTGGCCAGCTCGGCTTCCAGGCTGGAAATTTCGTCGGTCAGCGTCGAGCTGTCGAAGGTCGGCGCCGGCTTGACGGGCTCGGGTTTCGGTTCGGTCTTGGTCTTTTCGCGCTGGGTCGGGGCTTTTTGCGGCTTGGGCGCGACGGTGGTGACGGCAGCTTTGGGCACGGACTGCCTGACCTCTGGCTTGGGTGCCGGTGGTGGCGTGACTTTATTGACCTTGTTGTCCTGGAACGGCGCCACTTCGGTGGTCTTGGGCACGGCCTTTTTATCCAGCGTGCCGCTGCCTTGCTGATTGTCCTGGGCAAGAAAGTCAGCCTTTTCGGGCTTCTTTTCGCTTTTGAACGTGGCGAGGGTGATTTCCAGGGTTTTGCTGATTTGCTTGGGCTCGACCATGGAGAACCCCACGCCGAGGATCAGGGCCAGGTGAATCAGTGCTGCCAGAAACAGCGTAAATCCGAGCCGATCAGCGGGCGCACGCCGCGGTGGGAGAGTTCTGGGGGCAGATCGGACGGGAGTGTCATGACAAAAAAACCAACATCGCGCGTTTCACAGGTGGCGCATGATAACGCAATGTTGGCGTGTGTCCGGCTGTTCTATGTCACTTGGCTTGCAGCTTGCGCTCAATGGCAGCCATCAACATTTCGCCGATGTTCGTGCCAAATGCATTGTCGATCTCGCGAATACAGGTCGGGCTGGTGACGTTGATTTCGGTCAGGTGCTCACCGATCACGTCCAGGCCGACGAACAGCAAGCCCTTCTCACGCAGGGTCGGGCCGACCTGGGAAGCGATCCAGCGATCCTTGTCCGACAGCGGCCGTGCTTCACCACGGCCACCGGCCGCCAGGTTGCCTCGGGTCTCGCCGGCTGCCGGGATACGCGCCAGGCAGTAATCCACCGGTTCGCCGTCGATCATCAGGATGCGCTTGTCGCCGTCCTTGATCGCCGGCAGGTAGGCCTGGCCCATGATCTGCTGGGTGCCCAGGGCCGTCAGGGTTCCAGGATCACCGACAGGTTCGGGTCGCCGGCGCGGTGACGGAAAATCGAGGTGCCGCCCATGCCGTCCAGCGGCTTGAGGATCACATCACCGTGTTTGGCGGCGAATTCACGCAGTACGTCGGCACGGCGGCTGACCACGGTCGGCGGCGTGCACTGCGGGAACAGCGTGGCGAACAGTTTTTCGTTGCAGTCGCGCAGGCTCTGCGGCTTGTTGACGATCAGCACGCCGGCGCGTTCGGCCTGCTCCAGCAGGTAGGTGGAGTAGACGAACTCCATGTCGAACGGCGGGTCCTTGCGCATCAGGATCACGTCCAGGTCGCTCAAGGGGCTATCGATTTCGTCCGAAAGCTCAAACCACTTCTGCGGGTTGGCGAACACCTGCAGCGGGCGCATGCGCGCGCGCGCTTGGCCATCGCCCTGGTAAAGATCGCGCTGCTCCATATAGAACAACGTCCAGCCGCGAGCCTGGGCGGCCAGGAGCATGGCCAGCGAGCTGTCCTTTTTATAGGAAATGCTGGCGATAGGGTCCATGACAATGCCGACGCGAACGCTCATGGGGGATTTCCTCTAGCAAATGGGTGCGCACAAAAGTGCGTCAGAGTGGCGCTGTGGCTGTTGTGGGTCAAGGAAAAACCACCTGGCCGGTTGCTCGATAGATTGCGCCCAAAGACTGTGCTAAAAAGACTGCCACGGCGCGGTAGCGCCTTGAATTCCAAGGCTTGCGGCGCTCATCCTGGGCAGCATCAGGCAATGCACACCGAAAACCGATTCGCTGTGGCGATGGCAGAGCAGATATGGAACAGCATTCCAACGCCTTGAGAGTGATGGTGATCGACGACTCGAAGACGATCCGCCGCACCGCAGAAACCCTGTTGAAGAACGTGGGGTGCGATGTCATCACGGCCATCGACGGTTTCGATGCCCTGGCGCGGATTGTCGACCATCACCCGCACATTATTTTTGTCGACATCATGATGCCGCGCCTGGATGGCTATCAGACCTGCGCGCTGGTGAAGAACAACCCGGCGTTCAAGGCGATCCCGGTGATCATGTTGTCCTCCAAGGACGGCCTGTTCGACAAGGCCAAGGGGCGCATCGTGGGTGTCGATCAGTTTTTGACCAAGCCTTTCAGCAAGGAAGAACTGCTGGGTGTGATCAAGGCCTACGTGCCTGGGTTCGCCGCGGTAGAACAAGCACACTGACGCCGCCCCACAAGGGCGGCGTCCACCTATGTAGTGGGGAAAACCATGGCACGTGTTCTGATCGTCGACGATTCGCCGACCGAAATGTACAAACTGACCGGCATGCTGGAAAAGCATGGCCACCAGGTCCTTAAGGCCGAAAACGGCGCGGACGGCGTGGCCCTGGCCCGTCAGGAAAAACCCGACGCCGTGTTGATGGACATCGTGATGCCGGGTCTCAACGGCTTCCAGGCCACGCGCCAGTTGTCCAAGGAGCCGGAAACCAACGGCATTCCGATTATCATCATCACCACCAAGGACCAGGAAACCGACAAGATCTGGGGCGCGCGCCAGGGCGCCAAGGATTACCTGACCAAACCGGTGGACGAAGAAACCCTGATCGCCACCCTGAACAAGGTGCTGGCCGGCTGACGGCACGCCATCATGACCGAGTCGCACACCGCTTTCGAACTGCTGCTGGACATCGATCGCCGCTGCCGCCTGCTGGCTGCCGACCTGCCGTCCCAGGAAGCTCGCCTGCAGCGTTGGAGCGGCATCGGCTTTCGCCTGGGCGAGCATTGGTACGTGGCGCCCATGGGTGAAGTGGCCGAGGTCCTGCATGAACCGCGTTGCACCTTGATGCCCGGAGTCAAGGCCTGGGTCAAGGGCGTGGCCAACCTGCGCGGGCGCTTGTTGCCGGTGATGGACCTGGGCGGGTTCCTCGGCCTTGAGCTGTCCAGGGCGCGCAAACAACGGCGGGTATTGGTGGTGGAATATAACGACCTGTTTGTCGGGCTGCTGGTGGACGAGGTGGTGGGCATGCAACATTTTGCACAAGACGCGCTGCTGGCGAACGCCGCTCCCGCTGCGCCGTTTATCCAGGGCCAATTCGAGGGCGACCCGCAGTGGCAGGTCTTCAGCCCCTTCGCCCTGGCCCAGGCCCCAGGCTTTATGGACGTTGCCGCATGACCACCGCAACCGCGCCCAGACCCCAGGCCGGCTCGCGCAGCCGTTCGCAGATCATCGTGCTGTTTATTGCACTGATCGTGTTCATCATGTTGCTGTTCGCCAATTTTGCGTACCTCAACACCCAGTCCACCTACGACAAACAGTACATCGGCCACGCCGGTGAGCTGCGCGTGCTGTCCCAGCGCATTGCCAAGAACGCCACCGAGGCCGCTACCGGCAAGGCCGCTGCGTTCAAGCTGTTGGCGGATGCGCGTAACGACTTTGCCCAGCGCTGGGGCTACCTGAAAAAAGGCGACCCGCATACCGGCCTGCCCGCCGCGCCCGGGGCCGTGCGCGCCGAAATGCGCGCGGTGCAGACCGACTGGGAAGCGCTGCTGAAAAACACCGATGCGATCCTCGCCAGCGAGCAGACGGTGCTGTCCTTGCATCAGGTCGCCGCGACGCTCGCCGAAACCGTGCCGCAACTGCAGATGGAATCGGAAAAGGTCGTCGACATCCTGCTGCAACGCGGCGCCCCGGCGAGCCAGGTGGCGTTGGCCCAGCGCCAGTCATTGCTGGCCGAACGCATTCTGGGGGCGGTCAACACCGTCCTGGCCGGCGATGAAACCGCCGTGCAGGCCGCCGATGCCTTTGGCCGCGATGCCAACCGCTTCGGCGTGGTGCTCAACGGTATGCTCAACGGCAACCCAGGGCTGCGCATCACTCAAGTCGAGGACCGCGACGCCCGTGCACGGCTGGGGGAAATCGCCGAGCTGTTCGAGTTTGTCTCCGGCTCCGTGGATGAAATCCTCGAAACCTCGCCGCAACTGTTCCAGGTGCGCGCTTCCGCGAGCAATATCTTCAACCTGTCGCAAACCCTGCTCGATGAGGCCTCGCACCTGGCCTCCGGGTTTGAAAACCTGGCCAGCGGGCGCAGCTTCGACACCATCGGCGGCTATGTGCTGGGCCTGCTGGCGTTGACCTCGATCATCCTGATCGGCCTGGTGATGGTGCGCGAAACCAACCGCCAATTGCATGAAACCGCCGAGAAAAACGAGCGCAACCAGAACGCGATCATGCGCCTGCTGGACGAAATCGAAGACCTGGCCGACGGCGACCTCACGGTGACCGCCTCGGTGACCGAAGACTTCACCGGCACCATCGCCGACTCCATCAACTATTCCGTGGACCAACTGCGCGACCTGGTCGCCACCATCAACCTCACTGCCGGGCAAGTCGCCGGCGCGGTGCAGGACACCCAGGCCACCGCCATGCACCTGGCCCAGGCCTCGGAACACCAGGCCCAGCAGATCGCCGAAGCCTCCACCGCGATCAACCAGATGGCCCAGTCCATTGACCAGGTGTCGGCCAACGCCGCAGAGTCCTCGGCGGTCGCGGAGCGTTCGGTGGAAATCGCCAACAAGGGCAACGAGGTGGTGCACAACACCATCCACGGCATGGACAACATTCGCGAGCAGATCCAGGACACCGCCAAGCGCATCAAGCGCCTGGGCGAGTCATCCCAGGAGATTGGCGACATCGTCAGCCTGATCGATGACATTGCCGACCAGACCAACATCCTCGCCTTGAACGCCGCGATCCAGGCCAGCATGGCCGGCGACGCCGGACGCGGCTTTGCGGTGGTGG
>JAFHKH010000360.1 GCA_016937595.1 Pseudomonas cedrina subsp. fulgida | reverse complement strand
TGACACACCGCTTTCGCGAGCAAGCCCGCTCCCACATTTGATTTTCATCGATCTCAAGATCGTGTCCGACAGATAACCACCACTCGTCCGCCCCAACCCTCTGCGGTTGAAATCCCCCCCACCACCCCCATATCAGTTTCCATCAGGGCATTTTCGCCCCGCTGCGTGGAGACTCTCCCCTTGACCACCATCGTTTCAGTACGTCGCCACGGCAAAGTCGTCATGGGCGGCGACGGCCAGGTTTCCCTGGGCAACACCGTGATGAAAGGCAACGCCAAGAAAGTCCGTCGCCTGTACCACGGCCAGGTCCTCGCGGGCTTTGCCGGCGCCACCGCCGACGCCTTCACCCTGTTCGAGCGTTTCGAAGGCCAGCTTGAGAAACATCAGGGCCATCTGGTGCGCGCCGCCGTGGAGCTCGCCAAGGAATGGCGCACCGACCGCTCCCTCAGCCGCCTGGAAGCCATGCTGGCCGTTGCCAACAAAGACGCGTCCCTGATCATCACCGGCAATGGCGATGTGGTTGAGCCCGAACATGGCCTGATCGCCATGGGTTCCGGCGGTGGCTACGCCCAGGCGGCAGCCAGCGCACTGTTGAAGAAAACCGACCTGTCGGCCCGCGAAATCGTCGAGACCGCCCTGGGCATCGCCGGTGATATCTGCGTGTTCACCAACCACAACCAGACCATTGAGGAGCAGGACCTCGCCGAGTAAGCCGCTGGCTTATTTGCGCTTGAGGCCGCCAAACACTATGTCCATGACTCCCCGCGAAATCGTCCATGAACTCAACCGCCATATCATCGGCCAGGACGATGCCAAACGCGCCGTCGCGATCGCGCTGCGTAACCGCTGGCGCCGGATGCAATTGCCCGAAGAGCTGCGCGTTGAAGTAACGCCCAAGAACATTTTGATGATCGGTCCGACGGGCGTGGGTAAAACCGAGATCGCCCGCCGCCTGGCCAAATTGGCCAATGCGCCCTTTATCAAGGTAGAAGCCACCAAGTTCACCGAAGTGGGCTACGTGGGCCGCGACGTCGAGTCGATCATCCGCGACCTGGCCGACGCCGCCCTGAAGATGCTGCGCGAACAGGAAGTGACCAAGGTCAGCCACCGCGCCGAAGATGCCGCCGAAGAGCGCATCCTCGACGCCCTGCTGCCACCGGCCCGCATGGGGTTCAACGAAGACGCCGCACCGAGTTCGGATTCCAACACCCGTCAGCTGTTCCGCAAGCGCCTGCGTGAAGGCCAGCTGGATGACAAGGAAATCGAAATCGAAGTCGCCGAAGTCTCCGGTGTCGATATTTCCGCGCCGCCTGGCATGGAAGAAATGACCAGCCAATTGCAGAACCTGTTCGCCAACATGGGCAAGGGCAAGAAGAAAAGCCGCAAGCTCAAGGTCAAGGACGCGCTCAAACTGGTGCGCGACGAAGAGGCCGGGCGCCTGGTGAATGAGGAAGAGCTCAAGGCCAAGGCCCTCGAAGCGGTCGAGCAGCACGGTATCGTGTTTATCGATGAGATCGACAAGGTGGCCAAGCGCGGCAACTCCGGCGGCGTCGACGTGTCCCGTGAAGGCGTGCAGCGCGACCTGCTGCCGCTGATCGAAGGCTGCACCGTGAACACCAAGCTGGGCATGGTCAAGACCGACCACATCCTGTTTATCGCCTCCGGTGCATTCCACCTGAGCAAGCCAAGCGATCTGGTGCCCGAGCTGCAAGGCCGTTTGCCGATCCGCGTGGAGCTCAAGGCACTGACCCCAGGCGACTTCGAACGCATTCTCAGCGAACCGCACGCCTCGCTCACCGAGCAGTACCGCGAGCTGCTGAAAACCGAAGGCCTGGGCATCGAGTTCCAGCCTGACGGCATCAAGCGCCTGGCGGAGATCGCCTGGCAGGTCAACGAGAAGACCGAGAACATCGGGGCGCGTCGCCTGCATACCTTGCTGGAACGCCTGCTTGAGGAAGTGTCCTTCAGCGCCGGCGATTTGGCCGGGGCGCAGAATGGCGAAGTGATCAAGATCGATGCGGAGTACGTCAACAGCCACTTGGGCGAATTGGCGCAGAACGAAGATCTGTCGCGTTATATCCTGTAAGCCTCACTCAGGACCGCTTTGCTTTACTGTGGGAGCGGGCTTG
>JAFHKH010000036.1 GCA_016937595.1 Pseudomonas cedrina subsp. fulgida | reverse complement strand
AAGCTCCCTCGCCACAGGGAGATTTTTTCAGCCTGAAAGACGTGTAGATCGCAGGCAAGCCACACACATTTGGATCGCCAGCGTGTCAGTTATCCCGCCTTGTCTTCACGGCCGCGCAACACCCGGTTGGGCATCGCAATCGCCGCCGCCAGCCCCAGCAGCGACACCGCCGCGCTGACCATCAGCAAATGCCGGAACGTCATCGCCAATTCCCCACGCAAGGCATCCTGCGCAGGGCCGGGGGCGGCGTTGAGGCCGTCGAGCAACACGTTGCCGGAACGGCCCTCGGCCGCCAGCGCGCCGCTGGCCAGGTGCGCGAAGCTGGAGTCTTGCAGCAGCGCCAGCAGCAGCGCCGACATGCACGCCACCCCGACGGCTCCGCCCAGGGAACGGAACAGGCTGGTGGTGCTGGTGGCGACGCCGATGTCGCGCTGCTCGACCGCGTTTTGCGTGCCCACCAGCGAGGTGGGAAATTGCATGCCGGCAGCGATCCCGCACAGCAGCATAAACAGCGCCGTCAGCCCCGCCGCCTGCGGCGCGCTGAAGGCCATGCCGAGAATCGCCAAGGGGCTCAATAATGCGCCGCTGAGGATCATCGGTTTATATCGCCCGGTCACCGAGGTCATGCGCCCGGCAAAATAGGCGCCCATCGGCAGGCCCATTGCCAGTGGCAGCAAATGCAGGGCCGCGCTGTCGGCACCGGAGCCGGTCACGGCCTGGTAACGCAATGGCATCAGCACGGTCAGGGAAATCGCCTGGAAGCTGGTGAAAAACACCGTGCACCAACACAACACCGCGCTGCGGTTGGCGAACAGATGCATCGGCAGCAACGGCTCGCGCGCACGGCGTTCGTGCCCTATGAACAGTGTCATCGCCACCAGCGCACACCCCAGCAGGCCCACTACCTCGCTGTCGTGCCACGGATGGCCCTGGCCGATGTCGGTAATGCCCAACAGCAACGCCGTGAGGCCGATGATCAGCAGCAGCGTACCGAGGTAATCGATCACCGGCTTGCGCTGCGGCACCGGCAGCCCCACCAGGGTGCGATGGGCGATGTACCAGGCGCCGGCACCCAAGGGCAGGTTGATCAGGAACACCCAGCGCCACGACAAGTACTCGGTCATGTAGCCGCCCAGCACTGGCCCGGCCACGCTGGCCACCGCGTACATGCTGCTGAAATAACCCTGATAACGACCGCGCTCACGCGGCGGGATGATGTCGCCGATGATCGCCTGGCTCACCGAAATCATGCCGCCGGCGCCGATGCCCTGGAGGATCCGCGCCAGCACCAGTTGCTCCATGCTTTGCGCCATGCCACAGAACAGCGAAGCCAGGGTAAACAGGCCCATCCCGATCAACATCATCGGCCGGCGCCCATACAAGTCGCCCAGCTTGCCGTAGATCGGCACCGCCACGGTCATCGCCACCATGTAGCCGGAGATGACCCAGGCCAGCAGGTTGACGTCGTGAAATTGCGCCGAAATGGCCGGCATGGACACCGCGACGATGGTCTGGTCCAGGGCGCCGAGGAAGATCGCCATCATCAATGAGGCGAGGATGCTGCGCACGGCAGGAAGTGGCGGAACAGGCGGGTTGAGGTGCGACACGGCAGGACCTTCGAGCAAGGCCCGCGGGTAAAGACGGCCCGCGGCAATGCTGGATACGATAGCAGGCTATTCGATAGCTTCGTAAGGAAGTCCGACGTAATTTTCCGCGATGGTTTTGCGACCCGCCTCGGAGTGGATGAAGTAGTCCAGTTCACTCTCGGCAATGCGCTGGCTGAAGCCGTCGGCCTCGGGGAACTGATGCAGCATCGAGGTCATCCACCAGGAAAACCGCTCGGCTTTCCACACCCGTCGCAGGCAAATGGCGGAATAGCGCTCCAGCAAATCCACCCGCCCCTCGCCATAGACCTTGAGCAGGATCCGATACAGGGTGCTCACATCACTGGCCGCCAGGTTCAAGCCTTTGGCCCCGGTGGGCGGCACGATGTGCGCCGCGTCGCCGAGCAGGAACAGGCGCCCGTACTGCATGGGCTCCACCACAAAACTGCGCAGCGGCGCGATGCTTTTTTCAATCGACGGGCCGGTCACCAACTGCTCGGCAAGCTGGCTGGGCAGACGGGTTCTGAGTTCATCCCAAAAGCGTGCGTCGGGCCATTCGTCCAGGGGTTCGTCGAGCGGCACTTGCAGGTAATAGCGGCTGCGCGTCGGTGAACGCATGCTGCACAGCGCGAAACCTCGCGGGTGCTTGGCGTACACCAGTTCGGCATGCACCGGCGGCGTATCGGCGAGCATGCCCAGCCAGCCGAACGGGTAGACCCGCTCGAACACCTTGAGTGAGTCCGCCGGGATCGATTGGCGCGCAACGCCGTGGAAACCATCGCAACCGGCAATGTAGTCACACTCCAGGCGGAAAATTTCGCCCTGATGCTCGAACGTGAGCCAGGGCTGTTGACTGTCGAGCGCGTGGGGCTGCACGTCATGGGCTTCATACAGGGTGATGGCGCCGGCTGCGCTGCGGGCCGCCATCAGGTCGCGGGTGACTTCGGTCTGGCCGTAGATCATCACCGACTGGCCGCCGGTCAAGGCCTTGAGGTCGATATGGCTGAGCTGGCCATTCAGGGCCAGCTCGAATCCATCGTGCACCAGGCCTTCGCGGTCCATACGCCGGCTGACGCCCGCCTGCCTCAGCAGGTCGACCATGCCTTGCTCCAGCACCCCGGCGCGGATACGGCCTTGCACATACTCGGCGCTCTGGCGCTCCAGGATGAGGGTCTGGATACCCGCGTTATGCAGCAATTGACCGAGCAGCAGTCCGGACGGACCGGCGCCGATAATGGCGACTTGGGTTTTCAGCGTTTTCATTATTTTTATGGCCTGTACGTTCAACCCGAACGGAGTGAGTGAAAGAGTTGTCATTGGTCTTGTTGCAGACATTTTTCACTTGAGCGGGCGGCATAAGAAGGTGAAAACTGAGCCAAAGCCTGCCCTTTTTACCAATTGGGGCGATTACCGCACCACTCTCCCGAGTATCGGATTGAACCATGACCAAAACCGCGATTCCGGTCTTCAAGCTTTACGGGGAACACCAGCAATGGCCGACACCCGATTTGTTGCACTGCGAAACCATTTCCCGGCGCAGTCAGGAATACCAGTGGGAAATCCAGCCCCACCGGCACGCGGATCTTTGCCAATTGCTGTATGTGCACAAAGGCCAGGCCCAACTGGAAATCGAAGGCCGGCGCACCCTGCTGAACGAAGCGACCCTGCAGGTGTTGCCACCATTGTGCGTGCACGGCTTTCGCTTTTCCGAGGACGTCGAGGGCTATGTGTTGACGCTCGCGGCGCCGCTGGTCAGCCATCTGCAGGCACAGCTGGACGCCACCGTAGACGGGTTGCAGACAGTGGGCAGTTACCCGGCCGGCAAGCACAGTGATTACTTGAACAGTCAGTTCGCCCGTTTGCAGGATGAGTACTCAAACGAACAGCCGGCGCGGGGCATGATGATGCACGCGCTGGTCAGCGCATTGCTGGTGTGGATCAGCCGCCAAGCCATCCAGCGGCGCCATGCGCGCGCGCCGCGGGGGCGTGAATACTTCCGGCGCTTTACCCAGTTGGTCGAACAGCATTACCGCGAGCACCCGAAAATCGAGGACCTGGCCCACCAGCTGGGCATCTCGGTCTCACACCTGAACGGAACGTGCCGCGAATTGGGTGGGCAGCCTGCGCTGCAGATCATGCATGACCGCCAGTTGCTGGAGGCCAAGCGTCTGTTGACCTATACCAGCATGACCATCAATGAAATGTCGCAGGTGCTGGGGTTTTCCGACCCCACCAACTTCTCCCGGCTGTTCCGACGACGGGTCGGGTATTCGCCCAAGGCGTTTCGCGAGCAACTGAAAGTGGACATGCCGCAGGGCTAGATGTGGGAGCGGGCTTGCCCGCACCCACATTTTCGAACCTCGTCGTGCCGGTTTCAGCGCAAGGCGCTGAAACTGCCGGTGTGGGGGACGCATTGGTCCTGATGACAGCTGATCGCAAACGTCGGCTGCATCCGGGTTTGCTCCACGCGGTAGGCGGCAGCCGCATAAAGCGCGCTGGCGAGTGCGCACAGGCTGAAAATCATCAGGTACTTTCTGGTTTTAATGTTCATGGCACATGACCTCTGAGCGGATCTACACAGTGCTGTCTACAGCATAGGTCAACCAGGGCGAGTTGCCATTATTGGACGACATTCAACCCGCTTATGTCGCCTAGAGACCCACGTCCCACGCCGGCTCTTCCGGGAATTTCAACACCAGGAAATCCAACAGGCTGCGCAGCGCCGATGGCATGTGCTTGCGCGAGGCGTACACGGCGTAAATGTTCATCTGCCTGGGTTCGGCCTGAGGCAACAAGCGCACCAATTCGCCACGGCGAATGCAGTCGCCGACCTGGTAACTGGGCAGCATCGACACCCCTGCCCCGGCCAGTGTCACACGCAACAAGGTGCTGGCCTCGTTGGAGGTGATATTGCCGCTGATCGGCACCGAAACATGCTCGCCGCGCTCTTCGAAATGCCACAGGCTTTTGCCGAAATAGGAGTGGGTGAGGCAATTGTGCGCGGCCAGGTCCTCGACTTTCTGCGGGGCCGGATGCTCCAGCAGATACCCCGGCGAGGCGCAGACCACCGAGCGACATACCGTCAACCGTCGGGCAATCAGGTTGGGGTCCAGGTCGTTGCTGGTGCGGATGGCCAGGTCAATACGCTCATCCACCAGGTTCACCGTGCGGTCGAGCATCTGCAGATCCACCGTTACCAAGGGGTAACGCTTGACGTATTCAGCGATGACCCCGGCCAATTGCGCCTGGCCGAACGAGGTGCTGACGCTCAAGCGCAGCAGGCCACGGGGCGCGTCATCCGGCTCGCGGACGCGGCTTGCATATCGCCGCACAACTCCAGCAGTTGCCGGCAGCGTGGCAGGGTTTCACCGCCCGCCGCCGTGAGGCTGAGCTTGCGCGTGGTGCGGTGCAGCAGACGCGCGCCGACCCAGTCTTCCAATTCCGCCAGGTAGCGCGACACCACCGGGCGCGACAGGTCCAGATGATCGGCCGCGGCGGACTGGCTGCCCAGGTCCACCACCGTGACAAACACGCGCATTGCTTGAAGACGGTCCATGATTTGCCCGATTTTAGAAACAAACTATGTCCCAGCATCGCATTTTTAGTCTGGTTTTGTGCAACTAAGCTCTGTGCATTCTCTACCCATGCTGGAGCTGCCCGATGTTCTCAACCTTCAAACGCCTGACCCTGGCCACCGCCGCCCTGGCCTTCGCCGCCCATGCGACAGCCGCCGAGCTGACCCTGGACGTGTACAACCCAGGTGAAGCGGCGATCTTCCCGGTCAGCTCGGTGCTGGTCAGCGGCGCCAAGGATGCGATCCTGGTGGACGCACAATTCGGCAAAGGCCAGGCCGAGCAGCTTGTGCAGAAGATTCGCGCCAGCGGCAAACACCTCACCACCATCTACGTCAGCCATGGCGACCCGGATTACTACTTCGGCCTCGACACCCTCACCACCGCGTTTCCCGACGCCAAGGTGGTAGCCCCTCAACCGGTAGTCGACCATATCAAGGCCACCGTGGACGGCAAGCTTGCGTTCTGGGGCCCGAAAATGGGCACCGACAAACCGGCCAGAACCCTCGTGCCGCAGGTGCTCAAGGGCCATAGCCTGAGCCTGGAAGGTAAGCAACTGGAAGTGATCGGCCTGGACGGCCCGCAGCCGGACCGCAGCTTCGTGTGGATCCCGTCGATCAAGGCGGTGGTCGGCGGTGTGGTGGTCTCTGAAAACATCCACCTGTGGATGGCCGACACCCAGAGCGCGCAATCCCACCAGGATTGGCTCGCCACGTTGCAGCGCATTGAAGGCCTGAAGCCGAAAACAGTGATTCCGGGCCATTACCTGGGCACACCGTCGACGGCCTCGGTCAAATTCACCGCTGACTACATCAAGGCCTTCGATCTCGAAACCGCCAAGGCCAAGGACTCTGCCGCGTTGATCGCAGCGATGAAAAAGCGTTACCCCACCCTCGCCGACGAAAGCTCGCTGGAGCTGAGCGCCAAAGTCGCCAAGGGCGAAATGAAGTGGTGAAGCGTTTCAAACCTCAAGCCTACTGGAGAACATCATGAGCAAGATCGCAATCATCGGGGCCACCGGCCGGGCCGGCAGCCAACTGTTGGAAGAAGCACTGCGGCGTGGTCACAGCGTGGTTGCCATTGCACGCAACGTTGATTCCATTGCGGTGCAACATGGCGTGACGGTCAAACAGGCCGATGCATTGAACGCCGATGAACTGCAACAGGCCATCCACGGCAGCGACGTGGTGATCAGTGCCGCGCACTTTAAAACCGTGCCGGCGCAGGCGGTCATCGATCCGGTGAAAAAAGCCGGAGTGAAACGTCTGCTGGTGGTTGGCGGTGCCGGTTCGCTGTTGCTGCCCAGCGGCGAACGGGTGATCGACAGCGCAGGATTCCCGGAGGAATACCGTGAAGAGGCCAGCGCCGGAAGTCAGTTCCTCGACCGGCTGCGCCAGGAAAAAGACGTGGATTGGTCTTTTATTTCGCCCTCCGCGGAGTTCGTTGAAGGGGCACGCACTCAAGCCTTCCGCCTGGGTCAGGACCACCTGTTGATCAGCAGTGAAGGCAGGAGCTGGATCAGCTTCGCCGATTATGCAATCGCGCTGATTGACGAAGTGGAATCGCCCAAACACTCGCGCCAACGCTTCACCGTCGGCTACTGACACAACGCACTAAAAACCTGTGGGAGCGGGTTTGCTCGCGAAGGCGGTCTATCAGTTAAAGATGCAATGACTGACCCACCGCTTTCGCGAGCAAGCCCGCTCTTATGAAACATAAAATAACTTACTGATTTTTAAGAGTTAAAATTTTCACCCCTCAAATCTTGAATCTCGCAGCTATTTTTCAGGCGACCACGTTCTTGTGGTCGAGGGAGGTTGCTCCCGTGGCGGCCTTCGGGCC
>JAFHKH010000359.1 GCA_016937595.1 Pseudomonas cedrina subsp. fulgida | reverse complement strand
CGAATTCTTCGATGACCTTGGCGGTTTCCGACGGCAGCTCGTCGTATTCGCCGAATTCGTTGGGCAGGCCGGCGTTGGGGTGGGCGGAAACGTGGGTGTTGGCCTTGTTCGACAGCTCTTCCAGGTACGGCCGCAGTTCGCTGGCACCGAGGGCGCAGTTCAAGCCCACCGAGAGGGGCTTGGCGTGGGCCACGGAGTTCCAGAACGCTTCGGTGGTCTGGCCCGAGAGGGTACGGCCGGACGCATCGGTGATGGTGCCGGAGATCATGATCGGCAGTTCGATATCCAGCGTTTCGAACACGCCTTGCACGGCGAAGATCGCGGCCTTGGCGTTGAGGGTGTCGAAGATGGTTTCGATCAGGATCAGGTCCGCGCCGCCCTCGATCAGGCCCTGGGTGGCCTCGGTGTAGTTTTCCACCAGTTCATCGAAGGTCACGTTGCGGTAGCCGGGGTTGTTCACGTCCGGCGACAGCGAGCAGGTACGGCTGGTCGGGCCGAGCACGCCGGCGACGAAGCGCGGCTTGGCCGGGTTCTCGGCCGTCTTGGCGTCGGCGATCCGGCGCGCCAGGCGTGCGCCTTCCACATTCAGTTCATAAGCCAGTTCTTCCATGCCGTAGTCGGCCATGGAAATGCGCGTGGCATTGAAGGTGTTGGTTTCGAGGATGTCGGCGCCGGCATCCAGGTAGGCTTTTTCGATGCCGCCGATCACGTCCGGACGGGTGATCACCAGCAGGTCGTTGTTGCCCTTGACGTCGCTCGGCCAGTCGGCGAAGCGTTTGCCTCGATAGTCCTGCTCCTCGAGCTTGTAGCTCTGGATCATCGTGCCCATGCCGCCGTCGAGGATCAGGATGCGTTCCTTGAGGGCTTGATGAAGGGCTTGCAGACGAACGCTACGATCGGACATGGGACTACTCTGGTCAGGCATTTCGGAGGGCGTGAATCATAACAAACCTGTGCCGATTTTGAGCATGTGCAGGTTTTGCATGAATGTCGTTCATGTTTGTAGCGATAACGGCCGGTGAGCGTGGCCGAATTGGACATGGGCCGCCATCAACACCTATAACTGTTGTCAGTGATCCAGTCATCTCTCCAAGCGGGTGCTGAAGCCGTCGGATATTTGCCTTGCGGGATTGGAAGAAGGTACTCCGATAATGTTGATTTCAGTGCAGGCGCTCCGTGCCTTGGCGGCATGGATTGTGGTGGGTGTTCACTTCATGCAGTTGTTCTTCGACTTTGAGGCCCATAACGCGGTGGAGTATCTGCTGGCCGACAAGGGCGGTATCGGGGTGGATATTTTCTTTGTCATCAGTGGCTTTGTGATCTTCCTTGCGACCGCGGACAAGGCGCTGACGCCCTGGCGCTTCATGCTCATGCGCCTGGCGAGGATCGTTCCGGCGTACTGGTTCTATACCCTGTTGATGGTGCTGCTGGTGGCGGCTGCGCCCTCGATATTTCCCTACGAGCAGCTTGAGCCGGGTTATGTGCTCATGTCGCTGCTGTTCATCGCCGCCCCAAGCGAGCCGGGCGTGGAGGTCTATCCGCTGCTGGGGGTCGGTTGGACCCTGAATTTTGAGATGTTGTTCTATGCGCTGTTTTCCTTCGCGCTGCTGGCTCGCCAATCCTATCGGTTGTGGGTAGTGGCAACGCTGCTGTTCCTGGTGTGCTACCTCGGCCCCACGCTGGGCCTGGCCAGCGGTTTTTACCGCAATGACCTGGTTCTGGAGTTCCTGATGGGGATTGTCATCGGCATGCTGTACCGCCGGGGTCTGTGCCGGGCGAGGCCGTGGCTGCCGTTGGCGGGCATTGTGCTGGCGTCAGTGGCGATTTATCACGGCGCAGATATACCGCGTGCGTTGGAGTGGGGCGTGCCCAGCGCGATACTGGTCATCAGTTGCGTGGCCTTGGAGCCTTACTTCCAGGGCTCGCGGTTTTTGAAGCTGCTCGGGGATTGTTCCTATTCGGTGTACTTGATCCACGTGCCGGTACTGGCCATCGGGCATTTTGTTGCCGAGCGGATGGGAATGGATCCTTATGCGATGTTGCTGGTGTGCATCGTCGTCATCGCATTCGGCGCATACGCCAGCTACCAATGGTTGGAAAAGCGCACTTATCGCGCGCTCAAGCAGTGGCTTGGGCTGGATGAACGGGCGATTATTTCCCGACAAGAATACTAGGACTTTGTACCTCTGGAATGATTTGGCGTAAACTGCCGGCAAGCCTGTGAGGAGTTTCCATGACTGCCATAACCATTACCGACGCCGCCCACGATTACCTGGCTGACCTGCTGTCCAAGCAGAACACCCCAGGCATTGGCATCCGCGTCTTTATCACCCAGCCCGGCACCCAATACGCCGAGACGTGCATTGCCTACTGCAAACCCGGCGAAGAGAAGCCTGAAGACACCGCCCTGGGGCTGAAAAGCTTCACCGCGTATATCGATGCCTTCAGCGAAGCCTTCCTGGATGACGCCGTGGTCGACTACGCCACTGATCGCATGGGCGGCCAGTTGACCATCAAGGCGCCGAACGCCAAGGTGCCGAACGTCAACGCCGACAGCCCGGTCAACGAGCGCATCAACTACTACCTGCAAACCGAGATCAACCCGGGGCTGGCCAGCCACGGCGGCCAGGTCAGCCTGATCGACGTGGTGGATGACGGCATCGCCGTGCTCAAGTTCGGCGGTGGCTGCCAGGGCTGTGGCCAGGCCGACGTGACCCTGCGCGAAGGCATCGAACGTACCCTGCTTGAGCGTGTTCCAGAGCTCAAGGGCGTACGTGACGTGACTGACCACACGCAGAAAGAAAATGCCTACTACTGAGTAAGGTGTTCACTGCGAACCAAAAAAAACGGCGCCCCGTGAGCGCCGTTTTTTATTTTTAAATTCAGTGGTTTACACCATCTACCTGGCAACGCACATCAACTGTGGGAGCGAGCAAGCCCGCTCCCACAGTTTTGACCCTGTTTATTCAGGGCGATACAGGTGCGCATGGCTGGCACGATACAGCGAGGATTCGCTGAAACTGTCATTCGCCAATACCCTTCCCACAATGATCAGCGCCGTGCGCCGAAAGCCCTTGGCCGCGACCTTTTTGCCAATATCGCTCAGCGTTCCCAGCGCCCAATCCTGGTCCGGCCAGGTCGCACGGTGCACCACGGCAATCGGGCAATCCGCGCCATAGTGCGGCAGCAGCTCGGCGACGATCTTCTCCAGGTGATTGACCCCCAGGTGAATCGCCAGGGTGGTGCCATGCCGTGCCAGGTCGTCGAACGCTTCGCCGGCCGGCATGCGAGTCTTGTCCGCATAGCGGGTCAGGATCACGCTCTGGGCAATGTCCGGCAGGGTCAACTCGGTTTCCAGCAACGCCGCGCACGCGGCCACCGCCGTGACGCCGGGGATGATCTGGAACGGAATGCCCAGCTCGCGCAAACAGCGGATCTGCTCGCCAATCGCGCCGTACAGGCTCGGGTCGCCGGAGTGCACGCGCGCCACGTCCTGGCCTCTGGCGTGCGCGGCCTTGATCAGGTCGATGATCTGCTCAAGGTGCAACTCGGCACTGTTGACCACCTGTTGCGCCTGATGGCCCTCCAGCACCGCCGCGGGCACCAGCGAGCCGGCGTAAATGATCACCGGGCAACTGCGGATCAGGCGCTGGCCTTTGACGGTGATCAATTCCGGGTCGCCGGGGCCGGCGCCAATGAAGTAGACGGTCATGGAAAATCCTGTTCAAAACGCGTGAGCATGAAAACGGCTCATGATCGCAGCGGGCGATTATCGGGTTTTCAGTCGGCCGACGCCAATGCAACGGTGGCCTGCGCGGTTTTCTTACGGGTGATCAGCAGGCGGGCGGGGCGGCGGGTGAGTTGTTCGGCGAGGGCCAGGGCGGCGCTTTCGGCGACGCCATAGCAGCCGGTATGGGTGAAGGCAATGTCGGATTTGTGGCTCAGGCGCTCTTCATAAACCGCCAATTGTGCTGCGCTGAAACAGCGTAAAGGCAGCGCAAGCAAGCGCGCCAAGGCGATCAATCCCGGCTCGTCTTGTTTACGGTCGAGACTGGCCAGCGCGGTGACCTGTTGGCGCTCGATACCGCCCTCGGCGAGGGCGCTGTCAAATAGCGCCAGCAGGGCGTGAACGTCACAACCGCGCTGGCAACCCAGGCCGACCACCAGGGTCATGCCGCGTAACGGTCGTCGCGGTTACGGCGGAACAGCCAGGCGCTGATCAGGCCCAGGACCAGCCAGAAGGCGATGTTGGTCAGTTGCGAGGCGATCTTGAACTGCGCTTCCAGTGCCTGCGGGGCCAACATCGAATGCACTTGCGGTTGGGGCGCACCGATCACTGCGGCACCACCAGGATCGCCACGCCCAGCGCTTTGAGCAGCCCAATTACGGCCAAACACTATCAGCGCGATACCGACCGCCGTAGACGCCGCGGTGCCGATCCACCAGATCTGCCGTTGCGCCAGGTCAGCAGCGGCCGTGCCTGGCAGCTCGGCGCAGGCCCAGGGTCGGCGCCAATACAAAGGTGGCGTAGCCGGCCAGGCCCCACAGCAGGCCTTGGGCGGGCACGGGTCGGCGCACGCAGGGTGTACAGGCCCGCCAGCATCAAGGCAAAACCGACGGCGACCACCAGGTTACCGCCCGTGGTGGACAGCACGCGCTGCCAGCCATCTTCCGGCTCCCAAGCCTCGGCGTCGTGGGTGTGCGCCGTGGCGCCGGCAGCATGTTCATGCACCGCTTCAGTGGCGGCCGGTGCCTTTTCAAAGGTTTCCGCCTGCAGAATCAACGGGGCCACCCACAAACTTTGCAGCAGAGTCAGCAGCAGGGCGGCCAGCAGGCCGGTGAAACCCGCGGTTTGCGCAATACGCTTGATCATGTCGGCAAGTCTCAGTGGCAAGGGAACGCGGCGCTGTGGCGGGTATCGTGCGCAGCGTTGTGCACGGCCTCGATATGCGAAAACCCGGCAAAATACACTAGGCACGCACCCAGGATCGACGCGCCGACAGCGGCGGTCAGGCGTTGGCTCAAGGTGGAGGTGCTGCTGGCGGAGTGCGAAGTGCTGCTGATGATCGACATGGCGCGTCCCTTTCAAGTGTCTGGTCGAAACGAGCGCATGCAAACCCCGCGAGCCAGGCCCGCAGGGTTTTGAACAGCGCCCGCCCACCGCGGGTTTGTTATCTGATTTTTCGGGCCGGTCTCCGGGCTTGCGAGGGGCGTTCTGCCTGATAAGCATCACCTTCCCATGCCCAGGGGCACAGTGGATTCGACGCTTCACTCACTTACCGTTGCGGGGGCAGCACCGGACTTGCCACGCCTTTGATTAAAAGACCATGACGCACCGGTTTCCCGTTTCACCCTGTGAAGGGCACCCGAAACACGTATTAGAAGAACATGGTCGCGTTGCGCACGTCAAATTCAGCTTAATCCTCAACCCGCTTCCATTGGCAGAGCCTCACCGGCGTTGGTTGGTTGACGTATCGGAATAGCATGTATTCGACGTTATCCATGTCAAATCTCTGGTCCTCAATCCCGGCATAGCCAAAGAAATTGACGCCGATGTCCAGCTGACGAAGGAGTGTTGGTCGGGAAAGCAGATCTTTGGCAGCCTCGGTGGCTTCCGGGGAAAAGGTTCGAGTGGTGGGGCGCTGTCCGGCTGCCTCTTTCAACTCATTAAAATTTACATAAGTGTCACTTGCACCGGTTGCGTACTCGCGAAAATGTTTTTTTATGTCGATCATTAATTGAAATTCATTTTTTCTTACCGGCGGACATACGGACTCCCAGCGCACCGCCCGCTTTGCGCGCGATGGATCGGCTCGCTCATCCATTGAAGCCTGTTTGTCTGCCGCGGGGTCCATCGGGGAGTAAGTGGGCATGAATACGCTAGGTTGGGGTGAGGCGGATAGGGTCATGGGCCTGTCTCTTGGTTGTTTCAGTGAGGGCATCATTCATCCGGAGCCTATTGACGCGGATGATTCACTGAGTGTGTGGCGCTGGCGCCGGAGGCCGTTCCTGGGAGTCAATGTCGTCATATTGCGGATTCTGCGTTTTTTAACGTAGCCCCGGCGTCAAGCCGGAGGCCATCGACATTGACCCGCCCCCGCGCACTGCGTAGCCTTGCACCCTCGAGGTTCTTCGGCCCAGGCCGAAGCTAAGAAGGGAACGCGGTTCAAGCCGCGGCTGCCCCCGCAACTGTGAAGGGTTTATCCGACTGCCACGCCACTGCCTCAACGGGCGGGAAGGCGCAGCCGGTGCCGGTCTCACGACCCGCAAGCCCCAAGCCAGGAGACCTGCCTCGCAACCGATTTTCAATTCAACCGGGCGGGGTGATCCGGTGACGAAATCCGCTGCTGCGCGCCGTCGCAGGGCCTATCGTCCCGTATGCCCGCCCCAAAGGGCATCCGATGAAAACACTGGCCAAACTTCCCGTCACCATCGTTACCGGCTTTCTCGGTTCGGGCAAAACCACCTTGCTGCGCCATATGCTCGACAACGCCCAGGGCCGGCGCATTGCGGTGATCGTCAACGAATTCGGCGAGCTGGGCATCGACGGTGAAATCCTCAAGCAGTGCTCCATCGGCTGCACCGAGGAAGAAGCCAACGGCCGTGTCTACGAACTGGCTAACGGCTGCCTGTGCTGCACCGTGCAGGAAGAGTTCTTTCCGGTGATGCGCGAATTGGTGGCCCGTCGCGGTGACCTCGACCATATCCTCATCGAAACCTCCGGCCTGGCCCTGCCCAAGCCGCTGGTGCAAGCCTTCCAATGGCCGGAAATCCGCAGCGCCTGCACCGTTGACGCGGTGATCACCGTGGTCGACAGCCCGGCCGTGGCCGCCGGCACGTTCGCCGCCTTCCCGGACCAGGTGGATGCCCAGCGCAAACTCGACCCGAACCTGGACCACGAATCGCCGCTGCACGAGCTGTTCGCCGACCAATTGGCCAGCGCCGACCTGGTGATCCTCAACAAGGCCGACCTGATCAGCGCCGAAGACCTGGCCCGCGTGCGCCTGGAAGTCGCCGAGGAGCTGCCGCCAGCGGTGAAAGTCATCGAAGCCAGCAGTGGTCGCGTGCCGTTGGACGTGCTGATTGGCCTGGGTGCCAGTTCCGAGGCGCATATCGACGCCGCCACAGCCATCACGACCAGCACCATGATGGTGAAGATGACCACGATCACGACGCCTTCGACTCCATCTCCATCGACCTGCCGCAAGCCGACGAAGCCCTGCTGCTCGACGCCCTGACCCAATTGGTGGTGCAGCACGGCATCCTGCGCGTCAAAGGTTTCGCGGCGATCCCGAACAAACCCATGCGCCTGCTGATCCAGGGCGTGGGCACGCGGTTCGACAAACACTTCGACCGCGCCTGGGGCGCCGATGAAGCGCGCATCACCCGCCTGGTGCTGATCGGCCAGGACCTGGACGCCGCCGGCCTCGAAGCGCAACTGCGCGCCGCCCTCAGCGCCTGACCCATGCACCTGCTCAGGACCCAGCCGGGTGGTTTCGTCTCGGACGACAATATCGCCGACCTGGGGCAGACCCCCGCTGAACTGGTGATCCTGTGCAGCGGCGATTCCAGCCTCGCGCTGCTCGCCGAAGCCGCCCGGCAGTTGCCGGACGATTACCCCAGCTTTCGCCTGGCCAACCCGATGCAGGTGCAGAACCACGCTTCGGTCGACCTGTACGTCGATCAAGTGCTGCGCCACGCCAAGGTCATCCTGATTTCGCTGCACGGCGGCATCGGTTATTGGCGCTACGGCATTGAGCGTCTGGTGGAATTGGCCGAGCGTGGTGTACAGCTGATCCTGGTGCCGGGAGATGATCGCCCGGACCCGGAGCTCAGCGGCCTGAGCACCATCGGCGCGCAGGAGCGCGACCGCCTCTGGCACTTCCTGCGCCAGGGCGGGCTGGGCAATGCGCTGGATTTCTACCGGTGCCTGGCCACCGGTTACCTGGGCCGCGACTACGCCTGGGCCGAGCCGCAAAGCCTGGCGCGCACCGCGCTTTATCACCCGCACCACTCCAATGCCCGCCTGGAGGATTGGCAGGCACACTGGAACGCCGACTGGCCGGTGGCGGCGGTGCTGTTCTATCGCTCGCATTTGCAGGCGGCCAATACCGGGTTTATCGATGTGTTCTGCCAGCGCTTGCAGGCGCGGGGTTGAACCCGCTGCCGATGGCGGTGGCCAGTCTGAAAGAGCCCGGCTGCCTGGCGATGGTCGAGGACTGGCTGGATGAAGTCGGCGCGGCGGTGATCCTGAACACCACCGGCTTTGCCCAATCCAGTCCGGAGGCGCCGCACTTGCGCCCGTTTCGCCGCAATATCCCGGTGATCCAGGCGATCTGCGCCCAGGACAACCAGCCCGGCTGGGAGGCCAGCGAACAAGGCCTCGGCCCGCGCGACCTGGCGATGCACATCGCCTTGCCGGAACTGGACGGGCGCATCATCAGCCGGCCGATCAGCTTCAAGGACCTGGCCTGGCGCAGCGAGCGCAGCCAGTCGGACGTGGTGTGCTACCGCGCCGCGCCCGAGCGCATGGACTTCGTCGCCGAGCTGGCGCGCCGCTGGGTCGAACTGGCGCGGGTGCCGAACGCAGACAAACGCGTCGCGCTGATCCTCGCCAACTACCCGACCCGCGACGGCCGTATCGGCAATGGTGTCGGCCTGGATACGCCGGCGGCGGCGCTGAATATCCTGCGTGCCCTGCAAGCCGAAGGCTATCCACTGCCGCCAGGGTTGCCGGACAGCGGCACTGCATTGATCCACGACTTGCTTGGCGGCGTAACCAACGACCTCGACAGCCTCGACCTGCGCCCCTGCCACCAAAGCCTGGACCTGGACGCCTACGAGGCGCTGTTCAAGCGCCTGCCCGAAGCCAATCGCCAGGCGGTCCTGGAACGCTGGGGCACGCCGCATAACGACCCGATGTTCCGCGACGGCCGCCTGATGATCGCCGGCCTGCGCCTGGGCCTGACCTTTGTCGGCATCCAGCCGGCGCGTGGTTATCAGGTAGACGCCAGCGCCGTTTACCACGACCCGGACCTGGTGCCGCCCCACGGTTACCTGGCGTTCTACTTCTGGTTGCGCCACACCTATGGCGCCCATGCGGTCATCCACGTGGGCAAGCACGGCAACCTGGAATGGCTGCCGGGCAAGGGCGTGGGCCTGTCGGAAAACTGCTGGCCCGATGCGCTGTTGGGACCCTTGCCGAATATCTACCCGTTTATCGTCAACGATCCGGGGGAGGGCGCCCAAGCCAAGCGGCGCACCCAGGCGGTGATCATCGACCACCTGATGCCCCCCCTGACCCGTGCCGAAACCTATGGCCCGTTGCGTGACCTCGAATTGTTGGCCGACGAGTATTACGAAGCGCAGTTGCTGGACCCGCGGCGCGCGCTTGAGCTGCAGAAAGACATCCTCAAGCTGGTGCGCGAAACCCGTATCGACCAAGAGCTCGAGCTGCAGAGCGATGCCGACGCGGCCGTATGGCTGCCGCGCCTGGACACTTACCTGTGCGATTTGAAGGAGTCGCAGATCCGCGACGGCCTGCACATCTTTGGCGAGTCGCCTCAAGGCCGTTTGCGCATCGATACGTTGCTCGCCTTGCTGCGTATCCCGCGTGGCGATGGCCGTGGCCCGCAATCAAGTGTGCTGCGTGTATTGGCCAAGGCGTTCGAGCTGGGCTTCGACCCGCTTGATTGCGCCCTGGCCGAACCCTGGACCGGCGCCGCCCTCTGCTGTTGCAGCAGACCGACGGGCAGTTGTGGCGCACCGCCGGCGATACCCGCGAACGCCTGGAGCTGTACGCCGCCCGCTTGATCGAGCAGGCGCTGCAAGGACCGCTGGAACAGTTGGATGCGCCCGGTTGGGAGGATGTGAAGGCGGTGATCGAAAGCCTGCGCAGCGTCGTCGCGCCCCGCCTGGACGCCTGCGGCCCGGCGGAAATGCGTGGCTTGCTGGATGCCTTGAGCGGCCAGTTTGTGCCCGCTGGGCCCAGTGGCGCGCCGAGTCGCGGGCGCCTGGACGTGCTGCCGACCGGGCGTAACTTCTTCAGTGTCGACGTGCGCAACCTGCCCACCACCACCGCCTGGCGCATCGGTTTCCAGTCGGCCAACCTGATACTGGAGCGGCACCTGCAGGATCACGGCGACCATCTGCGCCAGCTCGGCCTGTCCGTATGGGGCACCGCCACCATGCGTACCGGCGGCGATGACATCGCCCAGGCCATGGCGCTGATGGGCGTGCGCCCGGTATGGGCGACGGGCAGCCAACGGGTGGATGACTTCGAAATCCTGCCGATCAGCCTGCTCGACCGTCCGCGCGTGGACGTGACCTTGCGGGTGTCGGGCTTTTTCCGGGATGCCTTCGCCAACCTGATGCGCCTGTTCGACGCGGCGGTGCAGGCGGTGGCTGCGCTGGATGAGCCGGATGACATGAACCCGCTGGCCGCCAAAGTGCGCAGTGAGCGTGAAACCCTGCTCAAGTCCGGTCTGGACCAGGAGACGGCCGCCCGACAGGCCGGCTGGCGCATTTTCGGCGCCAAACCTGGCGCTTATGGCGCGGGCGTGCAGGGCGCCATTGACGGGCGCCTGTGGCAAAGCCGCGAGGACTTGGCCGAGGTCTACCTGAATTGGGGCGGCTACGCCTATGGCGGGTCCGACGAAGGCACCGCCGCGCGCGCGCAGTTCGCCCAGCGCTTGAGCCAGGTCCAGGCGGTGTTGCAGAACCAGGACAACCGCGAACACGACGTGCTCGATTCCAACGATTACTACCAATTCCAGGGCGGCATGCTCGCCGCCGTGGAAACCCTGAGTGGCGACAAGGCCGCCAGTTACCATGGCGACCATAGCCAGCCGGACCTGCCGAAGATCCGTACCTTGAAGGAAGAGCTGAACCGGGTGATCCGTGCCCGTGCCGCCAACCCCAAGTGGATCGAAGGCGTGAAGCGCCATGGCTATAAAGGTGCGTTCGAGATGGCCGCCACGGTCGACAATCTGTTCGCCTTCGACGCCACCACGGCGTTGATTGACGATCATCAATACGCCTTGCTCGCCGACGCCTACCTGCTCGACCCCGACACCCGCGCCTTTGTGCAACAGCACAACCCCGATGCCCTGCGCGACATGACCGAACGCATGCTCGAAGCCCAGCAGCGGGGCATGTGGCAAGAGCCGGGGGCCTACCGCGAGGCGTTGGAAAACCTGTTGCTGGATATAGAAGAAGACAGCTGAGATTGATCATTCCCACGCTCCGCGCGGGAATGCAGCCCGTGACGCTCCGCGTCA
>JAFHKH010000358.1 GCA_016937595.1 Pseudomonas cedrina subsp. fulgida | reverse complement strand
TGGCGCGCACCGCGCTGTTCCGCAAGCGTATGGCAGGTGACGACGTACCCGCCGAAGTCAGCAGCCGCCGCTGAGCCCTTGAATGAGCACGGTCAAAATGTGGGAGCGCTGCTCGCGAGGCGGTGTGTCAGTCAACTTATGCATCGACTGAACGACCGCTTTCGCGAGCAAGCCCGCTCCCACATTTGGATAGATGCCAGGCGATGGATCGTATGTGTACGACTAATCGGCCAACTCCCAGGAACCGCAACAATGAGCAAAACCTACACCCCCGCCACTGCCGCGGCCGACGTCGAAACCACCCTCGCCTGGCTCGGCGGGCGCTGGAAGCTGATCATCCTGTTTCACCTGTTCGGTGGCCAGGTGCAGCGTTATTCCGACCTTGAGCGGCTGATCCCGCAGGTCTCGCAAAAGATGCTGGCTCAGCAACTGCGCCAGCTCGAAGCCGACGGCCTGGTGCACCGCACGGTCTACCCGGTGGTGCCACCCAAGGTTGAATACCGCCTGACTGAATGGGGCCAGAGCCTGTGTCCAGTGCTGGACGGGCTGCTCAAATGGCAGGCCGCCAAACCCACGAGCTAGACCGTGGGCACCGTGCCGCCGTCGATCACATACTCGGTGCCGCTGATCGAAGCGGCGCGCGGCGACACCAGAAAGGCGATCAAATCCGCCACCTCTCGAGGCTTGGCCGGCCGCCCGAGCGGAATGCCGCCCAGCGCCTGCATGATGATCTGCTTGCCGCCTTCGTAATCCGTACCCGCCTCCTGCGCCAGACGCTCCGCCAGGGCCACCGCCGCATCCGTTTCCACCCAGCCCGGCGATACGCGCACCACCCGCACGCCCTTGGGCGTCACTTCTTTGGACAGGCTCTTGCTGTAGGTCGCCAATGCCGCCTTGGCAGCGGCGTAGGCCGTGGTCGATTCGGGCAATGGCAACTCCCGCTGGATCGAGGTGACATGAATAATCACCCCCGCCCCACGCTCGACCATCCCCGGCAGCAACGCCCGATCCACCCGCACGGCCGCCATCAGGTTCTGGTTAAGCGCATTCGCCCATTGCTCATCATCGAGCACCGCAAACCCACCGCCCGGCGCGCTGGAACCACCGAGCACATTGACGATGATATCGACCCCACCGAAGCGCTCTTTCACCGCCTCGGTCGCGCTCGCACAACCGCCGGCCGTGCCAAGGTCAGCGGCGATGAAATGCACGCCTTCGGGGGTCGAAGCCGCCGCCGAACGCGCGACCGAAACCACCTGGGCGCCTTGTTCATGCAACACCGCAACTACGGCGCCGCCGATACCTTGGGTGCCGCCGGTGACCAGTACGCGCAGGCCTTTCAGGCCAAGATCAAAGCTCATACCCCGATCTCCAGTGCCGCAATCCTGTCGCCTGCCAGACTGAAGCCATACCGCAGGTCCAGCGGGCTTCCCGGGAAATTACCCACCAGATGGCTGGTCACTACGGTTTTACCGTCCTGTTCGTCACAGGCAAACGGTTCGCTGGTGTAGCTGTACTTATCATCGGCACCGGCCTTCCAGGCCTGGATAGCTGGCAAACCGACATAAGTGTGACCTTCGTCCTTGACCACCGCGTCGGCGGTGAAACACGCGCTGAAATCACCGGCCTTGGTGGCGTCGGCGGCGAAGTAACGAGCGATGGGCACGGGAAGTGAGAGGGTCATGGCGGGTACTCCTGAATGTTCAATAGGGCTTCAGGATAGAAACCGCCGACACTCGCCACAAGAACGCACAAAAAGGTAATGGGCTTACTGCAAAGTAAGCCATTGGATTCACGGGCCGGCCGGACATCGAAGTGCGCGCGCATCCCCAATAAATGTGAAACCGAAGACCTCGCAAGGTGAGCACGGTCAAAAATGTGGGAGCGCTTGCTCGCCAATACGGTGTGTCAGCCACTGCTGCTCTGAATGAAAGACTGCATTCGCGAGCAAGCCCGCTCCCACAGTTGGTTTTGCATCAGACGAAAGACCTGACGCGCGCCGCCCATTTTGATCGTTCCCACGCTCCGCGTGGGAATGCCGCCTGGGACGCTCCGCGTCCCGCCGAACACCTCAGATCAAGCATGAAGTTCAGACGAAATTTCCGACAGCATTTTAAGGTTGTCGCTCGGAAGATGGCTGCCTAATCTTCGGCGTCGCTGCAAATTCAGCGACCGGGTTTCGCAGCCCGGTTAAACTCTAGACGCACAGCGTCCACCTCCGATAGCGGGCGCTTTTTTTATGCCTGATGTTATGGCGGCTGTGCGCGGGATACCTTCGGGTATGCCGGGTGCCTAGAGTCCCGGTCTGCGAACCCGCGTACAGCTGCCACCCGGGTATCGTTTCGCAGCGATGGGTGGTGGCTCCCCTACTCTAGGAGCTTCGCCATGATTAAAGACAGTCCGAATCCGCCGTTGGATTCAACCGCATTTCACACCGCCGCTCATCGAGCAATCAATCACTACCTGAACCCATCCGAGAAACCGGAGCCATCTGCTGAGGATCATGGCTTGTTTACCGTGCGTGAAGGACTAGACGTCGAGACGCTGCTGGTCAACGCGTCGGAGGATCTTGCGTCGGTTCAAGCACTGGCAAGCCATTTGGCTTTTGAGATCGACGGCAATCCTAGAAGCGTGGCCCTGGGAATTTGTCGGATGCTGGAAGGGATTCAGTTGATGGTGAATAAAACACTAAACCTGAAGAACAGCCCAGATCAGCGATAACTCTGAAACAGAAGAATGCACAAAGTGGGCACGGTAAAAAATGTGGGAGCTGGCTTGCCAGCTCCCACATTTGGATCGGGGTACCCGCTGAAACTGTTGCGTGCTTGACGCAAAAAAATGCCCCGAACCAGTCGGGGCGTTTTTCATTTTGCGTGCAGCAACCAACCGTCAGTCAGCCAACCGCCACGTCGTCCCACCCTTCCCGTCTTCCAACACCACACCCATCGCGGTCAGTTGGTCGCGGATACGGTCGGACTCCGCCCAGTCCTTGCCGGCACGCGCCGCCAGACGCGCCTGGATCAGCGCATCCACTTCAGCCGCATCCACACGCCCTTCAGCGCCGGCTTGAAGGAAATCCTCAGGCTTCATTTGCAGAACCCCAAGCACACTGGCCAGTTCTTTCAAACGTGCCGCCAAACCCGCCGCTGCGTCGATATCGCTCTCCCGCAGACGGTTGATCTCGCGCACCATCTCGAACAGCACCGCACACGCTTCCGGCGTACCAAAGTCGTCGTTCATGACTTCGGTAAACCGTGCCACGAACGCGTCGCCGCCGGCAGGCGCCACGGCAGGCAAGCCTTTCAACGCGTGGTAGAACCGCTCCAGGGCGCCCTTGGCGTCCTTGAGGTTGTCTTCCGAGTAGTTGATGGCGCTGCGGTAGTGGCTGGAGACCAACAAATACCGCACCACTTCCGGGTGATACTTTTCCAGCACGTCGCGAATGGTGAAGAAGTTGTTCAAGGACTTGGACATCTTCTCGCCATTGATGCGGATCATGCCGCAGTGCATCCAGGCGTTGGCGTAGGTCTTGCCGGTGGCGGCTTCGCTCTGGGCGATTTCGTTTTCGTGGTGCGGAAATTCCAGGTCGCTGCCGCCGCCATGAATGTCGAAGGTCTCGCCCAGGCAGCAGGTGGACATCACCGAGCATTCAATGTGCCAGCCCGGACGCCCGGCGCCCCACGGCGATTCCCAGCTGGGCTCGCCCGGCTTGGTGGCTTTCCACAGCACGAAGTCGAGCGGGTCCTGCTTGGCTTCGTCGACTTCGATGCGCGCGCCGATGCGCAGGTCTTCGATCTTCTTGCGCGACAGCTTGCCGTAGCCCATGAACTTGGCGACGCGGTAGTACACGTCGCCATTGCCCGGAGCGTAGGCGTAGCCCTTGTCGATCAGGGTCTGGATCATCGCGTGCATGCCGGGGATGTGGTCGGTGGCACGCGGTTCCATGTCCGGTTTGAGGATGTTGAGGCGCGCCTCGTCCTCGTGCATCGCGGCGATCATGCGCTCGGTCAGCGCGTCGAACGCCTCGCCGTTTTCGTTGGCGCGGTTGATGATCTTGTCGTCGATGTCGGTGATGTTGCGCACGTACGTCAAGTCATAGCCGCTGAAACGCAACCAGCGAGTCACCAGGTCGAAGGCAACCATGCTGCGGCCGTGGCCGATGTGGCAGTAGTCGTACACGGTCATGCCGCACACGTACATGCGCACCTTGTTGCCATCGAGCGGCTTGAAGACTTCTTTGGTCTTGCTGAGTGTGTTGTAGATCGTTAGCACAACGGCTTCCTTAGAGAATCACTGGCCCCACGAATCACGCAAGGTCACGGTACGGTTGAATACCGGAGCACCTGGTTTCGAGTCCTTGATATCCGCGCAGAAGTAGCCTTCGCGCTCGAACTGGAAACGGTCTTCCGGCTGTGCGTCGCCAAGCGATGGCTCGGCACGACAACCCGTGAGTACTTGCAGGGAGTCAGGATTGATATTGTCGAGGAAGCTGGCGCTGTCTTCGGCCTTTTCAGGATTCGGCGAGCGGAACAGGCGATCGTACAGGCGCACTTCGCATTCGATGCTGGCAGCGGCCGGCACCCAGTGGACCACGCCCTTGACCTTGCGGCCTTCGGGGTTCTTGCCCAGGGTGTCCGGATCGTACGAGCAACGCAGTTCGACGATGTTGCCGTCGGCGTCCTTGATGGCTTCATCGGCACGGATCACGTAGCTGCCGCGCAGGCGCACTTCGCCGTTCGGCTCCAGGCGCTTGTAGCCTTTTGGCGGCTCTTCCATGAAGTCATCGCGGTCGATGTAGATTTCACGGGCGAACGGCAGCTTGCGCACGCCGAGTTCTTCTTTCTGCGGATGACGCGGCAACTCGAGGTTGTCGACTTTGTCTTGCGGGTAGTTGGTGATCACGACTTTCAACGGACGCAGCACGCACATGGCGCGCGGGGCATTGGCGTCGAGGTCCTGGCGGATGCTGAACTCGAGCATGCCGAAGTCGACCACGCCGTCGGAACGGTTGGTGCCGACCATGTCGCAGAAGTTGCGGATCGACGCCGGGGTGTAGCCGCGACGGCGGAAACCCGAGAGCGTCGACATGCGCGGGTCATCCCAGCCATGCACGTGTTTTTCATCGACCAGTTGCTTGAGCTTGCGCTTGCTGGTGATGGTGTAGTTCAGGTTCAGGCGGCTGAACTCATACTGGCGCGGCTGTGCCGGCACCGGCAGGTTGCTCAGGAACCACTCGTACAGCGGGCGATGGCTTTCGAACTCCAGGGTGCAGATGGAGTGGGTGATGCCTTCGATGGCATCCGACTGACCGTGGGTGAAGTCATAGTTGGGGTAGATGCACCACTTGTCGCCGGTCTGGTGGTGATGGGCATGGCGGATGCGGTACATGATCGGGTCGCGCAGGTTCATGTTTGGCGAGGCCATGTCGATCTTGGCGCGCAGTACGCGAGCGCCGTCCGGGAACTCACCGGCGCGCATGCGGTTGAACCAGTCGAGGTTCTCTTCCACCGAACGCTCGCGGAACGGGCTGTTCTTGCCCGGTTCGGTCAGGGTGCCACGGTATTCCTTGGCCTGCTCGGGGGACAGGTCGTCGACGTAGGCCTTGCCGGCCTTGATCAGCTCGACTGCCCAGTCGAACAATTGGTCGAAGTATTGGGAGGCATAGCGCACTTCACCGGACCATTCGAAGCCCAGCCACTTGATGTCGCTTTCGATGGCGTCGATGTATTCCTGGTCTTCCTTGGCCGGGTTGGTGTCGTCGAAACGCAGGTGCGTGACGCCACCGAATTCCTGGGCCAGGCCGAAGTTCACACAGATCGACTTGGCGTGACCGATGTGCAGGTAGCCGTTGGGCTCTGGCGGGAAGCGGGTGACGATCTGCGTGTGCTTGCCCGAATCCAGGTCCGCCTGGATGATCGGGCGCAGGAAATTGACCGGGACGGCAGGTCCGGCCTTGGTATTCGAGGTAGGGTCGACAGTGGGCTTGCTCATAGGATCCTTGAACAGACAAGTACATGGCCGGGCTGGGCCGACAAAACAAAGGGCTTATCATAGCTGATGCTGTCAAGCCGCTGACAGGGTTGCGGTGCATTTAACGCACCGGTGGTAAAAAACCACCTCGAAATTCCTGACAGGCACGCTAAACTGCGCGCCTTGGCCGCCGTTTCGCCAAACCGGTCGTGGTGCCCTGGCACCCAAACCCACGAATTCCCTGAAAAGAGTAGTGAACATGACTCAAGTCAAACTGACCACCAACCACGGTGACATCGTCATCGAGCTGAACGCCGAGAAAGCGCCGATCACCGTCGCCAACTTCATCGAATACGTTAAGGCCGGCCACTACGAAAACACCGTTTTCCACCGTGTCATCGGCAACTTCATGATCCAGGGCGGCGGTTTCGAGCCGGGCATGAAAGAGAAGAAAGACAAGCGCCCAAGCATCCAGAACGAAGCGGACAACGGCCTTTCCAACGACAAGTACACCGTCGCCATGGCCCGTACCATGGAGCCGCATTCGGCCTCCGCGCAGTTCTTCATCAACGTCGCCGACAACGCCTTCCTCAACCACAGCGGCAAGAACGTGCAAGGCTGGGGCTACGCGGTATTCGGTAAAGTCACCGAAGGCCAGGACGTTGTCGACAAGATCAAAGGCGTGTCCACCACGTCGAAGGCAGGTCACCAGGACGTTCCAGCAGAAGACGTGATCGTCGAGAAAGCCGAGATCGTTGGGTGATATTGCTGATTTCAGATTTGCATCTGGAAGAGGGGCGCCCGGACATTACCCGGGCGTTTCTGGATCTGCTCCACGGCCGCGCCCGTGCGCCCAGGCGTTGTACATTCTGGGGGACTTCTTCGAGGCCTGGATTGGCGACGATGGGATGACACCGTTCCAACGCTCGATTTGCGCGGCCCTGCGCGAACTCAGCGACAGCGGCACCCCGATTTTCATCATGCACGGCAACCGCGATTTCCTGATCGGCAAGGCGTTCTGCAAAGCGGCAGGCGCCACCTTGCTCAAAGATCCGAGTGTCGTGCAACTCCATGGCGAACCTGTGCTGTTGATGCACGGCGACAGCCTCTGCACCCGCGACGTCGGCTACATGAAGCTGCGGCGCATCCTGCGCAATCCGGTTGTGCTGTTCATCCTGCGGCATTTGCCGTTGGGCACACGGCACAGGCTGGCGCGCAAACTGCGCAGTGAAAGCCGTGCGCAGACACGCATGAAAACCCACGACATCGTGGATGTGACCCCCGAGGAAGTGCCGCGGGTGATGCAACAGTTTGGCGTGCGCACCCTGGTCCATGGCCACACCCACCGCCCCGCCATTCATAAGCTGCAGATTGGCGAGCAAGCGGCCAAGCGCATTGTGCTGGGCGACTGGGACAAGCAAGGCTGGGCGTTGCAGGTGGATGAGCAAGGCTTTGCGTTGGCGGCGTTTGACTTCGTCAATCCGCAGTTGGCGTTGCCTGGCGCCTGAACCCAACGCCACCAATCTTTTGTGAACAGAGAGCCAAATGTGGGAGCGCTCGCGACGAGCGGTGTGTCAGTCAACTTATGCATCGACTGAACGACCGCTTTCGCGAGCAAGCCCGCTCCCACATTTTTTGACTGCGTACACCCTTTGATCAGTGGCCCGAGGCCTCAGGCCCGGCCTTGGCGCCGAACGGCGGTTTGGCCAGCCACACCAGCAACATCAAGCCCGCGAAGATCCACCCCATCAACGTGAAGTAGTCCACGGTGGACATCATGTACGCCTGGCCGGTGAGGATCTGGTCCAGTTGCGCATACGCCTTCTGCCCTGCCCCGCCGAGTGCCTGTATCGCGTCGCGCGTGGTCGAGTCATAGGTGGTCATGTTTTCGCTCATGTACGCATGGTGCTGGTCGGCCCGGCGGATCCAGATCCAGGTGGTGAGCGAAGCCGCGAAGCTGCCGCCCAGGGTGCGCAAGAATGTTGCCAGGCCCGCGCCGTCGGCAATCTGCTGTGGCGGCAGGTCGGACATCAGAATGCTCAAGGTCGGCATGAAGAACAGCGCCACGCCGATCCCCATGAACAACTGCACCAGGGCGATGTGGGTGAAATCCACCTCATTGGTGAAGCTCGCACGCATGAAACAACTCAAGCCCATCGCCAGGAACGACAACCCCGCCAGCAGGCGCAAGTCGAACTTGTGCGCGTATTTGCCCACGAACGGCGACATCAGCACCGGCAGTATGCCGATCGGCGCCACCGCCAGGCCGGCCCAGGTCGCGGTGTAGCCCATCTGGGTTTGCAGCCATTGCGGCAGGATCAGGTTGATGCCAAAGAAGCCCGCGTAGCCGCCGATCAACACAATGGTGCCGATGCGGAAGTTGCGGTAGGCAAACAAGCGCAGGTTGACCACCGGATGCTTGTCGGTCATTTCCCAGATCACGAACACCGCCAGGGCAACCACCGAAATCGCCGCGCCAATCAGGATGAAGTTGGATTCGAACCAATCCAGGTCGTTGCCTTTGTCGAGGATGATCTGCAAGGCGCCGACCCCGACGATCAGGCTCAGCAACCCGACGTAGTCCATCGGCTGGTAGCTGGTTTCCACCGGACGTTTCTTCAGTTGCGAGCGCACCACCATCACCGCAAAGATGCCGATGGGCACGTTGATGAAGAAGATCCATGGCCAGCTGTAGCTGTCGGTGATCCAGCCACCGAGGATCGGCCCGGCAATCGGCGCCACCACCGTGACCATCGCCAGTAACGCCAGGGCCATGCCGCGCCGCGCCGGCGGATAGACCGCGATCAGCAGGGTCTGGGTCATCGGGTACAGCGGCCCGGCCACCAGGCCTTGCACGACCCGAAAGCCGATCAGCTCGGGCATTGAGGTGGAAATACCGCAGAGGAACGAGGCCAGCACAAACAGGATGGTAGCCCACAGGAACAGCTTCACCTCGCCAAAGCGGCGGCTCAGCCAACCGGTCAGTGGCAGGGCAATGGCGTTGCTCACCGCAAACGAGGTGATTACCCAGGTGCCCTGCTCCGAACTCACGCCGAGGTTGCCGGAAATGGTCGGCAACGCCACGTTGGCGATGGTGGTGTCGAGTACCTGCATAAAGGTCGCCAGCGACAGGCCGATAGTGGCCATCAACAGGCTGGGTGGCGTGAAGGAGGCGTTAGTGCTCATCAGCGTTGCGCAGCCTTGGGCGCGGCGCTGCTGTTGTCATGGATCAACTGGGTAATCATCGCGTCAGCCTCGGCCAATTGGCGGTCATACACGTTGGTGGTGAACGAGGCCTTTTGCGGCGCCTGTTGTGCCAGTACCGGGCCGCTCTGGTCGTGCAGGTCGACATTGACCACGGTGGAGAGGCCCACGCGCAGCGGGTGTTTGGCCAACTCTTCGGCGTTGATATGGATACGCACCGGTACGCGCTGCACGATCTTGATCCAGTTCCCCGTGGCGTTCTGCGCCGGCAGCAGGGCAAACGCGCTGCCGGTGCCGGCGCCCAGGCTGTCCACAGTGCCGCTGTACTTCACGTCACTGCCGTAGATGTCCGACTCGATGTCCACCGGCTGGCCGATGCGCATGTCGCGCAGTTGGGTTTCCTTGAAGTTGGCGTCGATCCACAGCTGGTTCAGTGGGATCACCGCCATCAACGCGGTGCCGGGTTGTACGCGCTGGCCCAGTTGCACGGTGCGCTTGGCCACGTAGCCGGTGACCGGCGCGATCAAAGTGCTGCGCGCGTTGGTCAGGTAGGCCTGGCGCAATTGCGCGGCGGCGGCCTGCACATCCGGATGGGACGAGATCACTGTGTCATCCACCAGGGCATTGGTGGATTTGAGCTGCTGCTCAAGGTTGGTCAGCGCGTTCTTCGCCGCCGTCAGGCTGTCACGGGCGTGGGACAGTTCTTCTTGGGAGATCGCGCCGCCCTGGGCCAGGTCTTGCGTCGGTTGTAGTTGTCCTGGGCGGTTTGCACGTCGGCTTTCTGCGCGTTGACCTGGGCCTTCATGCCATCGACATTGCTGTACAACCCCCGCACCTGGCGCACCGTGCGGGCCAGGTTGGCCTGGGCGTTCTGCAGGCCGACGGCGGCGTCGTTGGGGTCGAAGTTGATCAGCACCTGGCCTTCATGGACCAGGTCGCCATCGTCGGCGCCGATGCTGACCACGGTACCGGTGACCAGCGGAGTGATTTCCACCACGTTGCCGTTCACATAGGCGTCATCGGTGCTTTCGTTAAAGCGCCCGTAGAGCTCATACCAGCCCCACACACCGACAATGGCGAGGATGACGATCAGCGCCAGGCCGATCAGCATCACTTTGCGTTTGCGTGGGTTGTTGTCTTGCTTGGGTTGTTCCGTTGCGGTGTTGCTGTCGGCAGTGGCCATGACAAATACCTCGAATTATTCCGTGCGTGTGGCGGGGGTGGTTGCGGCCACGTTGTTGGCGCCGTAGCCGCCACCCAGGGCCTGCATCAATTGAATCGACAGATCGATCTGCGCAGCCTTCAAGGTCGCAGCTGGCGCTGGGCCTGCAGCAATTGCTGCTCGATACTGAGCACATCCAGGTAGTTACCGATCCCGGAGCTGTAGCGCTGCACGCCGGTGTCGTAGGACTGCTGGGCAATGTCCGCGGCATGTTGCTGGGCCTGGATCTGCCGGCCGGTGTCGCGCAGTTGCGAAAGGGTGGTGCCGATATCGCCCAGGGCTTGCACCAACGTCTTGTTGTACTGCGCCACCGCCAGGTCATAGTCGGCGTCACGGGCATCGAGGTCGGCACGCAGGCGGCCG
>JAFHKH010000357.1 GCA_016937595.1 Pseudomonas cedrina subsp. fulgida | reverse complement strand
GATCGTTCCCACGCTCCGCGTGGGAATGCCGCCTGGGACGCTCCGCGTTCCTTCACCCGCGCATGGGTGACGCGGAGCGTCACGGGATGCATTACCACGCAGAGCGTGGGAACGATCTCGGTGCAACTGCCAGCATTGACCCCTTACCCCATCCTGCCTATCCTCGCGCCTGTCACGACTCATTCGTGATGAGGTTTGACGGCCTCGCTGTTCATAGGATCCCATCTTTTTCAGGAGATCCACCATGTCCAAAAAAACCACCCGCCCCACCCCCTTCTGCCCGAGCGAACGCAGTGAAGCACCGCTGTTTCGCGTACAACCCGGCATCCCCCTCGAACATGCACTGGAACACGCCAGTCATGTACTGGGCACCGCCCGCGTCCTCACCCTGGCCGCTCAAGACCTGTGCACGGAACACCAGAGCTATCTCAACTGGGCCAGCCTGCAATTGGCCGAGACCGGTTTGGCATTGGTTGAGGCTTCCATTGAAGGCTTGCAGGCGGATGTTTCTGCACAGTAAGTAAGCCTTCACGAGCAAGCCCGCTCCCACAGTTGGACCGGGTACATCCCTGGAATACGCTCAAACTGTGGGAGCGGGCTTGCTCGCGAAGGCGTCCGACAACACACCCGATAGGCAACCTGCCTGCCGCCGCAGTAGGATGGCTCATCCACTGATCGTTCCCACGCTC
>JAFHKH010000356.1 GCA_016937595.1 Pseudomonas cedrina subsp. fulgida | reverse complement strand
TCTGGTCTTGCGCTGGCTGGCGGACGCGGAGCGTCCCAGGCGGCATTACCACGCAGAGCGTGGGAACGATCAAGGCGGATGGGGCTTCGGATTTTTCCTGCAAGATTTTGTTATGGCGGCTGTGCGTGGGAGGTCCCTCGGGGTCTGCCGGGGTCCGATATGCCCGGTCTTGCACACCTGCGCACGGCTGCACCCTTATTCGCGTGCAAGCGGAAGAGGGCAGTCTCCATCACATATCGGAGCTGTAAATCATGGTCAAACCTACCGCCAATCCGCCCCTCTTCAACCGTAAACCCCACCCAAAACACCGAAACCCTGCTGGTCAACGCCAGCGAAACCCTGTCCTCCCTTAACGCGCTCACCTGCAACCTGGCCTTCGATCTGGACGCTTCCCAGCGCGCAATCATGCTTGGAATTCAGCAAATGGCTGAGTTTGGGCAGTTGCTCGTCGACAGGGCGTTGGAGCAAGTCAGCCCGGCGCCGGAGTCGGTCCCAAAAAGGGACTGATGATCGATCGTTCCCACGCTCTGCGTGGTACTGCATCCCGTGACGCTCCGCGTCACCCTTGCGCAGGAATCTGGGCTTGCGCTGGCTGGCGGACGCGGAGCGTCCCAGGCGGCGTTACCACGCAGAGCATGGGAACGATCAAGGCGGATGGCGCTTCGGATTTTTCCTTGTCAGGTCCCCCTGAATGTGAGGCTTGGATCATATGTCTGTCTGAAATTTCCGTATGTGAATTTGCGAAGGTTTTGCCGATTTTTGAATGCTAGTTTTCAGTGTTCAACCCCATGAGCAAGGATTCGCAAATGGCTGTTCCTCCCATGCCTCCGGGCGTTTCGCTGCAAGACAATATCGCCTTGGCCAACAACCGCAGGATGCATTTGAAGCCTGGTTCGGCGTTCACCTACTCATGGTTTTACTCGCAGGTCAGAGGGCGTGGTCCTTGGGATTACAAACAGAAAAGTCGCGAGTATGAGGCGTTCGGGAATTTCAACTATGGCGTCACTGGAACGGTGTTGGGAATTGCGGAAGGGGTGTTATTGAGAGCCGCAGGTGCAGCGCAAAAAGCGGCGGGTACATCTCGGGCTGAGTTTGGAGACTGGTGGGGCGATGCGCCTTATGGCGATGACCATAGCGACCAGCACTGGATCAGGGAGGGCATCGAATATGCCAGAGCTCAAGGGTATTAAGTGGCCGGTCCAGGGCTTGCTCAATGGGCTGCTGGTGGTGTGTCTCGGCTATTTGGGCGTTGGTTGGTTGATGAGCCCCGGTACGCCGGAGTTGGATGAGGTAGTACTCAAATATTCCTTGGGTAACGGCACCTCTATCTACGGCGCTCGGGATGGTCAGGGTGGCGCGACGGTGGGCTTTTCCTACAGATACTACGTTCATAAGGATCTGGGTAACGATCAGGCAATACTCACGACATTGGTGTCGGCACATCCTTTTCTGAAAACCCAAGAGCCCACTGTGCAAGTGAGTGAACAAGACGGCGTGCTTCAATTGGATGCTCAGGGGCAAGTGTATGAGTACAACAGTTATGCTCTCAAAGGACTTGGGGCCGTTAAGGTAGTGATGGCGCCGTGATCGATCGCTCCCACGCTCCGCGTGGTAATGCATCCCGTGACGCTCCGCGTCACCCTTGCGCAGGGATCTGGTCTTGCGCTGGCTG
>JAFHKH010000355.1 GCA_016937595.1 Pseudomonas cedrina subsp. fulgida | reverse complement strand
CGTCCGAAGTTTTGTCCGATTTTTGAGTGCTAGTTGATCGATCGTTCCCACGCTCTGCGTGGTAATGCATCCCGTGACGCTCTGCGTCCACCCTTGCGCGAGGGTTCTGGTCTTGCGCTGGCTGGGCGGGACGCGGAGCGTCCCAGGCGGCATTCCCACGCGGAGCGTGGGAACGATCAAAATAGAGAAGAAAACATGATAGATCCGAAAAGCGGCACGCCTTACGTACCTACTCTGCACTACTTCCTAGGTGGATATGATATTTACGACCGAGAGGAAACACTGGGCGTGGAGCTCAGCCAATACGACCCAAATATTTCATCGGATCGAAACACCCTAATAAAAAATTATTTCCTCCCTAGACATTTCGACAGTTCATATCGTGAAAAATACTTACTATTTATATGCCTAAAAGAGGCTCTATCCGATGAAAATTATAATTTTCAAGCAGTATTTGAGGATGATCCAGAAGAATATAGCTCTCTTCCTTCCTATTGGGACGAGATGAAAGACCCGAGAGTTTTCTTCGAAGATATCTACCGACTCATAAGTAGTGAGTGGGCCTTGGAAATTGCACAAGGGTTAAGAGAAAATCCAAATGACTGGTGAGCATAATAATGCTAAGTGGATCGCTCCCACGCTCCGCGTGGCAATGCATCCGGTGACGCTCTGCGTCACCTATACATGTTGAGCTGTTCGGCGGGACGCGGAGAGTCCCAGGCGGCATTCCCACGCGAGCGTGGGAACGATCAAGCCAACGCATGTTTGCCCGCCGGAGAACGCCGGCTCACCATCCCTCTTTAAGCATCCGCAATTCCAGGTGTTGCAGGAGCATGATGGTCTTCCCATCCACAATTTCACCGCCCTGCACCATGCCTAACGCCTGCTCGAAACCCAGCTCCAGTACCTCGATATCTTCCCCCTCTTCCGCCAGTCCGCCACCAGTTCCAACCCGATCCCCAGGCTGGTATTCACCGATGAAAAA
>JAFHKH010000354.1 GCA_016937595.1 Pseudomonas cedrina subsp. fulgida | reverse complement strand
CGCCAGCGCCGGGCACCTGCAACTGTGTGGCGCGCCGCTGCGCTTGCAGTCACCCCGCGATGCCATCGCCGCCGGCGTGCTGCTGTGCCCGGAAGACCGCAAGAAGGAGGGCATCATTCCGCTGTCCAGCGTGGCCGAGAACATCAACATCAGTGCGCGTGGCGCGCATTCGACGTTCGGCTGGTTGCTGCGTGACGGCTGGGAAAAGGGCAACGCCGACCAGCAGATCAAGGCGATGAAGGTCAAGACGCCGAATGCCGAACAGAAAATCATGTACCTCTCGGGCGGCAATCAGCAAAAGGCCATTCTTGGCCGCTGGCTGTCGATGCCGATGAAAGTGTTGCTGTTGGATGAGCCGACCCGTGGCATTGATATCGGCGCCAAGGCCGAGATCTACCAGATCATCCATAAGCTCGCGGCCCAAGGCATTGCGGTGATCGTGGTGTCCAGCGACTTGATGGAAGTGATGGGGATTTCCGACCGCATCCTGGTGCTCTGCGAAGGCGCACTGCGGGGCGAGCAAACCCGCGAACACGCGACTGAATCCAACTTGCTGCAACTGGCCTTGCCACGCAGCCTGGCGAACTGAGAAATGACTATGACAACCCAAGACAACGCGTTGCCTTCGGCACGCAAACCCCTGGACATGCGCGCACTGCTCGACAACTGGGCGATGCTGCTGGCCGCCGTGAGCATCTTTGTACTCTGTGCCTTGCTGATCGATAACTTCCTCTCGCCGCTGAACATGCGCGGGTTGGGCCTGGCGATTTCCACCGTGGGGATTGCCGCCTGCACCATGCTGTTCTGCCTGGCGTCGGGGCACTTCGACCTGTCGGTGGGCTCGGTGATCGCCTGCGCCGGGGTGGTGGCGGCGATTGTGATGCGCGACACCGACAGCGTCATGCTCGGCATCGGCGCCGCGCTGGGGATGGGTTTGATCGTCGGGCTGATCAACGGCATTGTGATCGCCAAATTGCGGGTCAACGCGCTGATCACCACGCTGGCGACCATGCAGATCGTGCGCGGGCTGGCGTATATCTTTGCCGACGGCAAGGCGGTGGGCGTATCCCAGGATCAATTCTTCGTGTTCGGCAACGGCCAATTGCTGGGTGTGCCGGTGCCGATCCTGATCACCATCGTCTGCTTTGTGTTTTTCGGTTGGCTGCTCAACTACACCACCTACGGGCGCAACACCATGGCCATCGGCGGCAACCCGGAAGCGGCGTTGCTGGCGGGCGTCAACGTCGACCGCACCAAAATCCTGATCTTTGCCGTGCACGGCATTATTGGCGCGTTGGCCGGGGTGATTTTGGCCTCGCGCATGACCTCGGGGCAGCCGATGATCGGCCAGGGTTTCGAGCTGACGGTGATCTCGGCCTGCGTATTGGGCGGGGTGTCGTTGAGCGGTGGGATTGGCATGATTCGCCATGTGATTGCCGGGGTGTTGATCCTGGCGATCATCGAGAATGCGATGAACCTGAAGAACATCGACACGTTCTACCAGTACGTGATCCGCGGCTCGATCCTGCTGCTGGCCGTGGTCATCGACCGCATGAAGCAACGCTGAACCTGATCGCCTGATCGTTCCCACGCTCCGCGTGGGAATGCCGCCTGTGACGCTCCGCGTCAGTGACGCAGAGCGTCACACGATGCATTCCCACGCAGA
>JAFHKH010000353.1 GCA_016937595.1 Pseudomonas cedrina subsp. fulgida | reverse complement strand
CGCCAGCGCCGGGCACCTGGAACTGTGTGGCGCGCCGCTGCGCTTGCAGTCACCCCGCGATGCCATCGCCGCCGGCGTGCTGCTGTGCCCGGAAGACCGCAAGAAGGAGGGCATCATTCCGCTGTCCAGCGTGGCCGAGAACATCAACATCAGTGCGCGCGGTGCGCATTCGACGTTCGGCTGGTTGCTGCGTGACGGCTGGGAAAAGGGCAACGCCGACCAGCAGATCAAGGCGATGAAGGTCAAGACGCCGAATGCCGAACAGAAAATCATGTACCTCTCGGGCGGCAATCAGCAAAAAGCCATTCTTGGCCGCTGGCTGTCGATGCCGATGAAAGTGTTGCTGTTGGATGAGCCGACCCGTGGCATTGATATCGGCGCCAAATCGGAGATCTACCAGATCATCCACAACCTGGCGGCCAGTGGTATTGCGGTGATTGTGGTGTCCAGCGACCTGATGGAAGTGATGGGGATTTCCGACCGCATGCTGGTGATGAGCGAGGGCGCGTTGACCGGCGAAGTGACACGCGACCAGGCGGATGAAGCACGGCTGTTGCAACTGGCTCTCCCGCGTTCGCGGGCTTGAAGAATTCGAGGTGAATGATGTCTGAGGTAAAAACTGCAAAGGGCTTCTGGCCGGGGTTCAACCAGCGCAAGTTCCTCGATGATTGGGTGATGCTGTTGGCTGCCCTGGGGATTTTTGCGCTCAGTGCGCTGTTTATCGACAATTTCCTCTCGCCGCTGAACATGCGTGGGCTGGGCCTGGCGATTTCCACCGTGGGCATTGCCGCGTGCACCATGCTGTTTTGCCTGGCGTCGGGGCACTTCGACTTGTCGGTCGGTTCGGTGATTGCCTGTGCCGGCGTGGTGGCAGGCATTGTGATTCGTGACACCGACAGCGTGGTGTTCGGCGTTTCGGCCGCGTTGGCCATGGGCCTGGTGGTGGGGCTGATCAACGGTATCGTGATCGCCAAGCTGCGCATCAACGCGTTGATTACAACGTTGGCGACCATGCAGATCGTGCGCGGCCTGGCCTACATCTTCTCCAACGGCAAGGCGGTGGGGGTGATGAACGAGGATTTCTTCGTCTTCGGCAACGGCCAACTGCTGGGTGTGCCCGTGCCGATCATCATCACCGTGCTGTGCTTTGTGTTTTTCGGCTGGTTGTTGAACTACACCACGTACGGGCGCAACACCATGGCCATCGGCGGTAACCAGGAAGCGGCGTTGCTGGCCGGGGTGAACGTTGATCGCACCAAGATCATCATCTTTGCCGTGCACGGGTTGATCGGCGCCCTGGCCGGGGTGATCCTCGCCTCGCGTATGACCTCGGGCCAGCCGATGATCGGCCAGGGTTTCGAGCTGACGGTGATCTCGGCCTGCGTGCTGGGCGGGGTGTCGTTGAGCGGTGGGATCGGCATGATTCGCCATGTGATTGCCGGGGTGCTGATCCTGGCGATCATCGAGAATGCGATGAACCTGAAGAACATCGATACCTTTTACCAGTATGTGATCCGGGGTTCGATCCTGTTGCTGGCGGTGATCATCGACCGCATGAAGCAACGCTGAGTCCTGCCATGTGAAGATCAGCAAGTGTGTGCTGGCTTTTTTGTGGGAGCTGGCTTGCCTGCGATAGCATCACCTCGGTCTGACTGAAAGACCGAGGCGTCTGCATCGCAGGCAAGCCAGCTCCCACAGAAAGCCTGTCCCACAGTTGGATCTGCTCAGTATTCAAGTTCACCTTTTGCCATAATGGCGCCGTTTTCGTACTTCCCAATAGGCCCGATATGCAGGAAAACGCCCACACCCCCGTCAAAGACGCCGCCCCCACCGGCACCCAGACCCTGCTGCGTGGCCTGGGCGTGGTGCAAGCGGTGGCGGCGGGTGCGCGGGATCTGAAAGAGATCGCCAAGCGCATCGGCACCACCCGCAGCACCACCCATCGCCTGGTCAGTTGCCTGGTGGACGAGCGTTACCTGCGCGTGTTGCCGCAGGTCGGTTACCTGTTGGGGCCCAAGTTGATCGAGCTGGGGTTCCAGGCGCGCGAAGAGCTGCCGTTGGTGACCCTGGCCATCCCGTATCTGGATGAGCTGTCGGCGCTGACCGGCGATACCATCCACCTGGCCATTCGCGAATACGATGACGTGCTCTACCTGCACAAGAACCCCGGCCGCTATGGCCCGGAAATGCGGTCGCGGGTCGGCCATCGCATGCCCGCTGGCACGCACCGGGGTTGGCAAAGCGATGTTGCTGGACGATTCGGCCGAGGAGTGGCGACGCCTCTACGAAGCCAGCTTGCCGGAGGGCGGCAAAAACCTGCAGTGGCCGCAGCACCCGGAGCAATCCTGGGCACAGTTCGAGCAGCGCATGCGTGAATACGTGGGGGGCGGTTACGCGTTCGACCTGGAAGACAACGAACCGTCGATCCGTTGCGTGGCGGCACCGGTGCGCGATGCCAGCCGGCGTATTGTCGCCGGCATCAGCATCGCCAGTACCGTGCCCTACATGCCGTTGGAAAAAATGGCCGAGCTGATCCCTGTGATCAAACAGGTCGCAGCACGGCTGTCGGCGCAGTTGGGCGCGAAGGCCTGATCAGGCCTTCAGGGTCGCCATGTCGATGACAAAGCGGTACTTCACGTCACCGGCGATCATGCGGGCGTAGGCCTCATTGATCTGGCGGATGTCGAGCATTTCGATATCGCAGGTGATGCCATGCTCGGCGCAGAAATCCAGGACTTCCTGGGTTTCGGCAATGCCGCCGATCAGCGAGCCGGCCAGCACTTTACGGCCCAGCACCAGCTTGGCGGCGTTGACGGGCGGGTCCACCGGCTCGATCAGGCCGACCAGGATATGCACGCCGTCAAAGCGCAATACATCGAGGTAGGGGTTCAGGTCGTGCTGCACCGGGATGGTGTCCAGCAGGAAATCGAAGTGCCCGGCGGCGGCTTTCATCTGCTCGGCGTCGGTGGACACGATCACATGGTCGGCGCCCTGGCGACGGCCTTCCTCGGCCTTGCTCGCCGAGCGCGTGAACAGGGTCACTTCGGCGCCCATGGCCTTGGCGAACTTGATGCCCATGTGGCCCAGGCCACCCATGCCCAGGATCCCGACCTTATCGCCGGCCTTGACGCCGTAGTGCTTGAGCGGCGAGTAGGTGGTGATGCCGGCGCACAGGATCGGCGCGGCGCTGGCCAGGTCGAGCGTGGCCGGGATCTTCACCACAAAGTGTTCACTGACCACGATGCTGTCGGAGTAACCGCCCATGGTGTTGCTGCCGTCTACCCGGTCCGGGGTGGCGTAGGTCATGGTCGGCCCTTCGAGGCAGTATTGCTCCAGGTCAGACTTGCACGCCTCGCAGTGACGGCACGAATCGACCATGCAGCCTACGCGACCAGGTCGCCGACCTTGTGTGCGCTGACGTTGGCGCCGACGGCGGTGACCTTGCCGACAATCTCGTGGCCTGGCATCAGCGGGTACACGGCGATGCCCCATTCGTTGCGCGCCTGGTGGATATCGGAGTGGCACACGCCGCAGTAGAGGATCTCGATGGCCACGTCATCGACGCGCGGGCTGCGCCGTTGGAACGACAGGGGGGCGAGGGGAGTGGTGGCCGACTGGGCGGCGTAACCGATGGCGGTGTACATGGCGAAACCTCGCAAAAGCAGTGAACAGTGAGGTGGGCCATTTTCCGTGCCGCCTCTGGGGGCGGCCATGGTGATTGCTCCGAGTCTCATGCCTATTTGTCCGGGAGTGCTCCTTGTTTGGATTTTTGTGTCGCCGGACCTGCGATGATGTTCTCATCCCTTTTCAGCGAAGTTTTTTGCCATGATGTTGACCCGCCATCTCGACGCCAACGCCCCGCTGGTGGCCTTGATAGAAGGGCTCACGCCCTGCGACGGTTTTTCGCCTACTCACCTTCCCGGCGTGCAGGTGCTGCGCGCCAGTTGTGACGTGGCGCGTGGGCCGCAGATCTACGAACCGAGCCTGATGTTCGTGGCCCAGGGCAGCAAAGTCGCCTACCTGGGCCCGCGTACGCTGGAGTACGGCGCCGGGCATTACCTGATTCAGGCCATGCCGGTGCCGTTCGAGTGCGAGACCTTTGCCATGGCGCCGGATGCGCCGCTGCTGGGCGTAACGGTGGGGATTGACCGCGTGGTGCTGGGCGAGTTGGTGATGGCCATGGGCATTCAGGCCGGGCCACCACCGGCGGCGCAGACATTGGCGTCGATGAGTTCGGTGGTGCTCGATGATGCCATGCGCGGGTGTGTCGAACGGCTGTTGCAGTGCCTGCACGATCCGCTGGAAAGCCGGATCCTGGGCCCGGCGCGCGTGCGCGAATTACTCTTCACTGCGTTGCGTGGGCCGCAAGCCGACGTGCTGCGCGCATTGGTGGAGCAGCAGGGGCAGTTCTCGCGAATTGCCACCTCGTTGAATCACTTGCATGCCCATTACGCCGAGCCGTTGAATATCGAGACGTTGGCCGGTTATGCGCACATGAGCGCCTCGACGTTTCATGAGCATTTCAAGCGTTGCACGCTGTTGTCGCCGGTGCAGTACCTCAAGCGCCTGCGGCTGCTCAAGGCCCAGCAATTGTTGCTGGTGGAAGGCCTGGGCGTGGCGCAGGCGGCGCACAGCGTGGGGTATCAGAGTACGTCGCAGTTCAGCCGCGAATACAAGCGCTACTTCGAGCGCAACCCCGGCGAAGAGCGCGTGGCATAGAAATTCCAGGCAGAGCTCAATCCAACTAATGTGGGAGCGGGCTT
>JAFHKH010000352.1 GCA_016937595.1 Pseudomonas cedrina subsp. fulgida | reverse complement strand
TCCCACATTTGATCTTCATTGCTTTGAGCATTGCGTTTAGCTTAACTGAACGGCATTAGGACAAGCCCACTCGCCACAGGGGAATCCGCCAGCCTCTGAAAATTGTGTAGATACCTATGCTGCGATAGCGGTGTTGAATTCACCTTTGCTATCGCAGGCAAGCCAGCTCCCACAGAGACCGCATCTATTCAGGTAGATGGGCGACGCCATCGGCATCGGTCATCGCACGTTCCAGCAAATCCGCCGGCAGGCTTTTACTGGCGCGCGCGCCGAGTAACCTTAACTGCTCGGTCCGGCTGACCAGATTTCCGCGTCCATCTGTCAGTTTGTTTCTCGCCGCGCTGTAAGCCTTATCCAACTGTTGCAAACGATTACCCACTTCATCCAGGTCCTGGATAAACAGCACGAACTTGTCGTACAGCCAACCGGCGCGTTCGGCGATTTCCCGGGCGTTCTGGCTTTGGCGCTCTTGTTTCCACAGGCTGTCGATTACCCGCAGGGTGGCAAGCAAGGTGGTTGGGCTGACGATCACGATATGGCGGTCGAACGCTTCCTGGAACAGGTTCGGCTCGGCCTGCAACGCAGCGGAAAACGCTGCTTCGATCGGCACGAACAGCAACACGAAATCCAGGCTGTGCAGGCCTTCGAGGCGTTTGTAATCCTTGCCGGCCAAACCCTTGACGTGATTGCGCAGCGACAGCACATGTTGCTTCAGCGCTGCCTGGCCAATCACGTCGTCGTCCGCGGCCACGTACTGTTGATAAGCGGTCAGGCTGACCTTGGAGTCCACCACCACCTGCTTGTCACCGGGCAACATGATCAGCACGTCCGGCTGGAAACGCTCGCCGTCCGGGCCCTTGAGGCTGACCTGGGTCTGGTACTCGCGACCCTTTTCCAGGCCTGCATGTTCCAGCACCCGCTCCAGGATCAATTCGCCCCAGTTGCCCTGGGTTTTCTGACCCTTGAGGGCACGGGTCAAGTTGGTGGCCTCGTCTGACAGACGCAGATTCAGTTGCTGCAGGCGTTCCAGCTCCTTGGCCAGGGAAAAACGCTCGCGCGCCTCGTTCTGGTAGCTTTCTTCCACACGCTTTTCAAATGACTGGATGCGTTCCTTCAACGGGTCGAGCAACTGGCCCAGGCGTTCCTGGCTGGTCTCAGCGAAGCGCTGTTCGCGTTCATCGAAGATCTTGCCGGCCAATTCGGCGAACTGTGCGCGCAACTCATCCCGCGAGCCTTGCAGGTCGGCGAGGCGTTGTTGATGGCTTTCCTGCTGCTCACGCAGTTCGGCGCGCAAGGCCGCCGACAAGGCATCGAGGCGGCGCAGCTCGGTTTCCTTGGCGCTGCGGTCGAGGTTCCAGGCGTGGGCGGCGTCGCGGGCATTGTCGCGGTCGATCTGCAGCAATTCGACTTCGCGGCGCACGGCCGCCAGGTCAGCCTGCTTGGCCGCATTGGCCTGGCTCAGGTCACTGATCTCATCGCGGCTGGCATCCAACTGCGCGACAAGGCCCTCCTGGGCCAGTAGCGCGGTGGCGAGGCGCTCTTCGAGCAGGTCCCAGCCGTTCATGCGCGCGGTCAGTCTTCGCTGAAGCTGCCAGCACATGGCCAATAAAGGCACGGCAGCGCCAGCGAGACCCAGGGCAATACTGGTCCAGTCAAAAACCATAGACGATTCTGCCATTACCGAAAAAAAAACAAGGTTAACGGAGCACAGGGCCTGAGGACAGCTCAGTCTTCGGCCTGGCCCAGTTCACGCTGGGCGCGTAGGTCGCCAGCGCGCGCGGCGAGGCGCAGCAGGTCATGGCCGATGCGGCGGTCACGGGCGTTCCCGCACTCACGGCACATCAGTTGGCCCAGGCGGCTTTGAGCGACAACCACGCCCTCGCGGGCCGGCTGCTTGAGCAAACGTCCGGCGAAGTGCTTGACGTTGGTGCTGTGACCCAGGCGCGGACTGTCGAGTAGCCACAAGGCCACTTTCAAAGAGAAGCGCTTTGGGGCGGTAACAGTGTGAGGGGTGTCGGTAACAGAAGGTGATACTGAGCGAAACTTCATAAAGCACTGTGGGACAGAACGGAAGGCGCGCCACTCTACTCTTTTTTTCCCACAGGTAAAGCTGAAAGAACTCTGCACGCCCGTCCTAGAGCAAGCGCTCGGGACAATCCACAGAAGCTGTGGATAACTCAGTGGACAACCCCCCTTTAACTCGCGCAAAGCCGCATGGAACGGGGGCCGCAGTCAAACTGACGATTTTTTCACCAATAAAAAAAAGCTCGATTTTTCATTGACTTAAATTTTCATTGCAGGCAAATGGCGGCGTTGCGGCACGGATGACGGTGGGGTTACAGGCATTGCCACCAATGTGCACAAGTACCCCACCGTTCGTTATATCGCTGGCGTTCTTTGAAGCCGTTTGCCGCAAAATTGTTAAGGCCAGGGCAAACCAAAGACTTTTCAAATCGGTCTCGGCTCGCCACACTCCCCGCCCTACAGCGAAAAGGAGAGTGGCTCGATGAAAGGAATGCTGGTGTTCGCCGGGTTGTTACTGGCGATCTGCGCCGTCTCCCTGGGGATCAATGCAGCACTGCCCTCCCCGGATGGGGCGCTGTTCGCCATTGCGATCCTGCTGTCGGCGGCGTTTACGGCCATCAGCCTTTGCATCGAACTGGGTGAAGGCCGGATCAATGACATGAACGATGTGATGAAAGTGGTCGAGACCGGCCAGTCCCTGCGCTTGACCCTCGCCGCCTACGGGCTGGGCTGTTCACTGGCGGCGGCGACGGCGGTGCTGGTGTACCAGGGCCTGCTGGGCGGCTGATGGAAGTTTTTTAACCAATACACTTCCCTTGCCCGTTTCAATCCGTTACTATCCGCGACGTTAGTACCAAGCTGAAAGTCAATTCTGGTCGAACCATTCCCTTGTAACACACGGGATCGACCACCTCGATGGTTTCCAGGTATCACTTGCGACGGCACAGCCTTTGAACAAGCAAAGGGTGTCGCGAAGTTTAAATACTCTGACCGAACCAACCTGCAAATTGATCAGGATCTTCACCCTGGGCCCAGAACCTTTGCCCCTGTTGTGTTGCCTGCCCTCCTAAGTACCTACCTGCCAGCCCAAGCGCGCCTAATGTAATAGCGCTTCAAACTGGCTGCTTTGTTCCAGTCGGGTTCTTCGTTTGATCAATGGTGATCAACGTCACTGGAACGTTTTAATACGGCACGGTTCTTATCTGTGTCATTTGTAGGAACACCCATAATATGAACGCTCAAATCCATACTCAGGATGCCATCCGCACCCTCACCACCGCTTTTGCTCCAATGAACTGCCTGATCATGGCCGCTCGCAAAGGCTGCTTCAGCTTCACCCTGGTCAACGAACACGGCATCGCTCGTCACAGCGAACGCCTGTACCCCGATCAATACTCCAGCGCAGAACCGCTGCAGGCCGTGATCGAGCGTACCCGTCAGGCATTGACCGCCTGATCGACCCGAGTCGCTGAAACACAAAAAACCCTGTTTAACGAGCAGGGTTTTTTATTGCCCAGGATTTGCCTGTCGAGCGTTTGCACTAAGTTCAGAACGGTATAACCGTTATAACTGAATGACGAAGATGATTTAAAAACAATCCTTTACATCATAAATATGACACTACACTTCAACTCAAGCGGCCTGATCCGCTTCCGGCGAGCCTGAGCTCCGATTCACCGCTGCCAAGCCCCCCTCAGGTCTCGCCGACCACTTTCATGGGTTGAGGCGTGTATGGGTATCGCTGCCAGCGAATTGCGTCGTTATGTGATCCGGCCAACCTTGTCGTACCTCGGCCGGCAGGACGCAGCGGCAGAGTCGTTGCTACTGGGCATTGCCGCCAGCCAGTCGGAACTGGGCTCCGCCCTGCACGACCGACGCGGGCATGGCTTGTACAGCATTACCGAACCGCGCCATCGCGCCTTATGGGACGGCTATCTGGCGCTGGACCCCGAGCGCGCCAGCCTGGTACGTGGCCTCGCCAGCCAGCACGCATTCCTCAGCGCGCCGCAACTTGAATTGACCGTAAACCTGCGTTACGCCACGGCCATCGCCTGGCTGCTGGTGGAACAGCACAGCCCGGCACTGCCACCACCCGGGGATGTGCTGGCCATGGCGCGCATCTGGAAAGAAATATTTCACCCTCAAGGTCGGCTGCGCGATTTCACACAAGCCTGGCAAACCTGTGTTTCACCCATGAATCACGTGGCTTGCTGACCGGGCAATTTGCAAGATTCGCCAAAAACTTGGAATTCTGGTCGGATTGTCCTACAAAACCGCTCTATCTCCTGTGTTTCAGGCTATAGCGCAATCTTAAAATTATTGATACTTTCCGCAGCGGTGATCACTCGGAGTTCTAATAATGAAAAAAGTAATGCTCAAGACCACACTTAGCCTCGCCGTTGCCATGGCTTCTTCCCACCTGTTCGCAAGCGGTTTCGCGCTGAACGAACAGAGCGTCAGCGGGATGGGTACGGGTTTCGCGGGTCGCTCTTCTTCTGCCGATGATGCAAGTACCGTGTATGGCAACCCTGCCGGCATGGCTCGCCTGAATGGGCAGCAGATCACCGGTGGTGTTGCGGCGATTGATGCCTCGACCGATATCAGCGATACCGGCGGCAACTCTCGCGGCTCCAATAAAGGTGACATGGTGCCGTTCACTGCGGTGCCATTTGGTTTCTACACCAACAAACTCAACGATCAGTGGGCTGTCGGCTTCGGTGTGTATGCGCCGTTCGGCCTGGTGACCGACTATGAAAACGGCTTCCAGGGCCGTGGCTTCGGCAGCAAGAGCGAAGTGAAGGTGATGACCTTCCAGCCTACGGTCAGCTACGCGTTCAACGACCGCGTCTCCATCGGCTTTGGCCCGACCTTCAACCGGATTTCCGGCGTGCTGGAATCGGACCGGACGCTGAACCCTGCCGTCAGCGATACCAATGTCAAAATCAAGGGCGACGATACTGCGCTGGGCTTCAACGTCGGCGTCCTCGTCCAGGCCACCGATACCACCCGTGTCGGCCTGACCTACCACTCGAAGGTCAAGTACAAGCTGGAAGGCCACACCACCGTCAGTGGCCCGGCGGCGACCCAGCCGTTCCTGCGCAACAACCGCTACGACGCTTCCCTGAAAATCGACACGCCTGAATCCTACGATCTGTCGGTCACTCAAGACCTGACCGATGCCTGGAAACTCTATGGTGGTGCGACCTGGACGCGCTGGAGCCGCCTGAAGGAAATCACCGTCAACAACGAAGGCGTGACGGCTGCCGGTGGCGCGCTGGCGCCAAGCCAGCTCAGCTCCATCAGCGAAGAACAGAACTGGCACGACACCTGGGCCTACGCGGTGGGTACTTCGTACCAGTTGACCAAGCAAGTGGTGCTGCGTACCGGCCTGACATTCGACCAGTCGCCAACCAACAACACCAATCGTTCGCCGCGCATTCCGACGGGCGACCGTACGATCTTCAGCGTCGGCCTGGGCTACAAAGTCATGGATAACATGACCATTGACCTGGCGTACTCTTACCTGAAGGAAGAGGACGTCGAGGTCAACCAGACTGCGAACGCTCCGTCGACCGCCAGCTACCGCGCCAAATATGAAAACAGTGCCAACGGTTTCGGCCTGGGCATGACCTACACCTTCTGATCCAGACCGGTGTAAAAAAGCCCCGCTCTCCTGCAAAGGAGGCGGGGCTTTTTAATGGCTGCCCCTCAAGGCTTGGACGCTATCGCCTGTTCCACTGCCTTGACCAGCTCCGGACTGTCCGGCTTGGTCAGGCTGGAGAAATTGGCAATCACCTTGCCCTGGCGGTCCACCACGTACTTATAGAAATTCCACTTCGGCGGCGTGTCGGTCTGCTGCGCCAGCACCTTGAACAGGTGCACCGCATCCGGCCCCTTGACCTTCTGTGGCTCGGTCATGGTGAAGGTCACGCCATAATTGACGTAACACACCTTGGCGGTCTCTTCGCCCGTCTTGGCTTCCTGCTTGAAGTCGTCGGACGGCACGCCAATCACTTCCAGCCCTTGGTCCTTGTAGCGTTGATACAAGGCTTCAAGGCCTTTGAATTGCGGGGCGAAACCGCAAAAGCTGGCGGTATTGACGATGACCAGGGGCTTGCCGGCAAAGCGCTGGCACAGGTCGATGGATTCCTTGGCGCGCAGCTTGGGCAATTGGCCTTCCAGCAGCGGCGGGCAACCGGCGCCATTGCCGCACTGGCAACGGCCATGAGGACGGGTACAGCGAGCCAACGCATCGGCATGATGATGTCCTTGTTTGTATTCAGGCTACGAACTTAACAGATCGACATACCCAGTTGCATCAACGCCAGCCCGCCATGTTGCCAGCCCAACCAGGCCAGCAGCAGCAAACCCAGCCCCGCCAGCAATATCAAACCGCGCATCGCTATGCTCATGCCGCCTCCATCTGCGCCTGCAATCGCGCCACCGGCCGCTCGCGCACCGGCCAGTTCAGGGCTGCGGCGAGCAGGCTCAGCAGAATCGCCACCTGCCAGATCAAATCGTAGTTGCCGGTTCGATCATAGACCACTCCGCCCAGCCAGCCACCCAGGAACGAACCAATCTGGTGAAACAGGAACACGATCCCACCGAGCATCGAGAGGTTTCGCACACCAAACAGCGTCGCGACGGTACCGTTGGTCAGCGGTACCGTGGACAGCCACAAAAAGCCCATGGCCATGCCAAACAGGTAGGCCGTGACTTCAGTGACCGGCGCCCACAGGAACAGCACGATCACCACTGCCCGCAGCAGGTACAAACCGGTCAGCAAGCGCGGCTTGGACATCCGCCCGCCGAGCCAGCCGGCGGTGTAGGTGCCGAAGATATTGAACAGGCCGATCAGCGCCAGCACCGTGGTGCCGGTAGTCGCCGGCAAGTGCTGGTCCACCAGGTAAGCGGGCAGGTGCACGCCGATAAACACCACTTGAAAACCGCAGACAAAAAAACCGAAGGCCAATAGCCAGAAACCGGAGTGGGAGCTGGCCTCCCTCAAGGCTTCACGCAAGGTTTGCTGACCGGCAGTCACCGGCAGCGGCCGGTCCTTGAGCATGGCGACCAGCGGCAGGATCAGTGCCACCATCAGGCCCAACGCAAGCAGTGCGGCCGACCAGCCCAGCCAACTGATCAACCCCAGCGTGCCCGGCACCATCGCAAACTGACCGAAGGAACCCGCGGCACTCGCGACCCCCATCGCCATGCTGCGTTTTTCCGGCGCAACCGCGCGGCCGACCACGCCCAGGATCACCGAGAACGAAGTGCCGGACAGACCGATCCCGATCAGCAAGCCCGCACTGAGGGATAGCGTCCACGCCGAATCGGACATGCCCATCAATACCAGGCCCACCGCGTACAGCACGCCGCCGACAAACACTGTCTTGGTGGCACCAAAGCGGTCGGCCAAGGCGCCGGTGAACGGCTGCGCCAGGCCCCAGATCAGGTTTTGCAAAGCGATGGCGAAGGCGAAAGTCTCACGGCCCCAGCCGAACTCGCTGCTCATTGGCGCCAGGAACAGGCCGAACCCGTGCCGCACGCCCAACGACAGCGCCAGGATCAACGCACTTCCTAACAGAATCCAGCCACTGGTGCGCCACATCGAGGTCATTTCTTATTCTCCGCCGCGGGTATATACCCGCTTGTAGGCGAACAAACCCGCGTCAGGCGAGTTCGTCCAGCAAGGCCAACAAGGTTTCGCGCTTCTGCGCGCCGAGTCGATCAATCAGTTTTTGTTGCGCCGCTTCCCAAGCAGGCAAGGCCGCGGCGAGGCGTGCCGCACCGTGCTCGGTCAACACCACCAGGCGATTGCGCAGGTCATCGCCCTCGACCAAGCGCACCAGGCCCTCGCCTTCCAGCACCCGCAGGTTGCGGCCCAAGGTGCTGCGGTCCAGGCCCATGGCCTCCGCCAGGCTGGAAATGCTCGGTTGGTCGAGTCGCTGCAGGTTGCACAGCAAAGAATACTGGGCGACGTTGATTCCGAAGCCATCAAGGGCGCCGTCGTAGTGCCTGCTGACGCCACGGGCGGCACGTCGCAGGTTGGTGCACAAGCATTGGGAGGCAAGCATGGAACGTGTATATACCCGCGATTAAGTAAATGCAAGAAAGTGTTACAGCGCCAGCGCGACCAGAACCGCCGTTTCGAGCAGCTCCAGCAGTGCTCCGGCAGTGTCGCCGGTCGTACCGCCCAAGCGCTTGATCATCAGTTGGCGCAGCGCCATAAAACAGAGGGCGGCGAACAATACGGCCAGCCCACCGTTGAAACCGCCGATCAGGATGCAGGCCAGGCCACTGAGGATCAGTACCTGCTGGCCGACGATCCGCGGTAAATGATCTGACAGTGCCTGCCCCAATCCTCCGGGTCGTACATAGCGCGTGGTGAGAAACAGCGCCAGCATCGATGCGCGCCCGATCAACGGCGCCAGGATCAGTGCCGCGCCGTTGTGTTGCTCGATCAAGGCCACCAGCGCGGTGAATTTGAGCAGCAACACCAAACCCAGGGTAACCACGGCAATCGGCCCGCTGCGCGGGTCTTTCATGATCGTGAGGGTACGCTCGCGATCGCCGAAGCCGCCAAGCCAGGCATCGGCGCTGTCCGCCAGGCCGTCCAGGTGCAGGCCGCCGCTGAGCAGCACCCAGGCCGTCAGCACCAGCGCGGCGTGCAGCAATAAAGGGGCGCCCATCAATGCGGTATTCAAGGCCCACAACAACAAGCCGAACAACAAGCCGACCACCGGATAAAACAGCAGGGAGCGCCCTAATGCCTCAGGTTGCGGCATGCCCGGCAGTCGAATCGGCAGGCTGCTGAGAAATTGCAGGGCGATCCAGAACGCCAGCATGCCTACACCTCTTCCTTGAGCACGCCGTCAGCACAGACCCGCAGGCTGAACAGCCCGCCGTGGATGACCTCGACGTTCAACAGTTGCGCCCGAGGCAAGCCGCGCGCCTGCGCCAGCAAAAGCCGCATCACACCGCCATGACTGATCAGCAACACACGCTCACCGGCATAGGCCCGGTGCAAGCGGGCGATTGCACCGAGCACCCGCTGGGAAAACTCACTGACAGGCTCCCCCTGCGGCGGCGTAAACGCGTAGGGATCGGCCCAGAACAAGCCCAGCCCTTCAGCGTCGGTCTCCATCAAGGCCGCCGCGCTCTGCCCTTCCCAGGCGCCGAAGTGCAGTTCTTGCAGGTCTTTCTCCAGCGTCACCGGCAGGTTGAGCCGAGCGCCCAATTCATCGGCGAACCGCGCGCACCGTTGCAGCGGCGAACTGACCAAGCGGTCCCATGGCCCCTGCTGCTCGACCGCCGCGCGCATCTGCGCCCAGCCCTTGGCGGTGAGGGCATCGTCCAGGCTGCCGCGCAAGCCCGCCGCCCAGTTCGGTTTCGCCGTGGCGCAACAGGTCCAGGCGCGAAGGTCTGCCGGGCGGTCCGCCACGGCGGCTTCGGCGAACGTCG
>JAFHKH010000351.1 GCA_016937595.1 Pseudomonas cedrina subsp. fulgida | reverse complement strand
GCCGGGCAGGCGCTCAAGCGCTGGCTGCTGGAGCCCGACAACGCCGCGCCGTTGTCGTCATTGCAGCGCGACTTGCACACCCTCAAGGGCGGCGCGCGCATGGCCGAAATCGAGCCGATCGGCGACCTGGCCCATGAGCTGGAATGCCTCTACGAAGGGTTGGTGGACCGCCGCTACAGCTACTCGGCCGAGCTGTCCCTGTTGCTGATGGCCAGCCATGAGCGTCTGGACTTGCAACTGGAAGAACTGCAACAGCATCAACCCTTGAACGATGCCGCCGAGCTGATCGCCCAACTGCGCGAATTGCGCCAACGCAGCACACCCGCCATACCGGGCGAGGCCGCGCACACCTCGGGTGCCGATCCTGAGTTGCTGGATATTTTCCTCGAAGAAGCCGCCGACATTCTCGACAGCTCGGGCAGCGCCCTGCTGCGCTGGCAGGCCGAGCCCGGCAACCGCCAGGAAGTCGAAACCCTGCTGCGTGACCTGCACACCCTCAAGGGCGGCGCGCGCATGGTCGAAATTGCGCCCATCGGCGACCTGGCCCATGAGCTGGAATTTCTCTACGAAGGCCTGTCGGCCGGTTTGCTCGCGCCGTCCGCCGAGCTGTTTGCGTTGCTGCAAGGCTGCCACGACCGCCTGGCACAAATGATCGACGCGGTGGCGGACGGCCTGCCGGTCGGCTCGGTGGACAAACTCATCGAGCGCATCAAGAGCCTGGTGCACCCAAGTGAAGAGCCGGTAGCGCCAGTGGCGTTGCCGGCGGGCAAGGCGGACGCGGCCGTGGACCCGGCTGCCGATATGGTGAAGATCTCCGCCGAGCTGCTCGACGACCTGGTCAACCTGGCGGGTGAAACCTCGATCTTCCGTGGCCGTATCGAGCAGCAAGTCAACGATGCGCGCATTGCCTTGAGCGAAGTCGAAACCACCATCGAGCGCATGCGCGACCAACTGCGCCGTCTCGACAGCGAAACCCAGGGCCGTCTCCTCAGCCGCCAGCAGGCCGAGGCCGAACGCCTGGGCTACGAAGAATTCGACCCGCTGGAAATGGACCGCCACTCGCAGCTGCAGCAGCTGTCCCGCGCGCTGTCCGAATCGGCCTCCGACCTGCTCGACCTCAAGGACACCCTCGAGCGCCGCAACGAGGATGCCCACGATCTGCTGCAGCAACAGGCACGTATCAACACCGCGTTGCAGGAGGGCCTGATGCGCACGCGCATGGTGCCGTTCGAACGCATGCTGCCGCGCCTCAAACGCATCGTGCGCCAAGTGGCGGGTGAGCTGGGCAAGGACGTGGAATTCATCGTCGGCAATGCCGAGGGCGAGATGGACCGCAACGTCCTGGAACGCATGGCGGCGCCGCTGGAACACATGCTGCGTAACGCCGTTGACCATGGCCTGGAAGCCCGTGATGTGCGCCTGGCGGCGGGCAAACCGGAGAAGGGCCGCATCACTTTGGACCTGACCCACGAAGGCGGCGATATCGTCTTCGACATGCGCGACGACGGTGCCGGGGTGCCGCTTGACGCCGTGCGGCGCAAGGCGATCAAGCGCGGCCTGCTCGACCCCCATCAGGAGATCAGTGACCGCGACGTGTTGCAGTTCATCCTGCAGCCGGGGTTCTCCACGGCAGAAAAAATCACCCAGATTTCCGGGCGCGGCGTGGGCATGGACGTGGTGCATGAAGAGGTGCGCCAGCTCGGTGGTTCGATGGTGATTGATTCGACGCCCGGCGCAGGTGTGCATTTTCGCATCCGCCTGCCGTTTACCGTGTCGGTCAATCGCGCGTTGATGGTGCAGTGCGCGGAGGATCAATATGCGATTCCGCTCAACACCCTCGAAGGCCTGGTCCGGGTGCTGCCCCATGAGCTGGCCGGGCATTACCAGCAAGACCCGCCGCATTATGAATACGCTGGCCAGCGCTATGAGCTGTTCTATTTCGGCGACCTGCTGCACACCGTCAGCCGGCCGAAACTGCTGGGCCAGTACCAGCCGGTGCCGGTGCTGTTGGTGCAATGCAATGAGCGGCGCGTGGCGATCCATGTGGACGCCATGGCCGGCACGCGGGAAATCGTGGTCAAGGGCCTGGGCCCACAGTTTGCCGGCGTGCAGGGCTTGTCCGGCGCCACCCTCCTGGGCGACGGCCGCGTGGTGCTGATCATCGACTTGCTGGCGCATATCCGCGCCGCCCGCCAGCCTTGCCCGCCCAGATGATCGAGGCGCCACTGATCCTCAACGACCCCCTGAAAAAACGCCCGTTGCTGGTACTGGTGGTGGACGATTCGGTCACCGTGCGCAAAGTCACCAGCCGCCTGCTGGAGCGCAACGGCATGAACGTGCTCACCGCCAAGGACGGCATCGACGCCCTCGCCGTGCTGGAAGAACACAGCCCGGACTTGATGCTGCTCGATATTGAAATGCCACGCATGGACGGCTTCGAAGTGGCCACCCAGGTGCGCAACGACCCCCGGCTGATGCGCCTGCCGATCATCATGATCACCTCGCGCACCGGCCAGAAACACCGCGACCGCGCCATGGCCATTGGGGTGAACGACTACCTCGGCAAGCCGTATCAGGAATCTGTGCTGCTGGAAAGCATCGCCTACTGGAGCAAGTCCCATGCTTGATCATAGCGCCAGCCAACTCACCGGCCTGCTGCTGCCGTTGGCCGATCGGCACTTGATCCTGCCCAACGTCGCCATCGCCGAACTGATCGACTTCCAGCGCGGCGAACCGGCCAGCGATGCGCCGCCGTGGTACCTGCGACAAGTGACCTGGCGTGATCGGCACATACCGCTGATCAGCTTTGAAGCGGTGTGCGGCGAAGCCAGCGTGACCGGCGAGCGCTCGCGAATCGTGGTGTTGAACGCCTTGGGCGGGCGGCCGACGTTGAAGTTTATTGCGTTGGTGATCCAGGGCATTCCGCGTTCGTACAAGCTCGACAGCGAGTTGAGCTATGTGGACGTGCCGCTGTGCCCGCTGGAATTGGCGGCGGTGCAAGTGGGGGAACATGTGGCGAAGGTGCCGGATCTGATGGGGCTTGAAGCGTTATTGGTGGAGTCCGGCCTGGCTTGACTGTAAAATCCTGTGAAGATCCAGGGTGGGAACAGGCAAGCCAGCTCCCACACTGAATTGCGCTCGGCTCCAGCCCTCAATCAATCCCCAAACCGCTCGAGCACCGGCTGCTCTCGCTGCTCCCTTTGTGCTAGTTGTTCATCCTCATTGTGTATTTAATTGTCGAGTGTATTAAATATTGTTTGTTCTACTCTATATATTGTTTCGCGATAAAAAACTGGTTGCGGTTGGAGCTGTTAGATGTGTTGATTAGGGAGCTTGTGGTTAGCTCTGTATTTTTGAGAATTTAAATTTGTCAACTGTCAGTACTAACAGTTGTCAGGGCATTATGTACAGGTCATATTCAAGGCTGAGTGGCTGTTGAGAGTTGTTCGATCTTAAGAGTAATCATTGCATTGTATGGAGATCATGGTCATGAATAACGAGCAATCTAAGCGTTCCAAGCCGCAAGTAAGAGTTGCCGTCATTGGTCGTCCTGTAATTGTAAATAAACTCATGGAAGCTATGAGAGTCGTGTTTCCCGAAGAATTGGATTCGGTTCGTACGGTCGGCGAGATTGATAGCGAATTAGAAGAAAAAGCTCGTGGTATTACTATAAATACTGCGCACTTTGAGTACGAAACGCCGGAGCAGTGCTATGTTTTTCAGGCATCTGAAGACGTGGAGGTTATGGGCAATCGTCCAGGCCAGGCAGATGTTGCGATATTGGTTGGCGCTTTGGAACAGGATCCGATATCACCATTGCGGAAGGCCATCCGCCTACTCCGTCTGCTAGAGCATCCATATATAGTCGTCTTCTTGAATAAGGTGGATTTGGTGGGCGATGATGATATGTGGGAAGAACAAATAGAACTAATGGAGATGGAAGTACGCAATCAGCTGACAACTTACGGCTTCCCAGGCGACGATACTCCGATCATCAAAGGTTCGGCTGCTATGGCTCTGAATGGTCAGGACCGTGATGGAATGGGCAAAACTGCCATGCTTAATCTGCGCAAGGCTCTGGAAGCTTATAATCCGGAATCCGTGCAGCCGCGTTTGTGATAGTTGGCAAACTTCGGTGTTTCAAAGCTGTTTGGAATAAAGGAATGCGAGGTCAATGTCGTTTAGTTAGATGAGCTAAGCCACTCGATGTATCACGGGCTTCCATTTCGGTGGGGGCTGGCCTGGCGTGAGTGCGCACTTGTCCGGCGCCTTGTGAAGATCCAAATGTGGGAGCGGGCTTGCTCGCGAATACGGACTGTCAGTTGATGCTTCCGGCGCTGACCCACCGCATTCGC
>JAFHKH010000350.1 GCA_016937595.1 Pseudomonas cedrina subsp. fulgida | reverse complement strand
TGGCTGACCCACCGCATTCGCGAGCAAGCCCGCTCCCACATTTGGATCTTCATGCGTTAGCGGATATCGAGCTGCTCTTGATCTGATGTGTGATCTTGATCTCAGGCACTGGCGGCTTGCGCCAGACAGGCGACCTGTCCAGGTGCGGCGACGCGGCCGATCACCAGGATGGCCGGGCTCTTCAAGGCAAATGCCTGCGCATCCTCGTACAGGCGCGACAGCTCGCTACGGCATTCCCTCTGCTGGGGCAACGACGCATTTTCGATCATCGCCACCGGCATGTCCGCCGCCATCCCGCCGTCCAGCAATTGCTGGCGAATTTCCTCCAGTTTCGCCACGCCCATATACACCACCAGGGTTGTTCCACCTTCTGCCAGTGCGCGCCAATTCAGGCGGCTGTCGTCTTGCGTGTGCGCCGTGACCAGCGTCACGCCACGGCTTACCCCGCGCAACGTCAGGGGCACAGCGCAATTGGTCGCGCCCGCCAACCCCGCAGTAATCCCGTTGACCAATTCCACCTCGACGCCTCGTTCGCGCAACCACATGGCCTCTTCGCCACCGCGCCCGAAAATGCACGGATCGCCGCCTTTGAGGCGCACCACGCACTTGCCCTGGCGCGCATAACGCAGCATCAAGCGGTGGATAAAATCCTGCGGGGTCGAGCGACAGCCGCCGCGTTTACCCACGGTGATCACCCGCGCTTCAACGCAGTGTTCCAGCACTGCCGGGTTGACCAGGTCGTCGATCAGCACCACATCGGCTTCGCGCAGGGCGCGTACAGCCTTGAGGGTCAGCAGTTCCGGATCACCGGGACCCGCGCCTACCAGCCAGACTTTTGCGTTCATGGGTTTTTCCTCGTCCAGGGATGACGTCAGCTGTGAAAAAGTGAGTACAGCAGCACCAGGTTGATCAGCATCGAGATCAGCCCCAGCGCGCGCCAGACCTTCAGGGGTTCGCGCTCCAGCAGCGGCCTGGGGCGCACGCTCAGTTCCTGCCGGTCAGCCTGTTCAAGCACCAGCAGCCACTCTTCGGCGGTCTCATAGCGATGTGCAGGCTGGGCGGCCACGGCGCGTTCCAGGCTGAGGGGCAGCCAGTCGGGCAGGTCGGGGCGATACCGGCTGGCGCTGACGGGCTGGGCGAACCTCGGCCGTTGGAAGGCTTCGATTTCACCGTAGGGGTAGTGCCCCGTCAGCAGGTAATACAGGGTCACGCCAACGCTGTATAAATCCTGCTGGGCTGTAGGGCGGTCGCCATTGAACGCCTCCGGGGCGATGAAGCTTGGCGTGCCCGGCAGCGCATGATCGCGGTCCTGCGACAGGCCTGGGCAGTACGCCAGGCCGAAATCCAGCACCCGCAATTCGCCATCGTCCCCCAGCAACAGGTTTTCCGGCTTGATATCGCGGTGCAGGATCTGTCGCCGATGCAGCATGCCCACCGCCCGCAGCAAGCGTTCGGCTACCGACTGCCATTGCGCCAGGGACAATGGGCCTTCACGCTCGAACACTTGGGCCAGGGTCTGGCCAGCATATTCACGCATCACGTAGTACAAATGCTGACGTGCGCTGGCGACATGCACTTCCGGAAACGCCCGCCCTGCAACCCGGCGCAGGAACCATTCCTCCGAGAGCAATGCCTGGCCGGCTTCGCGGTCATCGTCGTGGCTCAGCGGCAGGGTTTTCAGCAGCCAGGGTTGCTGCTGGGCGTCCCGCACCCGGTACAGTAACGACTGCGGCTTTGCGCCAGAACGGTTTCCACCTGCCAGCCTTCAAAGTGTTGCCCGGCTTTGAGCAGCGGTGGCAAGGGCCATTGCTGCAATTGCACCAGGGCATCGCCGAGCGTGGCGGCGCCGAGGGCGTCGACGCGTATGAGCAGGGCGCTGGCATTGTCCTGGCTGCCGGCCAGGTGTGCGGCGCTTACCAGCGTGTTGACCGCCAGCGCCAAGTCCGTTTGTTCGCGCAAAATCCCACGGATGCTGTGGTCGCCCAGGGTCGCCCACACACCGTCACTGAGCAGCAGGAAACATTCGCCTTCGCGCAATTGGCCATCGAGAAAATCCACCACCAAGTGTTGATCCAGGCCGAGGGCGCGCTTGAGCACATGCTGCATGCCCGGTTGCTCCCATACGTGATCTTCACTGATGCGCTGCAATTGGTCATCGAACCACCGGTACACGCGGCAATCGCCGACATGCGCCAGGGTAAAACGCTGGCCCCGCAACACCAGCGCGCTGAGGGTGGTGAGCAGGGGTTGGCCCCCGCCATTGGCCTGCAGCCAGCGATTCTGGGCCAGCAGCAAGCGTTCCAGGGCCTGGGCCACGCCCCAGGTTTGCGGCGTGGCGTAGTAATCCAGCGCCAGGGCCTGCAAGGTCGAGCGCGCAGCCAGTCCACCGTCGGCGCACTGGCTTACGCCGTCCGCCAGGGCGCACAGGTAACCTTTACTTGCCGCCAGCTCAGCCACGGGGGTGACGACCCGCAGCGCGTCCTGGTTTTCCGTGCGTGGGCCGATGGCGCTGGCCTGGGCGACGCTCAGTTGCAGGCTCATCAGACCCGCGCAGCCGTCACGGCAGCCGAGCCCCAGGTGGTTCTCCAGCGACGCTTCACGCCATGCAGGCCGAACCAGGCCAGCAGGCAAAGACTGGCAAACAGCCAGAGCGCCATTTGATAGCTGCCGGTGCTTTGCTTGATCGCGCCCATGCCCGCCGCCAGGGCGAAGCCGCCAATACCGCCGGCCATGCCGATCAGGCCGGTCATCACGCCGATCTCGCGCCGGAAGCGCTGCGGCACCAATTGGAATACCGCACCATTCCCGGCCCCCAGGCCGAGCATGGTGCAGACGAACAAAGCCAGCGCGGCATATGAACTTGGCAGGTTGAAACCCACCGCCGCGATGCAGATCGCTGCCACGCTGTACATGCCCAGCAAGGTACGGATGCCGCCAAAGCGGTCCGCCAGCGCGCCGCCCAAGGGCCGCATCAGGCTGCCGCCGAACACACAGGCGGCGGTGTAATAGCCGGCGGTCACCGGGCTCAGGCCGTACTGGTCGTTGAAGTAACCGGGCAGGGCGCTCGCCAGGCCGATGAAGCCGCCGAAGGTCACGCTGTAGAAGAGCATGAACCACCAGCTGTCACGGTCGCCCAGCGCTTTGAAGTAGTCGGCCATGGACTTGGCTTTCGGCCGTTCAGGCGCATTGCGCGCCAGCCAGGCAAAGACGATCAGGGTCAGCACCAGCGGGATCAGCGCGAAGCCGAACACGTTGCTCCAGCCGAATGCGGCCGCCAATACCGGCGCCAGCAACGCAGCGAACACGGTGCCGGAGTTTCCCGCGCCGGCGATGCCCATCGCCTTGCCCTGGTGTTCGGCCGGATACCACTGGGAGGCCAACGGTAGCGCGACGGCAAACGATGCGCCGGCCATGCCGAGGAACAGGCCCAGCAACAGAGCCTGTTCGTAAGTGTGGATCCCCAGTTTCCAGGCGCCGAACAGCGCACAGATGACGATCACCTGGCCGATCAGCCCAGCGGTCTTGGGCGACAGCTTGTCGGCCAGCATGCCCATCAGGAAGCGCAATATCGCACCGGCGAGGATAGGCGTCGCGACCATCAACCCGCGCTGCTGGGTGGTCAGGTGCAGGTCGGCGGCGATTTGTATCGCCAGCGGGCCCAGCAAGTACCAGACCATGAAGCTCAGGTCGAAATACAGGAACGCGGCAAACAGGGTCGGGGTGTGCCCGGATTTCCAGAAGCTTGATTTCATCACGCACCTCAACGGTTGGGGTCTTGTAAGAAGGCCTGGGGCCCACTGACTGGGGCCAAAACGAAAAAACGCCGCCACCGGGTTCGCGAGGGCAAACCGGGTGTGCGACGTCTTTGTCGTGGAGGGGCAACCGCCGTTGGCTACCTGTGGTGTTTACTTAGCAAAAGCTGAGCCAATAAGGTGGAGGGCGGGACGCGGAGCGTCCGAGGCGGCATTCCCACGCGGGAGCGTGGGAACGATCAGCTGATCATCGGGGAGCGTGGGAATGATCATCAGCCAAGCAGTTCGCTCATGGCGATAATCTGTTCCGCCACCTGGATCAGTTTCTGCTGACGGCTCATGGCCTGGCGGCGCATCAGGGTGTAGGCCTCTTCTTCATTGCAGGCCTTCATTTTCATCAGCATGCCCTTGGCCAGTTCGATGCGCTTGCGCTCGGCCAGTTGCTGGTCTCGGGCCTGAAGCTGGGCGCGCAAGGCCTGGTCGCTTTCGAAGCGCGCCATGGCCACATCCAGGATCGGTTGCAGGCGCTGGGCCTGGATACCTTCGACGATGTAGGCGCTGACCCCGGATTTGATCGCCTGGCGCATCACGTCCGGGTTGTGCTCATCGGTGAACATCACGATGGGCCGCGGTTGGTCGCGGCTGACCAGGACCACTTGCTCCATCACGTCGCGCCCCGGTGACTCGGTATCGATCAGGATCACGTCCGGGCGCACCGTTTCGACGCGTGCGGGCAGGTCGATGATCAAGCCGGACTCATCGATCACGTCAAAGCCCGCCTCGACCAGTGCCGTGCGCAGGCGTCCGACCTTGCGCGGGGTATCGTTGATCAACAGGATTCGCAGCATGGAGGTCCTCCTGTCAGCGCCAGGCTTGGCGGTGGGTGGTATCGGCCAGGGCATGCAGGCGGAAGCTGCGGGCATAACCGGCAGGGTCGGAACCGTCCCAAGTCTTGCCGTCGATCAACTGGCTGCTGCGCATATCCTGGTCCATGGCCGGTATACCCAGCGCGTCGGCGGCCTGGCGATACAGCGCCAATTGCTGCACCTGGCGCGCGACGCCGAGGTAGTCCGGGTCTTCGCGCAGGAGACCCCAGCGCCGGAACTGGGTCATGAACCACATGCCGTCGGACAGGTAGGGCAGGTTCACCTCGCCCTCGGCGAAAAAGCGCAGGGCGTGCGGGTCCTGCCACTGGTTGCCCAGGCCGTCGGCGTAGGCGCCCAGCAGGCGTGGCTCGATGCAGTCGAGCGGTGCGTCAAGGTACTCGCGGCCACTGAGCAATTGTGCGGTCGAGCGGCGGTTTTCACGGCTTTGCTCGATAAACCGACTGGCTTCCAGGATGGCCATCACCAGTATCCGCGCGGTGTTGGGGTACTGGTCCACGAACGCCTGGGTGCAACCGAGTACCTTCTCGGGATGGTTCGGCCAGATCGCCTGGGTCGTCGCCAGGGTAAAGCCCTGGTTTTGCTGCACCGCGCTGGCGCTCCAGGGTTCGCCGACGCAAAACCCGTCGATGCGTCCGGCTTGCAAGTGCGCAACCATCTGCGGTGGCGGCACCACCACGCTGGCCACATCCTGCAACGGATGGATACCTTGGCTTGCCAGCCAGTAATACAGCCACATGGCATGGGTGCCTGTGGGAAAGGTCTGGGCGAAGGTCAGTTTTGTTCGGCTTTGGTGCACGTGGCGGTCCAGTGCTTCAGGAGTGACCACCCCTTGTTGTTGCAAACCGTGGGACAGGTTGATGCTTTGCCCGTTCTGGTTGAGCCCCATCAGTACGGCCATGTCGATGGGTGCAACGCCGCCGATGCCCAGGTGCACGGCATAGATCAGCCCGTACAGGCTGTGGGCGGCGTCCAGTTCGCCGCTGACCAGTTTGTCGCGCAGGTTGGCCCAGGACGATTGGCGCTTGAGGTTCAGGGTCAGGCCATAGGGTTGCGCGAAACCCTGGGTGGCGGCGACCACCACCGAGGCGCAGTCGCTCAAGGCCATGAAGCCAAGGTCCAGGCTGCTCTTCTCCGGGGCATCACTGCCGCTGACCCACGCCAGCGGGTCGTTCGTCGGGCTGCCGCCAACCGAATCGTTCATCAACACCTACCTTAATCTTTCAAAAAAAAGCGTCGTTCCCTCAGATGGCGCTGTAAGCCAATGCGGGTAACGACGCCTTTGTCCGTAGCCCGCTCCGCCGTTGGCGCGTGCTCTGATACAGAGTTCATAGCAAGGCACATGCCACGGACGGCCGGGCCTTGAGGGCCATCAACTTTCCATCAAGATTGAAACCGGGGGGCCTTTCAGTATGGCCGCACTCTCAATGCCAGACTGCCCAGGAAACCCCACGGTGCACGCCGACTTTCTTGCAACGACGCCCTGCCTCTGGCCGTGCCGCCGGCTTCTCCTGGCTGCGCTGTTTGCCGCGCTGGTGTCGGTAAGTGCGCTTGCCTGGGGCGAGCTTTACGTGGCCCAGGACGAAAGCCTGCATACCGTGTTTACCGCACTCTCGGAGCCCCTGGGCCTGGCCATCGTTGTCAGCCGCGAAGTAGCACGCAAGCGACTCAGCGTTGCGCTCGACTTCGATACGCCGCAGCAGGCCCTGGAGGCGCTTGCGCTGCAACACGGGTTGATCTGGTACAGCGACGGGCAAGCGCTCTATGTGTATGACGCGGGCGAGGCGAAAAGCTCTGCGGTGACCTTGCGGCATATAAGCGTCGACAGGCTGCGCGTCCTCATGCGCCGCTCGGGCCTCGACGAGTCGCGTTACCCGCTGCGTGAAAGCGGCGCGCGCACATTCTATGTGTCCGGCCCACCCAACTACGTCGACCAGGTGCTGCGCCTGGCCCAGTTGATGGACCGCCAACGGGCCGAATTGCGCGTGGGAACGCAGGCTTTCAGCGTCGTCCAGGTGCTCAACACCGACGTGGCGGACCGCCGGTACGGCACAAGCGACAGGCCGGTCACCGTACCCGGGATGGCCTCGATGATCGAGACCTTGCTGGCCAGTGAGCACAAGGGCTTGCTGGCCGACAAGAGCCTTGGCGTGATCGCTTACCCGGATAGCAACAGCCTGCTGATCAAGGGCAAGCCGGCGCAGGTGAGTTTCGTCCAGAAACTGGTGGCGGAACTCGACATCCCCAAGCGAGCGATCGAGGTCTCGTTGTGGCTGGTGGATGTGGAGCGCGACGAACTGAAAAAGCTGGGCCTGGACGGGAGTGGGGACATGCAGGCGTCGACCACGCGAGTCCTGGCCCCCCTGGATGACCGTCAGCTGATGGCCAGGATTGGCGCATTGGAGCGTCGTCGGCGCGCAGGGGTGACGACCTTGCCGGTCATCCTCACCCAGGAAAATGTGCCAGCGGTTTTCCAGGAAAACCACACGTTCTATCTGCCACAGCCCGGAAACGACCAGGCGCACTGGAAACCGCTGCGTTATGGCACCCAGGTCAGCGTACTGCCGCGGTTTGCCGAGGCGAACCAGATCGAAATGCGCCTTGAGGTTGAAGAGGGGCGTCAGGTAACCGAGGCGGGGCGCCGCGAAAAAAACACGGCGGTAGGGCGTGTGGGCATCAACAGCGTGGTGCGTGTACCGCAGGGCAGACGCCTATGGCTGGGCGCGTTTCCACGGGAGCGTGAAGGGCGGGGGGGCCGGGCGTCCGGCCCAGGTGCGTCTGTTTGTGCTCCAGGCCAGAGCCGTGGGCAGCGAATTGAAGGGGCAGGGCCGGGACGCAGGGCCGCCGCCCTTGACGGCTGCGCAATACGAGAGAGTGCAACGTGCGTTTGTACGCCCGGAGCGCGATCTCCCACCGTAAAAAAGGCGTTAAACCCATGCATCTGGAAATTCTTCTACAGGAACAACTGATCAGCCGCAGGCGCCTGGCGGCCTTTGCACCCGGAAAGGTGTTGCCGTTGGCGCCGCAGATAATTCATTGCGTGGAAGTTCGGGTCAACGGGCAATTACTGGCTTTGGGCGAGCTGGTGCAGTTGGAGGACCGGCTGGGGGTCGAGTTGCACGAGGTGTATCAGGCGTGGCTGCCTGGGGCAGGTGAATAGCGAAACGTCTTACAGCGCGGCTCCGGAAGCCGGCGCATGTATGGGCTTTTTCCTAACGTGAGCCGTGAGGCGGTTTTTTATAGTGGTGAGCACATAAGCCAGTGATGCAAATGAGGACTTCAATGTCAGTAGTCGGATGCCGAGGTAATGATGGCCGTCATGGATGATGGAGGGACGACTTCCCTGGTGTTTGGACGCTGGACCTTGCATGACCACGGTCGCCTGACGGGCGAGGGGTCGGACGTCCAGCTACCGCCCAAGGAGTGGCAGGTGTTGCGGCTGCTGCTGGTTTCCGGTGGGGCGCTGATGACCAAGGATCGCTTGCTTGAGCTTGCCTGGCCACAGGGGGAGGTCGCCGAAGAATCGCTGACGCGCTGTATCTACTCGTTGCGCAAGTACCTTGGCGTCGACAAGGGGCTGATCAAGACGATCTACGGCCGAGGGTACCGCTTCACGTGTAGGGTAAACACCGTCGTCCAGGCTCCCGGCCTCAGGGAGTATGTGTGTTCGGTCTGCGGGAAAGTCAGCCAGGGCTCGGTGAATTGTGGCTAGGTCCTGGAGCAAGGGCCTGGTGTTGAGTGCGCTGATGGTCAGTCACCCGGCGCTGGCCTATTGCTGGGAGGGCGCTGCGAGCCGCTTCAATATAGAGCCGGAGCTGCTGCAAGCGATTGCCGCCGTGGAGTCGGGGTATCGCGCGCAAGCGATGAATCACGCCAACCGCAACGGCACGCGGGATATCGGCCTGATGCAGATCAACAGTATCCACCTGCCGCGTTTGCTCAAGCAGGGCATCACCGAAGAACGATTGATCAATGAGCCCTGCCTGTCGGTCGAGGTGGGGGCTTCGATTCTCGCCGAGTTCATCCAGCGCTTCGGCTATAACTGGACAGCGGTGGGTTCCTACAACGTAGGGACGGGGGCCGGGCCCGAGCATGAGGCGCTGCGGATGCGGTATGCGCAGAAAATCTGGGCGGTTTATGAGCAGCTGGTTGCGCATCGCTACTGACGATTGAGGCTCACGCCTCGCGCGCTCCCCGTCCGCCTGGGTATAATCGTCGCCACCTTTCGCCGCCATCCGAGTCTAGCCCGCCCATGTATACCCTGGCCCGCCAGCTGTTGTTCAAACTCTCCCCGGAAACGTCCCACGATCTGTCCCTGGACCTGATCGGTGCGGGTGGCCGCTTGGGGCTTAATGGCCTGGTATGCAAGGCGCCGGCGAAAATGCCGGTATCCGTCATGGGGCTCGACTTCCCGAACCCGGTCGGGCTGGCGGCCGGCCTGGACAAGAACGGGGCAGCCATCGATGGTTTTGCACAGTTGGGTTTCGGTTTTGTCGAAATCGGCACCGTGACCCCGCGACCACAACCGGGCAACCCCAAGCCGCGCATTTTCCGTCTGCCCGAAGCCGAGGCGATCATCAACCGCATGGGCTTCAATAACCTGGGTGTTGACCATTTGCTATCGCGGGTACAGGCGGCGAAGTACAAGGGCATCCTGGGCATCAATATCGGCAAGAACTTCGACACGCCGGTTGAGCGTGCGGTGGATGACTACCTGATCTGCCTGGACAAGGTGTACGCCCATGCCAGCTACGTCACCGTCAACGTCAGTTCGCCCAATACGCCGGGCCTGCGCAGCCTGCAGTTTGGCGACTCCCTCAAGCAACTGCTCGAAGCCTTGCGCCAGCGTCAGGAAGACTTGGCGGTGCGCCATGGCAAACGCGTGCCCTTGGCGATCAAGATTGCCCCGGACATGAACGACGAAGAAACCGTGCTGGTGGCCCAGGCCCTGCTGGATTCGGGAATGGATGCGGTGATCGCCACCAATACCACGCTCAGCCGCGTGGGCGTCGAGGGCCTGGCCCATGGGGACGAGGCGGGCGGTCTGTCTGGTGCGCCGGTGCGCGAGCAAAGCACGCATATCGTCAAGGTGCTGGCGGCCGAGCTGGCTGGACGGTTGCCGATCATCGCGGTCGGAGGCATTACCGAAGGCAGGCACGCGGCGGAAAAAATCGCCGCCGGCGCCAGCCTGGTACAGCTGTACTCCGGATTTATCTACAAGGGGCCGGCGCTGATTCGCCAGTCGGTGGACGCGATCGCAGCCCTGCGCTGATGCTTGATCGTTCACGCTCCGCGTAGGAACGCCGCCCCCGGACGCTCCGCATACAGCATCAATGTCAATTTTCAGTCCTGCGCAAGGTGACGCAGAGCGTCACAGGATGCGCTCCCACGCAGAGCGTAGGAGCGATCTGGCAACAAAAAGCCAATAAAAAGGGCTCCTTGAAGGAGCCCTGGGCCGAAGCCCGCCGCCCGGATGGGGCGCGCATGGTAAGTCGTTACATATTCAAAGGTGGTGTCGGAATTAGTTGCCCTTGATTAGCCGACGGCGTGAAGTTCGTTGAGTCTGTGGATACCCGCAGTGCCAGTCATACCGTCCCAGTTGTCGCCGCGTCCTTCTCGCCAGCCGTTGATCCAGGCTTGGCGTACCGACGGTAGAGTAAATGGGCAAAGCTCACGGGATTTGCCATGAACGCCATATTGATATCCGCGTAAAAATGCTCTTTCCAACGGATCACGCTTAAGTCTTCTCATAGGGTGTTTCCCTCACTTGTTGACTGTCTTGATATCCTTCGGCCCCGTGTGGGGCGGGCAGAGTTTTTCTGCCGTTGGTGGGCTCGCTGCCGGCGTGGCGAGCCTAGGTGTCAGCGTCGTTACGGCGCCAACCTGTGTTGAGTTCTAACCAATAGGTCACATGGATTCAATGATCGTTTTGTCATAAGCACGTAACGATAATGATGGTATGGCCATAAGCGGGAATGGCCTTGAGCCCCATTTATCTGGCAAAGCCAGCTATGATGCAGCCTGCACAGAGGATGGGTTTAATCCTTTAGTGAGAATGCCCGCCCGTTGCAGTCGGTTATTATTCGACGAAGGGTCGGAATATTTCTTTTTGTTGCGAGTTTTGCGGTTAACCGTTCTTTCTGCCCCGTCAATAAAGGCCCGAGTGCCTGGCAGGCGGGGTGGGACGGCACATTCGTGCCACGCGGGCACTCTTCAAGAAAAGTGCTTGATTGAAAACCGAGCCGGCGATGCGTCGCCCGTTCATTTATTGCTGAAAAGCCTGGAATGCCCCATGTCGGACCGTTTTGAACTCTTCCTCACTTGCCCCAAGGGCCTCGAAGGCCTGCTGATCGAGGAAGCCGTCGGGCTTGGCCTTGAGGAAGCCCGTGAGCACACCTCGGCCGTGCGCGGCATGGCGACATGGAAACCGCCTACCGCCTGTGCCTCTGGTCGCGCCTGGCCAACCGCGTGCTGCTGGTACTCAAGCGTTTCCCGATGAAGGACGCCGAAGACCTCTACCACGGTGTACTGGATATCGAATGGGCCGACCACATGGTCAGCGACGGCAGACTGGCGGTTGAGTTCAGCGGCCATGGTTCGGGCATCGACAACACCCACTTCGGCGCGCTGAAGGTCAAGGATGCGATTGTCGACAAGCTGCGCACGCCGACCGGCGAACGCCCCTCCATCGACAAGATCAACCCGGACCTGCGCATCCACCTGCGCCTGGACCGTGGCGAAGCCATCCTGTCCCTCGACCTCTCCGGCCACAGCCTGCACCAGCGCGGTTATCGCCTGCAGCAGGGCGCGGCACCCTTGAAGGAAAACCTCGCCGCCGCGATCCTGATCCGCGCCGGCTGGCCGCGTATTGCCGCTGAAGGCGGCGCGCTGAGCGACCCGATGTGCGGCGTGGGCACTTTCCTGGTGGAAGGCGCGATGATCGCCGCTGACATGGCGCCCAACCTGAATCGTGAACTGTGGGGTTTCACCACTTGGCTGGGTCATGTCCCGGCGCTGTGGAAGAAGCTGCACACCGAGGCCACCGAACGTGCCGCCATTGGCATGAACAAGCCGCCGCTGTGGATTCGCGGCTACGAAGCCGACCCACGGCTGATCCAGCCCGCGCGCAACAACATCGAGCGCGCCGGCCTGAGCCACTGGATCAAGGTGTACCAGGGCGAAGTCGGCACCTTCGAGCCGCGCCCGGACCAGAACCAGAAAGGCCTGGTCATCTGCAACCCGCCGTACGGCGAGCGCCTGGGTGACGAAGCCAGCCTGTTGTACCTCTACCAGAACCTCGGCGAGCGTCTGCGCCAGGCGTGCATGGGCTGGGAAGCGGCGGTGTTCACCGGCGCGCCGGACCTGGGCAAGCGCATGGGCATCCGCAGCCACAAGCAGTATTCGTTCTGGAACGGCGCGCTGCCGTGCAAATTGCTGCTGATCAAGGTCAACCCGGATCAGTTCGTCACCGGCGAGCGCCGCACCCCGGAGCAGCGCCAGGCCGAACGTGAGCAAGCCGCTTACGATCAAGCCCCGGCCGAGCCGCAAGAGCGTCAGTACAACAAGAACGGCAACCCGATCAAACCCGCGCCAGCCCCGGTGGTCGAGCAGGCGCGCCTGAGCGAGGGCGGGCAGATGTTCGCCAACCGCCTGCAAAAGAACCTCAAGTTGCTGGGCAAGTGGGCCAAGCGTGAAGGCGTGGATTGCTACCGCGTGTACGACGCCGACATGCCGGAATATTCCATGGCCATCGACCTGTACCATGATTGGGTGCATGTGCAGGAATACGCCGCGCCCAAGTCCATCGACCCGGAAAAAGCCTCCGCGCGCATGTTCGATGCCCTGGCCGCGATTCCCCAGGCGCTGAACATCGACAAGAGCCGCGTGGTGGTCAAGCGCCGCGAGCGTCAGAGCGGCACCAAGCAGTACGAGCGCCAGAGCGCCCAGGGCAAGTTCACCGAAGTCAGCGAAGGCGGCGTCAAGCTGCTGGTCAACCTCACCGACTACCTCGACACCGGGCTGTTCCTCGACCACCGGCCGATGCGCATGCGTATCCAGAAAGAGGCGGCCGGCAAGCGCTTCCTCAACCTGTATTGCTACACCGCCACCGCCAGTGTGCACGCGGCCAAGGGCGGCGCGCGCAGCACCACCAGTGTCGACCTGTCCAAGACTTACCTGGACTGGGCGCGCCGTAACTTCTCCCTCAACGGGTTCTCCGACAAGAACCGCCTGGAGCAGGGTGACGTGATGGCTTGGCTGGAGGCCAGCCGCGATGAGTTCGACATGATTTTCATCGACCCGCCGACCTTCTCCAACTCCAAGCGCATGGAAGGCATCTTCGACGTCCAGCGCGACCACGTGCAACTGCTCGACCTGGCCATGGCGCGCCTGGCACCGGGCGGCGTGCTGTACTTCTCGAACAACTTCCGCAAGTTCGTGCTGGAGGACAACCTCAGCGAACGCTATGCGGTCGAGGAAATCAGCGACAAGACCATCGACCCGGATTTCGCGCGTAACGCGAAGATCCACCGGGCGTGGAAAATCACGGCGCGCTGATAACCGTACCGTGCAGGAGCGAGCGTGCTCGCGAAAAGCTCAGGCATGCCACGTTTCTTCGGGATAAACGCGGTGCTCTCAGGTTTTTCGCGAGCGCGCTCGCGCCTACAGTGGTTTTGCGCTGGTCAAACCTTGGGACGATAGCTATAACTTAAGGCCTGGCCAAAGTGACACCCCCGCAGGCTGGCGTCTTGAGTGTTGCCTATGCCGTTACAAGCTGTTCGCCCGAAGATCCTAGGCTTTATCAGTGAGCAGGCGTCGGCGTGGCTGGTGGCATTGGTGGTGTTGCTGGCAGGTTGCGCGTTGACGGCGATCGTCGCCTGGGCTGCCGCCGACCTCTATCAGCAACAGGTGCGTCAACGTTTCCAACTGCTGGTCAATGAGCGCTATACCCGCCTGCAGGAACGCTTCGAAGACCAGGAACAGCGGCTTAACAGCCTGCGGCGCTTTTTCGTCAATTCCGATGAAGTGTCCCGCGAAGAGTTCGACGGGTTTGCCGAGCCCTTGTTGTTACGCACCCGCGCGTACTCGTGGGCGCCTCGGGTGTATCGCGCGCAGCGCAGCCAGTTTGAACAGCGCATGTCCGTTCAGCGCGGCACGCCCTTTGTTATCCGCGAGTTGGATTCGGCAGGTCTGCTGGTCCCGGCGCTCGAGCGCGATGAATATGTCCCGGTGCTGTACAGCCAGACCCAAAGCCTGCTGGGCACACCGCTCGGCTTTGACCTGCTGGCCCAGCCGTTGCGACGTTCGGCCCTGGAGCGCGCCCGCGCGACCGGCAACTGGCGGTGTCGCAGCCGATGCAACTGGTCGGGGTGGAACCGGCCTATGCCGACGGGGTTCTACTGGTCGCGCCAGTGAGCCACGCGTCCACGTCCGAACATGCCCGGAGCGAGCCCTACGGCTACGTGATGGCAGTGATCAGCATGCGCCAACTGGTGGCCGAAGGGTTGCCCAAGCCGGACCGGGACAACCTGGTCATGCAACTGGTTGATACCTCCGACGTGCAAAAGCGGGTGCTGTTCGAGTCCGGCACGGCCGTGTCCGACCGTGACCTTGTCGGCATGCGCCGCCTGACCCTGGGTGATCATGTGTATACCCTTAACCTGCGTCCGAGCCAGGTGTTCGACCAGGCCAACCATTCCTCGCTGAGCACGATCCTGACCATGGGCGGCCTGCTCAGCCTGCTGCTCAGCGCCTTGCTGTATGTGCTTGTAAGCCAACGCCAGCGCGCGTTGAAACTGGTGGAGCAACGTACCGTGCAACTGCGTCTGCGCGAACAGGAGTTGCGCGGTGCCCATGGCCAGTTGCGCAGCGTGCTCAATGCGGCCACCCAGGTTGCGATCATTGCCACCGATTTGCGCGGTGTCATCAACACTTTCAACGCTGGCGCCGAGCAGATGCTGGGCTTCAAGGCCGAGCAAGTGGTGGGCCTCCATACCCTGGAAAGGCTGCACGTCGCGTCGGAACTGGAAGCGCGTTCCACCAGCCTGAGTGTGGCCCTGGGCAAGCGGATTCCCGCGAGCCAGGCGATGCTCGTGGAAAACCCGGACAACCAGCACGAAGCCCGTGAATGGAGCGTGATCCGCCAGGATGGCAGCCAATTGACGGTGAACATGCTGGCCACGGCGTTGCTCGACGACCATGGGTTGTGGATCGGCCACCTGGCGATCTACCTGGACATAACCGAGCAGAAGCGTGCCTACGAAGCCTTGGCCGCCAGGGACCGCCTGCTCAAAAAGCTCAGCGCCCATGTGCCCGGCGGTATCTTCCAGTTCACCCTGGAACCCAGGGACAACTGGAAGTTCATCTATGCCAGCAACGGCATGCGTGACATTTATGAAATCGATCCCGGTGTATTGCAACAGGACGCAAAGAAGGTTTTTGAGCGTATTCATCCGCTGGATGCGGATCGGGTGCGTGCCTCGATCCGCTTGTCGGCGCTGCAGTTGAGCCATTGGCGCGAAGAGTATCGGGTGCTGTTGCCGCAACGCGGCCTGCGCTGGATTCGCGGCGAAGCGACTCCGGAAGAGTTACCCGCGGGCGGTACGTTGTGGCATGGCTACGTGTCGGATATTTCCGATCTCAAACGGGTGGAAGAAGAGCTGCGCGCGCTCTCCATCACCGACTCGCTGACCGGGATTCACAACCGCCGCTATTTCCAGGATCGGCTCAAGATCGAAATGGTGCGGCTCAACCGCACGTCGGGGGCCTTGTCGTTGATCATGCTGGATATCGATCACTTCAAGCGCATCAACGACAGGCATGGGCATGCCGTCGGCGACGGGGTATTGCAGGAGTTGTGCAAACGCATCAGCCAGCGCCTGCGCCGCACCGATGTGTTCTGCCGCCTGGGCGGTGAGGAATTCATGGTGCTGTGCCCGCATACCGATGGCGCGCAGGCCTACATTCTGGCGATGGAGTTGTGGTCGTCGCTGCGCAACGCACCGATGGAGCCGGTCGGCATTGTGACCGCCAGCTTTGGCGTGGCCAGTTGGCGGGTCGACGAGGGGGTCGATGGCTTGCTGCTGCGCGCCGACTCAGCGGTCTACCTGGCCAAGCAGGCGGGCAGGGATCGGGTGGAGGCGCAAGGCTTGCGTGTCTGAAGGCTGGCGCAGCGCCCATGTGGGAGCGGGCTTGCTCGCGAATACGGTGGGTCAGTGAGTAATGTGCCAACTGACACACCGCCTTC
>JAFHKH010000035.1 GCA_016937595.1 Pseudomonas cedrina subsp. fulgida | reverse complement strand
AGCCAGCTCCCACAGTTGACTGTCTTGTGCTTACCGACACTTTATGACTGGAAACCCATCATGAAACAGACGCTGCTCTCCCACCCAGTCAAGGCCCTGGCTCTGGCGTTCGGGTTATTCAGCTCGACGGTATTCGCCGCCGACGCCCCCCTCAAAATCGGCACCACCGCCGCCTTCGCCATTCCGTTGGAAGCCGCCGTGGAAGAAGCCGGCAAACAAGGCCTGAAGGTCGAGCTGGTGGAGTTCTCCGACTGGATCGCGCCCAACGTCAGCCTGGCCGCCGGTGATATCGACGTGAACTACTTCCAGCACATCCCGTTCCTGGAAAACGCCAAGGCCGCCGCCGGCTTTGACTTGGTGCCGTACGCGCCAGGCATCATCAACAACGTGGGCCTGTATTCCAAGCGGTACAAGCGCATCGACGACCTGCCCCAAGGCGCCAGCGTGGCGATTGCCAACGACCCGATCAACAGCGGGCGCGGCCTGCAACTGTTGGCCAAGGCCGGGCTGATTACGCTCAAGCCGGGCGTGGGCTACAAGGCCACCGAAGAAGACATCGTCAGCAACCCGAAGAAGATCAAGATTTTGCAGGTGGAGGCCGTGCAACTGGTGCGCGCCTATGACGATGCCGACCTGGTCCAGGGCTACCCGGCGTATATCCGCCTGTCCAAGACCTTCGACGCCGAGTCGGCGCTGCTGTTCGACGGCCTCGATCACCCGGAATATGTGATCCAGTTCGTGATCCAGCCAAAAAGCAAAACCGACCCACGGGTGATCAAGTTCGTCGATATCTACCAGCACTCTCCCGTGGTGCGCGCCGCGCTGGATAAATCCCTCGGCAAGCTCTACCAAGTCGGCTGGGACACTAAACAATGAGCGCCGCCACTGCCCTGTTGCGCGACCTGGGTTCACCGCCCAGGGGCGCCGACCAGACCGAACTGCACCCTGACTTGAACCGGGCCCATGTGCGTTTTATCAACCTGGGCAAGACCTATGACGGCGCCGTGCACGCCCTGCAAGGCATCGACCTGGCGATCCAGCGCGGCGAAGTATTCGGCATCATCGGCCGCAGCGGCGCCGGCAAGTCGTCGCTGATCCGCACCATCAACCGCCTGGAACAACCCAGCAGCGGCCGGGTGCTGATCGATCAAGTGGACATCGGCGAGTACGACGAGGACCGCTTGGTGGCGCTGCGACGGCGCATCGGCATGATCTTCCAGCACTTCAACCTGATGTCGGCCAAGACCGTGTGGCAGAACGTCGAGTTGCCGCTCAAGGTCGCTGGCGTGCCCAAGCCGCAACGTGAGCAAAAGGTGCGAGAGCTGCTGGAACTGGTCGGGCTGCAGGACAAGCACAAGGCCTACCCGGCGCAGCTTTCCGGCGGCCAGAAACAACGCGTGGGCATCGCGCGTTCGCTGGTGCACGACCCACAGATTCTGCTGTGCGACGAGGCCACTTCAGCGCTGGACCCCGAGACCACGCAGTCGATCCTCGGGCTGCTGCGCGAGATCAACCAACGCCTGGGCCTGACCATCGTGCTGATCACCCATGAGATGGCGGTGATCCGCGACATCTGCGACCGCGTGGTGGTGCTGGAGCACGGGCGTATCGTCGAGCAAGGCCCGGTGTGGCAGGTGTTCGGCAACCCACGGCACGAGGTCAGCAAAACCCTGCTGGCACCGCTGCAGCCCGGGCTGCCGGATGAGCTGCAAAGCCGGTTGCAGGCCACGCCTTTGTCGCCCGAGGCGGCAGTGGTGTTGCGCCTGCAATTTACCGGCAGCGATACCGAAGAGCCGGACCTGGCGGCACTGTTCAGCGCGCTCGGCGGCCGCGTGCGCTTGCTGCAAGGCGGCGTGGAACGCATCCAGGGGCATGCCCTGGGGCAATTGCTGCTGGCCGTGAGTGGCTCGCCCCACAGCGGCGAAGAGCTGCGCGACCGTGCCGGCAACTGGGCGCAACAGGCAAAGGTGCTGGGCTATGTGGTTTGATCGTTTAGTGCAGGGCGCCATCGACACCTTGTTGATGGTCGGCGTGTCGTCGCTGATCGCGTTGCTGGTGGGGATTCCGCTGGCGGTGTGCCTGGTCACCAGCGGCAAGGGCGGCATTTATCAGGCGCCGGCGTTGAACCGCGTGCTGGGGGCGTTCGTCAATCTGTTCCGCTCGATTCCGTTCCTGATCCTGATGGTGGCGTTGATCCCGTTTACCCGGCTGATCGTCGGCACCACTTATGGCGTATGGGCCGCCGTGGTGCCACTGACCATCGCCGCCACGCCGTTTTTCGCGCGCATCGCCGAAGTGAGTTTGCGCGAAGTCGACCACGGCCTGATCGAAGCCGCGCAGGCCATGGGCTGCCGGCGCTGGCACATCATCTGGCATGTGCTGTTGCCGGAAGCGCTGCCGGGGATTGTCGGTGGATTCACCATCACCCTGGTGACCATGATCAATTCGTCCGCCATGGCCGGGGCAATCGGCGCGGGCGGCTTGGGCGACATTGCCTACCGCTACGGCTACCAGCGCTTTGATACGCAGATCATGCTCACGGTGATCGTGCTGCTGGTGGTGCTGGTGGCGATGATTCAGTTGGGTGGCGACCGACTGGCGCGGGTGCTCAATAAACGCTGACGCCAGGATCGTCCCCACGTTCCGCGTGGGAATGCCTCATGTGACGCTCCGCGTCACGACTTTCAACGCAGACGCAGAGCGTCCAAGGCTGCATTCCCACGCAGAGCGGGGGACCGATCGGTGGGGTATAGTCGGGCCATCGAAGAATCCCGGTATCGCCTGTCATGACCCTCAAGCCCGACGACCTGAATCAAATCACCTCCACCACCCTCGGCCACTACAACAAGGTGGCCGAGGACTTCCGCGAAGGCACTCGCGATCACGATGTGAGCCAGAACATCGATGCGCTGCTGCGGCATATCCAGGGTGCGCCGCCGTTTACCGTGCTGGATTTCGGTTGCGGCCCGGGCGCGATTTGCAGACCTTCACGCGCATGGGGCATATCGCCGTGGGCCTGGACGGCTCGGAGCGGTTTGCGCAGATGGCGCGCGAGGACAGTGAGTGTGAGGTGCTGCAGCAGGACTTCCTCAAGCTCGACCTGCCCGCCGAACGCTTTGACGGGATCTTTGCCAATGCCGTGCTGTTTCATATTCCCAGGCAGGAATTGCCGCGTGTGCTCAAGCAGCTCAATGAAGCGTTGAAGCCTGGAGGGGTATTGTTCAGCTCCAATCCGCGCGGGGACAATCAGGAAGCTGGAACGGGCCGAGGTATGGGTCTTATCACGACCTTGCGGCATGGCAGGCGCTGCTGACGGCAGCGGGGTTTGTGGAGTTGGAGCATTACTACCGGCCGGCGGGGTTGCCGCGGGAGCAGCAGCCTTGGTTGGCCAGCGTGTGGCGCAGACTTTAAAGCGCCGTTGTCTGATCTGACGCCTTCG
>JAFHKH010000349.1 GCA_016937595.1 Pseudomonas cedrina subsp. fulgida | reverse complement strand
ATTTGTTGTGCGGCACGTGCGGATACACCGTGGCGTGGTCGAGCAGCTTGCCGGTGGCGTCGACCACGGCGACCTTGCAGCCGGTGCGCAGGCCCGGGTCGAGGCCCAGTGTGGCGCGCGGCCGCCGGCGCGGCCAGCAGCAGGTCGTGCAGGTTGTGGGCGAAGACGTTGATCGCCTCGGTTTCGGCGCTGTCACGCAGCTCGCCGAGCAGGTCGGTCTCAAGGTGGGTGTAGAGCTTGACTTTCCAGGTCCAGCGCACGACTTCACTGAGCCACTTGTCCGCAGGACGGTTCTGATTCTGGATGCCGAATTGTTGACCGATCATGCCTTCGCACGGGTGCATTGTGCCCGGTAACTCGTCACCGACCTTCAGTGCGGAGCTGAGAATGCCTTCGTTGCGGCCACGGAAAATGGCCAGCGCACGGTGGGACGGCATGCTCTTGAGCGGTTCGTCGTGTTCGAAATAGTCGCGGAACTTGGCGCCTTCTTCCTCTTTGCCGGCGATGACGCGGGCACTGAGGATGGCTTCCTGCTTGAGGTAGGTGCGCAGTTTTTCCAGCAGGCTGGCGTCTTCGGCGAAGCGCTCCATGAGGATGTACTTGGCGCCTTCAAGGGCAGCCTTGACGTCGGCGACGCCTTTTTCTGCGTCGATGAAACGTGCGGCTTCGGTCTCCGGGTTCAGCGACGGGTCGTTGAACAGGCCGTCCGCCAGCTCGCCCAGGCCGGCTTCCAGGGCGATCTGGCCCTTGGTGCGACGTTTTTGCTTGTACGGCAGGTACAGGTCTTCGAGACGGGTCTTGGTGTCGGCGAGTTTGATGTCGCGCTCAAGCTGTGGGGTCAGCTTGCCCTGCTCCTCGATGCTGGCGAGGATGCTGATACGCCGTTCGTCGAGTTCTCGCAGGTAGCGCAGGCGCTCTTCCAAGTGACGCAGTTGGATGTCGTCGAGGCTGCCGGTCACTTCCTTACGGTAACGGGCGATGAAGGGCACCGTGGAGCCTTCATCCAGTAGAGCGACGGCCGCTTCGACCTGTTGTGGGCGTACGCCGAGTTCCTCGGCGATGCGGCTGTTGATGCTGTCCATAAAACCACCTGAAATTCTGAAAAGCAGCTCGCAGGCCCGGAAAACAAGGCCTTGGGAGGCTGGTTGAGCGGCCCGACCGGCGCCGCTGCCTGGGTCAAGAGGCAGCCTGTTGACCCTCGAAATCGAAAAAAACGCGACAAGCGGGTGAAAAAAACCTCGGCATCAAGCGGTAACGATCTGACGTTGCCCTGCACGATGGCGGCGCATTATAACCAGCGTTCTGCTCTTGGGGGGATTGCGCCAACGGTTGTAGGGCGCGGGTTCGCTGGCAGCAGAGGAAAAATCTGCTAACAATGCACACGGTGCGTATAACGGCAGCTAGGCCATAATGCGCGCCGAGATAAGAGGAGCATCCAATGAGCAGCACTGCACAAACTGCTGAAGGCGAAAAAATTCTCATCGTTGATGACGATCCGGGGCTGAGCAGCCTGCTGGAGCGTTTCTTCAACTCCAAGGGCTACCGTGCCCGTGCGGTGCCAAACACCGAGCAGATGGATCGCCTGCTGGGGCGTGAAGTCTTCAACCTGGTCGTCCTCGACCTGATGCTGCCCGGCGAAGACGGC
>JAFHKH010000348.1 GCA_016937595.1 Pseudomonas cedrina subsp. fulgida | reverse complement strand
GCTGCCCGGCGAAGACGGCTTGAGCATTTGCCGCAAAGTGCGTGAACGCTATGACGGTGTGATCCTGATGCTCACCGCGCGCACCGACGACATGGACCAGGTGCTGGGCCTGGACATGGGGGCCGACGACTATGTGTGCAAACCCGTGCGCCCGCGTTTGCTGCTGGCGCGCATCCAGGCCTTGCTGCGCCGCAGCGAACCGGGGGAGCCCGTGGCCGGGGTCAATCAGCGCCGGCTGCGGTTCGGCCCGCTGGTGGTGGACAACGCCCTGCGCGAAGCCTGGCTGAACAACGCCGCTATCGAACTGACCAGCGCCGAATTCGACCTGCTGTGGCTGCTGGTGGCAAATGCCGGGCGCATCCTCTCTCGCGAAGAGATCTTCATTGCCCTGCGCGGCATCGGCTATGACGGCCAGGACCGCTCCATCGATGTGCGCATCTCACGGATTCGCCCGAAAATCGGCGACGACCCGATCCACCCGCGCCTGATCAAGACCATCCGCAGCAAAGGCTACCTGTTCGTCCCCGAAGCCTGCGCCGACATGCCGCTGTGAACTCGATCTTCCTGCGTATCTACGGTGGCATGTGTGCCGCGTTGATCCTCGTGGCGCTGCTCGGTGTGCTGGCGTTGCACCTGCTCAACGAAGTGCGCAGCGGCCAATACCGCGAGCGCCTGGCCCACGGCACCTTTGCCTTGATGGGCGACAACTTGCAACCCATGAGCCCCATCGAACGCCAACGCGCCCTGGCCGTGTGGGAGCGCTTGCTGGGCATTCCGCTGCAATTGCGTGCCCTGGCCGATACACCACTGGACCTGAGCCAGCGCACTCGCCTGCAACGCGGCCAGGTGCTGGTGGAGCAGACCGGGCCTCACGCGGCGCGGGTGCTGCGATGGGTCGGTGGCCAGGAGCCGCTTGTGCTCGAGGGTGAGGTGCAGCAGATCAGCGAACAGTTGGCGCGGGCGACGATCTACTTGCTGGCCGACGAACTGGTGCGCTTCCCGGTCGCCGAGCAGCCACAGCGCCTGGCGGATATAAAAGAAGCCAAGGGGTTTGGCTTTGACATGCACCTGATGCCCCTCGACCAGGCCGATATGGACGAGGACCAGCGCCGCCGTGTCGCGGAAGGCGATACGGTGATGGCCCTGGGCAAGGGAGGCGATTCGATCCGCGTGTTTGCCGGCATGGTCGGTACGCCGTGGGTGCTGGAAATCGGCCCGCTGTATCAGATGAACCCTTACCCGGCGCAATGGCTGATCCTGATCGCCTTGATCGGGCTCACGCTGATCGGGTTGATCGTTTACTTGTTGGTGCGCCAATTGGAGCGCCGCTTGAAGGGCCTGGAGGGCGCCGCCACCCGTATCGCCCAGGGCAACCTGGAAGTTCGCGTACCGGCGCGCGGCGCCGACTCGGTAGGGCGCCTGGCCGCAGCGTTCAATGGCATGGCCGAGCACCTGCAGCAGTTGCTGGCGATCCAGCGCGAACTGGTGCGCGCGGTGTCCCATGAACTGCGCACGCCGGTGGCGCGCCTGCGTTTCGGCCTGGAGATGGTCGGCGAGGCCACCACCGCCGAGACGCGGCGCAAATACCTGGAAGGCATGGACAGCGATATCCAGGACCTCGACGGCCTGGTCGACGAAATGCTCACCTACGCGCGTCTGGAACAAGGCTCGCCGGCGCTGAATTTCCAGCGGGTCGACCTCAGTGCGCTGCTTGATCAGGTGATCGGCGAATTATCGCCACTGCGTGCGCAGGTCAAGGTGGCCCGAGGTATCTGCCTGTCTTCGGCGCATTGGGACGACGCCTGGGTCGACGCCGAGCCGCGTTACCTGCACCGTGCCCTGCAGAACCTGGTGAGCAATGCCATGCGCCACGCCCAAGGGCAGGTCTTGATCAGTTACCAGGTGGGCCAGGTGCGTTGCCGCATCGATGTGGAAGACGACGGCCCGGGCGTGCCGGAAAGTGCCTGGGAGCGCATCTTCACGCCGTTCCTGCGCCTGGACGACAGCCGCACGCGCGCCTCTGGCGGGCATGGCCTGGGGTTGTCGATTGTGCGGCGGATTATCCATTGGCATGGCGGGCGGGCGTTGATCAGTAAGAGCAATAACCTCGGTGGGGCGTGCTTCAGCCTGAGTTGGCCCAGGGAGCAGGACAAACCCTGATCCCGCTTTCGCGAGGCAAGCCCGCTCCCACAGTTGAAATGCATTCCCCCTGTGGGAGCGGGCTTGCTCGCGAAGGCGTGGATCAGGCGCCGACAG
>JAFHKH010000347.1 GCA_016937595.1 Pseudomonas cedrina subsp. fulgida | reverse complement strand
GCATCTGCGGCGCGACGCGGTGCAGTTGCGGGATCAAGTGCGGGAACAGGTACGGCCCGACGGTGTAGATGGCGCCGACTTTCAGCGGTGCGGTCAACTGGTTCTTGCCGGCCTGGGCCAGCTCGCGAATGCTTTGCGCCTGCTCGAGCACCTTCTGGGCCTGGGCCACAATGCCTTCGCCCACCGGGGTCAGGCGCACGGCGCTCTTGCTGCGCTCGAAAATCAGCACACCGAGTTCGTCTTCAAGTTTCTTCACGCCCACCGACAGCGTCGGCTGGCTGACGTGGCAACGCTCGGCCGCGTGGCCGAAGTGCTGCTCTTGGGCGAGGGTAACGATGTAGCGTAATTCTGTAAGGGTCATAGCGAGCGTCCATGAGGTTGCGGGCCAAGCATACCGGCTGCAATCGATAGACGCACGTTATCAGAAGTTGGGTGGGGATTGAGCGGGGAGTGCTGCGGATTTTGCTTAAGAAGGATTTTAAGAAGCAATGAACATTAAATGTGGGAGCGGGCTTGCTCGCGAAAGCGGTGGATCAGTCGACTTATTCATCAACTGACAGACTGCAT
>JAFHKH010000346.1 GCA_016937595.1 Pseudomonas cedrina subsp. fulgida | reverse complement strand
TCCCACATTTGATCTTCATTGCTTTGAGCATTGCGTTTAGCTTAACTGAACGGCATTAGGGCAAGCCCGCTCACTACAGAGCTGTCGAGCCCCGGCGAGGCTGCGAGAGGGCCGGTACTTATCTGCCCGACTTGATCTTCGTCCACGCCCGCGTGCGTGCGCGTTCGGCATCACGGCCCAGGGGCTTGAGGGTATAGAGCGTGGCCATGGCTGCCTCGGTCGGGTACAGGTTGGGGTTGTTGCGAATCGACGGGGCAACCTGGTCGGTGGCGTCCTTGTTGGGGTTGGGGTAGCCGACAAAATCGCTGATCGGCGCGATCACCTGCGGTTGCAGCAGGTAGTTGATAAAGGTGTAGGCGTCCTGCGGGTTGCTGGCTCCCTTGGGGATGGCGAGCATGTCGAACCAGATCGGCGCGCCTTCCTTGGGCAGGCGCATGTCCACGGTGACCCCGTTGTTGGCTTCCTTGGCGCGGTTGGCGGCCTGGGAAAAGCTGCCGGAGTAACCGATGGCCACGCAAATGTCGCCGTTGGCGATATCGGCCATGTACTTGGAGGAGTGGAAGTAAGTGATGTAAGGGCGGATTTTCATCAACAGCGCCTCGGCCTTGGCGTAGTCCTTGGGGTTGCTGCTGTTGGGGTCCAGGCCCAGGTGTTGCAACGCCAGGGGCAGGATTTCCGAGGGCGAATCGAGCAGCGCCACGCCGCACTGTTTGAGCTTGCTGATGTTCTCTTCCTTGAAGATCAGGTCCCAGCTGTCGACCGGCGCGTCGGCGCCCAGCGCGGCCTTGACCTTGGCCGGGTTGAAGCCGATCAGGATGGTGCCGTACATGTAGGGCACGGCGAATTTATTGCCGGGGTCGTTGGCCTCGATCAGCTTCATCAGCTTGGGGTCAAGGTGGTTCCAGTTCGGCAACTGGCTGCGGTCCAGGGGTTGGAACACCCCGGCTTCAATCTGTTTGGCCAGGAATACGTTGGACGGCACCACCACGTCGTAGCCGGCGTTGCCGGTGAGCAGCTTGGCTTCAAGCGCTTCGTTGGTATCGAAGATGTCGTACACCAGCTTGATCGCAGGGTTTTGCGCCTTGAAGTCTTCCAGGGCCTTGGGCGTGATGTAGTCGAACCAGTTATAGACCTTGAGGGTTTTCTCCTCGGCGTGGGCCATGCCACTGGCAACGGCCGCGCAGAGCACGAGTGACTTGAGCATGTTCATTGGGCTACCCCTTCAAAACCTTCGAGAACGTTGACGGCGTTGATGCCGATTTCTTCCACCGCGTAGCCGCCTTCCATCACGAACAGCGTGGGTTTGCCCAGACCGGCGATGCGGGCGCCCATGGCCAGGTAGTCCGGGCTGTCGAGCTTGAATTGCGAAATCGGGTCGTCCTTGAACGTGTCCACACCCAGGGAGACCACTATGATGTCGGCGCCATAGCGCTCGATCTCTGCGCAGGCTTGTTCAAGCGCGGCGCTCCAGGCTTGCCAGCCGGTGCCTGCCGGCAGCGGGTAGTTGAAGTTGAAGCCTGCCCCGGCGCCTTCCCCCAGCTCGTCCGCATACCCCAGGAAAAACGGAAACTCCGCTTCCGGGTGCCCGTGGATCGAAGTGAACAGTACGTCGTTGCGCTCGTAGAAAATCGATTGGGTGCCGTTGCCATGGTGGTAATCCACATCCAGGATCGCGACCTTTGTGTGGCCCTGGTCGAGGAAAGCCTGAGCGGCGATGGCGGCATTATTGAGGTAGCAATAACCGCCCATCAGGTCACCGGCGGCATGATGCCCGGGCGGGCGGCACAGGGCGAAGGCGCTGCGTGCGCCTTGCTGGACGGCGGCCTGGGCGGTGAGGGCAACCTGCGCCGCGCTGTAGGCCGCTTGCCAGGTGCCGGCGGTAATCGGTGCGCCGCCGTCGAAGCTGTAATAGCCCAACTGGCCGTGCAGGCTGGTGGGCAATACCGCTCGCAGCGTACGCGCGGGCCAGGTGTAGGGCAGCAGGTCGCCGTCCTGGCCGAACTCGGTCCAGCGCGCCCAGGCCCCCTGGAAAAAGTCGAGATAGTCGCGGCTGTGAATGCGTTGCAGCGGTGCCAGGCCAAAGTCCTGCGGCGCCTGCACCGGGCCCAGTGCACGGTTCTTGACCCGTTGCAGCACATGGTCGGCACGCGAGGGCATTTCAAAGCAGGGCATCAGTTGCCCGTCCATCAGTTCACAGCGGCCGTGGTGCAGGTGGTGATCATCGGAGTAGATCGTCAGCATGTTGTTGTTCTCCGCAGGCTGTATCGGTGCATGCAGTCTTGCGGTGGGCGCGGTTTTTGAGAACGTCGGGAGCGGCCAAAAGGGGATAGATATGGCCAAAGTGTTTGTCCGTAATTCGACCCTTTATGGGGCGTTACCCGCGATATCGGCTCGGCGCGACGCCACTCCAGCGCACAAAGGCGTGTCTGAAGCTTGCGGTCTCGCTGAAACCCAGGGTTTCGGCGATTCGATGGATTGGCCAGTGGTCTTCGGCCAGCAATTGCTTGGCGCGCTCGAAACGAAGCTCGTCGAGCAGTTCCTGGTAGCTGCAGCCCAGCTCATGCAAATGTCGACGCAGGGTGCGCGCCGAGCAGTTCATTTGAGCGGCCAGCCCGTCCAGCCCAGGTGCGGCGTGCAGTTGCCCCGCCAGCACCTGGCGGATGCGCCCCAGCCAGGCCTCGCGCCCGGTAAATTCGGTGTTCTGTTTGCGACAGCGCTCGGCCATGGCCTGGTGGGTGACGGCGTCGGCCAGTGGCAAAGGTTGTTCGAGCCACCGCTTGTCGAAGGCAAACGCGTTGCTTGTGGCCTGGAACTGCAACGGCAGTCGAAACACTCGGCGTAGCGCGCGCGATAATCCGGCACATCGTACTCAAAGCGGGTGCCCAGCAACGGCAGCGGATGGCCGAGCAAGTCGTCGCAGATGACCTTCAACGACGCCAGGCACAGCTCCACATTGAACGTGGTGAGCGCCGGGTCCTCGCGGTAGTCGCCGGCGGTAAACCAGACTTGTTCGCCGTCCTCCTCAAGGCTCAGCTCGAACAGTGTTCCCAGCAGCGCCGGATAACGCAGAGCCAGGCGCAAAGCGTCACCGAAAGTGGCACTGGTGAGCAGGGCATAGCCGAGCATGCCGTAGGACGAAACATGCATTCGCCGGCCCACGCTCAGGCCGATATCGCGCTGCAACGCCACGGCGTTGGCACACACTTGCATTTCCTGATGCGTGGCGATGCGTGTGTCGGCACGGCTCAAGTCGCCGCGCAGATACCGCTGCCGGCCAGCAGCGTCGCGGCGGGCCAGCCTTGCGCCTCGAACGTGCTGAGTACCAGCGAGACCGCATTGAGGGTGGTGAGGTGGGAGTGCAACATGGGGACGTCCAGCCAAGGGATGGCTGGAGGAACAGCAAGTTATGTGCCGACACCAGCGGCGAACGCCTGTTTGACGCCGCGCCGCCGCGCGCTTGCTGCCTATTTGCCGAAAGCGGCCCCTTTCTTGCGCAACCGGTCTACCATGCCAGCCCCGGCAGTGGTTCACGCGCTACCGACTCCATTTCTTAAAAGGTGCCGCAATGTCCATCGACCAAATCTCCCTGCCCAAAGGCGTAGGCCCTCACGCCCTCAAACTGCTCGACGCCATCACCGGCGCTTCCACCCACGAAGAGCTCAACCGCGCCGGCGGTAAAGCCGAGGGGTTCGTGCTGGGCCTTGAGTCCACCAAAGCCATCAAAAGCCAGATCGCCGAGTCGATGTATGTGGCTTACGACGACGCGGCGAGTAATCGGGCGGGGGAGTTGAAGGGCTGATAGTCCGCTTTTAACCAGACCTTTGCCGGGCTGGCCGGCGTCCTGGCGAAGGCGGCGACATAGACCAGACTGCGCACTTTCTGATCGGTACCGGCCTGGCTGAGCACGGTGACACCCGAGGAATGCTCCGGCCAGTACGACGGTGCCGCCTTGGTTATTAAGCACACGTGGGAGAGAGCGGTAAATTACCAAAGGTGAGGGAACAATAGTTCGATTGAGTTAGGTGATAGGCTTAAAGAAATGGGTTTTCGAGGGTCTGACGTGATCAGACGTTCTTCCGCCATCTGTGCCAAAATTGTTCTGACACTGCGTTCGCTTAGCCCCAACATTTCTTGTATTTCAGATCGTTGCTTGTCACCGTGATATAGCAATGATTTATATATGTCACGCGCCTCTATTCTAAGGGCAGGTAGAACGTCGCCCTTGCTGTTGGTTAAGGCTCCACGTTTTCGCATCTCAAAATAAATATCAATTCTTTGGGTGAGTCTATGAGGCTCAAGCAGAGAACTAAAATATTTGACTTGATCCAAGGCGGTTTCAATAAAATATCTAGTGAAATTAAGGAGGCCTGAGTCGGAAAGTTGACCTCTTCCGTCCAAATCACCTTTGCGTGGGTGGTCTGCTGCCTTCAGCGCTGCATAGTAAGCTTCGACATCTCGGCCAAAGCCTCGGCTCATTGACCATAAGCCATAACCGCCAAGCCCAGATGCCCGTAGATATTGGTCTGTAAAAAGACGTCCGGTTCTTCCATTGCCATCTAGAAAAGGATGGATCCACATTAATCGATGGTGAGCGCCGGCAGCAGCGAGGATAGGGCTTATTCCGAAAAGTCTGTCTAGTCTGAAGGAGTTTTCAAACCAGTTTATATAGGAGTTGATTTGATCGGCGGCAGGAGGGATATGTTTCCCCACCTTGACTCCTGAAGTTCTGAATTGCCCAGGGATGATTCGCAATGTCTCACTGTCGTCAGTGTTTTCTATGTCTAGGAACTTTTCAGGTATGCCATCGTAAAATTCTTTGTGAATTTTAAGCAGGTACTCTTTTTTGCAGATTTCCAGTTTGTCGATAGGTTCAAGTGCAAGGTGCTTCTGTACTTCTATATGACGCTTTATCTCCAACAATTCGTCGCTAAGCTTATTGTCGTTCGCTACTTCTTGGGCGTGCAGGATTTCCGCAGGATGGGTAGGGTTCCCCTCGATTCTATTGCTATAAAAAGAATTGACCGCTCTCAAAAGAACCGTCATTGGGCGCCTGAGTGGCGTAGGAATATTTGCGTTCAATGCCGCATCCAATCGTCCCAATTCAACGACAGCATCCTGCAGATCCCCTGGGGCGGAGTCTTGAGTGATGAACGGAGTCAGATTTATCATTTGCCGGTTCGATGCCTATTTTGAGCCCAATGTTTAAAAGGGTTTTTACGTTGGAAAGCAAAATAATTGCCGGTGGATTTGCCGGTTGCAGCATACCATTCTTTCGGAAAGCATCTGGTGCTCTTCCGATAAACGTTCCGCTGTGGGGAGTGGCCCTATGACTGGATAGGCACAGAGAACTCAAGCGCGCGGGCGGCAAACCGAAGGTTGTGTTGAGTCTGGAATCCACCAAAGCCATCAACGGATCTCCTCGTCGTTGTAGGTGGCTTGCGACGGGAAAAGGCCTAGGGGTAATGGACTTGCGTATTCTCACCAAAGCGTCAAAGTGACGTCTGCTGCCCTCCACAAAATTGCCAACAAGGATGTATGAATGAGCGATCTGTTTCACGATACCGCCCTGTTGAGGGCGAGTTATCACCAAGAGCCGGGCTTTAACTTGTTCTCGGTGCTGCGAACCAACAGTGACGAAGTCTATTTGCATTCCCGGTTCCTTGCTCACCTGCTCGATCCCAAGGGATCGCACGGTTGTGGTACTGGTTTACTCAGTCAATTTCTGGAAGTAATGAGTGTCGAAGGATTTGATGTCGCCGGCGCAAGCGTGCATGCCGAATACAAAAGCATCGACGTGTTCGTTCGCAATGATCAGGGCCAAGCCATCGTCCTTGAAAACAAAATTTACGCTCGCGACGCGTACGAGCAGCTTTACCGTTACGAGCAACTGGTCAAACGTGAGGGCTACCAGGAAACGTGGAACCTATACCTCACATTGGACGGTTCCGAGCCGGCGCAGCACAGTAAAAAAGACCTGGATGTCAAACTCATAAGTTATGAAACCGACATCATCCGCTGGTTGGAACGCTGCATACCTTTGGTAGCCCGCGAAGCTGGCTTGCGTGAGGCTATCTTCCAATACATCGAATTGCTGCAAAGGCTGACATCCACTGACCAAGGCGGGAAATACATGGAAGAGTTGAAGAAAAGACTCAGGGAGGGTGACAACCTCCTGCTCGTAGCCGATATCGAGCGTGCCTACAAGGAAGTGCAAGTGGAATTGCAGGCTGAGCTATGGCAGCGCATGCGTACCTACCAGAACGCAACCTACCCGCAAATGCCGACGCCAGATGACACGGCAAACATCGACAGCATTCGTAATTACTACTTCAAATCGAAGGGGAACCGACACTTCGGTCTGTATTATGCTCTGGGCGTGGTACCGGGATACGCTTATATTGAGTTGGATCATTTTCTATATTTTGGGTATCACACGATTGATGACGAGCGTGAAGGCGGGGGCGAAGCGTTGATGGAGCTGAGTCGCCAGCTACCAAAGAGTGCTGGCGAAGCTGATGATTTCTTTTGGCGTTATCCAACTCAAAATCTCAATTTCAGAAACCCGAAAGGACCTGACCTGAATATTCTTCGCGATCCAGTCCAGCAGCAGGCTATCGCCCAGGAATTGATCGATGGCGTGTATTTGTTGTGGTCGAAGGCACTTACCAGGGCGTCGGGTTTGTAGTCGATTGAATACAGTCACGCACTGAGTGGGCGCTGCGGTACTACCGCAGAAAGTCTGGAAGGCATCAAGCGCGAGTCGTTGTATATAGCTTACGACGACTCGGCGGCCAATCAAGCGGATGAGCGAAAGGCTTATGCTCAGTTGGAGCAGGGCGCTTCGCGGTCCAGAAGTCTGGCGGTGAGCAGTACGCCCAGTTCGCTCAATTGGTGGATGGCCAGGGCGATGTCGCGGTGTTTGCCGGACAGGTCTTCGGACAGGTCGAGCAGCAGGGTGCTGACGGAGTTGAAGGTTTCGTAGCTGTTGGTGATGAGGGTTTCGTTGCTGGCGTTGGGCGCGACGCTGAAGAGGGCGGTTGGATCAGTAGCCATTGTTAAGTTCCTTGCTTGAGGCCACTACCCGATCGCTACTAAACAATAGGGCGGTAGCTGTACGCAGGTTAGTAGACCGGTGGAACCTAACAAAACCGGCGCGCCCGAAGGCGCCCTGCGCACAGCCACCATCGAGCGCAGACGGCAATGTCTGATCGATGAAGCTTGTGCACTTGTTAGGTTGAACCATGGGCTACTAAACCCGATCAC
>JAFHKH010000345.1 GCA_016937595.1 Pseudomonas cedrina subsp. fulgida | reverse complement strand
CACTGCTTTCGCGAGCAAGCTCGCTCCCACATTTGATCTTCGTTGCTCTGAGCATTGCGTTTGCTTAACTGATCGGCATTGGGGCTTGCCTCGCTCGCCACAGGAGGCCCTTCTACGGCTTACGAGCCGGTGCTGGGCACCGTAGGATCCTTCACCCCACCATCATCAAACAGGTTCAGCTTTTGGCGCAGTTCATGCGCCGGCAACGGCTCCTGCCCGGGGGGAATGGCGTTCGGGTCGGCGGGCACTTCGCCTGGCGCGCCCGCGCCTGGGGTCGGCTGCGGTGGCGGCGGCTGGTCGCCTTCGATCGCACGCTGGGCTTTTTTGGTCAGCACCACGATGTCGATGCGCCGATTGATCGGGTTGAATGGGTCTTTCGCGTCAAACAGCTGCGAAGACGCAAACCCCACCACCCGCGCCACTTGCCGGTCCGGGTAGCTACCTGCCACCAGCGCGCGGCGTGCCGCATTGGCGCGGTTGGCCGAGAGCTCCCAATTGCCGAAGTCGCCCTGGCCCGAGTAGGGCTTGGCGTCGGTATGGCCGCTGATGCTGATCTTGTTCGGCACCGCCTTGATGGTGTCGGCCATGGCCAGCAGGATGTCTTCGAAGTACGGTTTCAAGCGCGCGCTGCCGGAGTCGAACATCGGGCGGTTGGCGGCGTCGGTAATCTGGATGCGCAAGCCGTCCGGGGTGATTTCGAACGAAATCTGATCCTTGAACTTCAGCAGTTGCGGGTTTTCCTCGACCTTGTTCTGCAGTTCCTGCAGCAACAGCTCAAGGCGTTCCTGCTCGACCTGCTCGGCCATCGATTCCACCGTATCGCGTTCGATCGGGATTTTTTCCTGTGGCGATTCGGTCTGCACTTCCGGGTTGATGGTGCGCTCCGGGGCCAACTGCGGCGAACCGCCCAGGTCGATCACGAACGGCGTGCCGCTCTCCGAAAAGCCGATCGGGTCTTTGAAATAGCCGGCGATGGCGATTTTCTGTTCCGGCGTGGCGGTGGACATCAGCCACAGCACCAGGAAGAACGCCATCATCGCCGTGGCGAAGTCGGCGAAGGCGATTTTCCAGGCGCCGCCGTGGTGCCCCGCAGCGAAGCGCTTGACGCGCTTGATGATTATCGGCTGGTTGTTTTCCATGGCTTAACGACCGCGAACCGCTTGTTCCAGCTCGGCGAAGCTTGGGCGGTGCTTGGGGTACAACACCTTGCGACCGAACTCCACCGCCAGGGATGGCGGCATGCCGGAAGCGGACGCCACCAGGCTGGCCTTGATCGATTCGTACAGGTTGATTTCTTCCTTGGCGTCATGGGCCAGGGAGGTCGCCAGGGGGCCGAAGAAGCCGTAGGCCGCGAGAATACCGAAGAAGGTCCCCACCAATGCCGCACCCACGTGCATGCCGATGGCGGCCTGGTCGCTTCGCCCAGCGACGCCATGGTCACCACGATACCGAGTACCGCCGCGACGATACCGAAGCCGGGCATGCCGTCGGCAATACCGGTTACGGCGTGCGAAGGGTGTTCCAGCTCTTCTTTAAGGCTGAACAGCTCCATGTCGAACAGCCCTTCCAGTTCATGGGGGGCCATGTTGCCGGAGGACATGATGCGCAAGTAGTCACAGATGTAGGCGGTCATGCGCTCATCTTTGAGCACGGCCGGGTACTTGGCGAAGATCGGGCTGGCAGCGGCGTCTTCGATGTCGGCCTCGATGGCCATCATGCCTTCGCGGCGGCTCTTGTTGAGGATCTCGTAGACCAGGCCCAATACTTCCAGATAGAAGGTGTGGGTGAAGCGCGAACCGAACATGCTCAGCGACTTCTTGACCACGTGCATGGTCATGTAGCCAGGGTTCGCCTGCAGGAAAGCGCCGAACGCCGCACCACCGATGATCATCACCTCGAAAGGCTGGATCAGCGCAGCAATTTTACCGTGGGACAGGACGTAGCCACCGAGCACGCTTGCGATGACGACGATGATGCCGATAATTTTAGCCATAGGAGATGAGTACTTGCGCCGTCGGGTTCATGGACATATTGGGAGGAACTGAAAAACTCTTGTTCCTCTTATCGGCAAAACTGCGCCAGACTATAGCCCGTTAAGGCGAAAAGCCAGTTCGGCCCGCTCCGGGCGTGTTGACAGCAAACGATGATCGCGCCCCAATCATGGCTAATGAAACGACAGTCACACCTGCAAAACCCACCTCCCTCGCCGCCTGGATCAAGCGCCTGGACGAGGTGCTGCTGCCTGTTCCCCAGGCCAGCCACGACCGTGTGTGCAAAGGCATCCGCGACAGCCGCAGCTCGTTGCGCGATATCGCCGAGCTGATGCAAGACAGCCCGGCCCTCGTGCTCAGTGTGATGCGCGAGGCCAACAGCCACACCCATGGCAGCCTGGCGGAACCGGCGGAAAACCTCGAAGTGGCGCTTAACCGCCTCGGCCTCAAGCGCGCCGAAGAACTGCTGGCGCGCCTGCCCGCGGTACCGGCCCACGAGATTCCGCTGGCGTTGCGCCAATTGCTGCTGGTGAGCCAGCACGCTTCGCAGCAAGCCAACGGTTTGTTTGGCAGCCGCCTGGCGCGGCTGTGGCAGGACATTCATTGGGGCAGCCTGCTGTTTCTTTCACCCCTGTGGCCGATGGCGGTGGCCTACCCCAAACTCCTGGAAGAATGGGAGCTGCGGGTTATCCACAAGAACCAGCCGGCCCGCGAGGTCGAGCAGCAACTGTTCGGCGTGCGCCTGCTGGACCTGTGCGTCGGCCTGACTGAGGCCTGGCATCTGCCGATCTGGGTATCCCAGGGCTATAAATTACTGCTGACCGAGCAACGCTTGCTGGTCAAGGCGCTGCACATCGCCCGCGAAGATGATCCGCTGCGCCATCAGCAACTGCTCGACGCCGAACCCAACCTGCGCCGCTGGCTGAACCAGCCGGCCAATACCGTGCTGCTGGCCAACGGCCTGGCGATGTCGGCCCAGGAGTCCTGGACCTGCCCGCACACCGAACGCTGGCAGTACCTGACTGCGCTGTACCTGCAACAACCCTTGGGCGACGTGCAGCAACAGGTCCATCAACAAGCCGTCACCAGCGCGCGCACCACGTTGATGCCGGACCTGTGGCACCCGGCGCTGTCGCTGATCTGGCCGTGGCATGTGCAAAAGATCCATCGCGGCCTGCTGCCGGCGCCGCCGCCCACCGCCGAATCCCTGGC
>JAFHKH010000344.1 GCA_016937595.1 Pseudomonas cedrina subsp. fulgida | reverse complement strand
CAACAACAACAACAACAACCTGGTCGGCCCGTAGGCCGCCACGGCCCCCCTCGCCACACACCGCTAAAAGCCATGTAAATACACACGCCCCTCGCAAGCCACAGCTCTCCGTATAACGACAAATACCATGCAATATGTTGCTATCTGACCCCCACCATTGAAACCACCGCCCCCCTGCCCCATCTAAGCACCATACTTACTGATGCAGGTGCCCCATGAGCGACCAGCAAGAATCCCCTGATTACGACCTCAACGATTACGCAGACCCCGAAAACGCCGAACACGCAGCCTCGTCCAACACCGGCCTGGCCCTGCCTGGGCAAAACCTGCCGGACAAGGTCTATATCATCCCGATCCACAACCGGCCTTTCTTCCCGGCGCAAGTGCTGCCGGTAATCGTCAACGAAGAGCCGTGGGCCGAGACGCTGGAGCTGGTGAGCAAATCCGACCACCACTCCCTGGCCCTGTTCTTCATGGACACGCCGCCGGAAGACCCGCGCCACTTCGACACCTCCAGCCTGCCGCTGTACGGCACGCTGGTGAAGGTGCACCACGCCAGCCGCGAAAACGGCAAGCTGCAATTCGTTGCCCAGGGCCTGACCCGCGTGCGGATCAAGACCTGGCTCAAGCACCACCGCCCGCCCTACCTGGTGGAAGTCGAATACCCGCACCAGCCAAGCGAGCCGACCGATGAGGTCAAGGCCTACGGCATGGCGCTGATCAACGCGATCAAGGAGCTGCTGCCGCTCAACCCGCTGTACAGCGAAGAGCTGAAGAACTACCTCAACCGCTTCAGCCCCAACGACCCCTCGCCGCTCACCGACTTTGCCGCCGCCCTCACCTCGGCCACCGGCAACGAGTTGCAGGAAGTGCTGGACTGCGTGCCCATGCTCAAGCGCATGGAAAAAGTGCTGCCGATGCTGCGCAAAGAAGTGGAAGTGGCGCGCCTGCAAAAAGAACTGTCCGCCGAGGTGAACCGCAAGATCGGTGAGCACCAGCGTGAATTCTTCCTCAAGGAACAGCTCAAGGTCATCCAGCAGGAACTGGGCCTGACCAAGGACGACCGCAGCGCGGATGTCGAGCAGTTCGAGCAACGCCTGGAAGGCAAGACACTGCCGGCCCAGGCGAAAAAACGCATTGATGAAGAACTGAACAAACTGTCGATCCTGGAAACCGGTTCGCCGGAATACGCGGTGACGCGCAATTACCTGGACTGGGCCACCTCGGTGCCGTGGGGCGTGTATGGCAAGGACAAACTCGATCTGAAACATGCGCGCAAGGTGTTGGATAAACACCATGCGGGCCTGGATGACATCAAGAGTCGCATCCTCGAATTCCTCGCAGTAGGCGCCTATAAAGGCGAAGTCGCCGGGTCCATCGTGCTGCTGGTGGGCCCGCCGGGCGTGGGCAAGA
>JAFHKH010000343.1 GCA_016937595.1 Pseudomonas cedrina subsp. fulgida | reverse complement strand
CTCGCTTTCCAGCTCCAGGGCTTCGCGTTGCAGTTCCACCAGGGCTTGCCAGTTTTCCCGGGACAGCTTGCCGCGCACCTGGGACGCCGCCCACTGCAGGCGTTGCAGGTTGGCGCGCAGGCTCGATGGCCAGTCATCACCGAGCAAGGCGGCAAGCAGGCGCTCGGGCAACTCGTCCTCTTCCGGCAGCAGGCGCAGGCTTTCACCCAGCTCGACGGCCGCTTGCAGGGCCAGCGGGTCATCGCCATCCACATAACGCGCCAGCACCACGCGCAACCAGCGCGCGCTGTTATCGCAGCGCTCGCAGTAGCGGCCGAACCAGAACAGGTTTTCCACCACGCGGGACGGTAGATACGGATCGCGGCGCACCAGGTCATGGGCCCCAATCGCACGTTGTGCGCGCCAGTGTTCGCCAGCGGCTGCGCGTTCGCCGAGCACCCAGGTGTCCTTGCTGGCGCCGCCGCGTTGCATCGACACCACTTCGGCATCGGCCTCGGCGGCCACGCGCGTGAGCCCGCCAGGCAGCACGCGATAGCCGTCATTGCTCGCCACGGCGTAGACGCGCATGCCGATGGCGCGGTGTTGCAG
>JAFHKH010000342.1 GCA_016937595.1 Pseudomonas cedrina subsp. fulgida | reverse complement strand
GATCAGGGTCAACCCTCGAGCTTGCTTTTGAGCAGCTCATTGACCTGTTGCGGGTTGGCCTTGCCCTTGGACGCTTTCATCGCCTGGCCGACAAAGAAGCCGAACATCTTGCCGCGCTTGGCTTCGTCCGCCGCCCGGTATTGCTCGACCTGCTCGGCGTTGGCGGCAAGCATTTCATCGAGTACGGCCGAGATCGCGCCGCTGTCGGTGACTTGTTTGAGGCCGCGCTTCTCGATGATCTCGTCCGCGCTGCCTTCACCGCTGGCCATGGCTTCGAACACGGTCTTGGCGATCTTGCCGGAGATGGTGTTGTCCTTGATGCGCAGCAGCATACCGCCCAGTTGCTCGGCGGACACCGGGGCCTCGTCGATTTCCAGGCCCTGCTTGTTCAACAGGCTGCCCAGCTCGACCATGACCCAGTTGGCCGCCAGCTTGGCGTCGCCGGCAATGCTCACGACCTTTTCGAAGTAGTCGGCTTGCTCGCGGCTGGAGGCCAACACGCTGGCATCGTAGACCGACAGGCCGAACTGCGCCTGGAAGCGCTCGCGTTTCTGTTGCGGCAATTCCGGCAGGGTGGCGCGGATATCATTGAGGAATGAATCCTCCAGCACCACCGGCAGCAGGTCCGGGTCGGGGAAGTAACGGTAGTCGTTGGCTTCCTCCTTGCTGCGCATGGCGCGGGTTTCGTCTTTGTTCGGGTCATACAGGCGGGTTTGCTGGATCACCTTGCCGCCGTCCTCGATCAGGTTGATCTGGCGACGTACTTCGCTGTTGATCGCCTTCTCGATGAAGCGGAACGAGTTGACGTTCTTGATCTCGCAGCGCGTGCCGTATTCGGCCTGGCCCTTTGGACGGATCGACACGTTGCAGTCGCAGCGCAGCGAACCTTCGGCCATGTTGCCGTCGCAGATGCCCAGGTAGCGCACCAGCGCGTGGATGGTCTTGACGTAGGCCACGGCTTCCTTGGCGCTGCGCATGTCCGGCTCTGACACGATTTCCAACAGCGGCGTGCCGGCGCGGTTCAGGTCGATGCCGGTCGCGCCCGGGAATTCTTCATGCAGGCTTTTGCCAGCGTCTTCTTCCAGGTGCGCACGGGTCACGCCGACACGCTTGATGGTGCCGTCTTCCAGGGGGATATCCAGGTGGCCCTTGCCGACGATCGGCAATTCCATCTGGCTGATCTGGTAGCCCTTGGGCAGGTCCGGGTAGAAGTAGTTCTTGCGCGCGAACACGTTGTGCTGGCCGATCTCGGCGTCAATCGCCAGGCCGAACATCACCGCCATGCGCACCGCTTCCTGGTTCAGCACCGGCAGCACGCCGGGCATGCCCAGGTCCACCAGGCTGGCCTGGGTGTTGGGGCCTGCGCCGAACGTGGTGGAGCTACCGGAGAAAATCTTCGATTGGGTGGCGAGCTGGGTATGAATCTCCAGCCCGATCACAACTTCCCATTGCATAGTGTTCTCCTCAGAAGCCGGTAGGGGTGCGGGTGTGCCAGTCAGTGTTCAACTGGTACTGGTGCGCCACATTGAGCAGGCGGCCTTCCTGGAAATACGGGGCGAGCAATTGCACGCCCACCGGCAGGCCATCGACGAAACCGGCGGGCATGGACAAGCCCGGCAAGCCCGCGAGGTTGGCGGTGATGGTGTACAGGTCTTCCAGGTACTCGGCGATCGGGTCGCCGGTCTTGGCGCCGATTTTCCAGGCCGGGTTCGGCGTGGTCGGGCCGAGGATCACATCGACGTCTTCAAAGGCAGCCATGAAGTCGTTCTTGATCAGGCGGCGGATCTTTTGCGCCTTGAGGTAGTACGCGTCGTAGTAGCCGGCCGACAGGGCATAGGCACCGACCATGATGCGGCGCTGTACTTCGGCGCCGAAGCCTTCGCCACGTGAGCGCTTGTACAGGTCGTTGAGGTCTTTGGGGTTTTCGCAGCGGTAGCCGAAGCGCACGCCGTCGAAACGCGACAGGTTGGAGGACGCTTCCGCCGGCGCGATCACGTAGTACGCAGGAATTGCGTGCGGGTTGTTCGGCAGGCTGATTTCCTTGATCACGGCACCGAGGCTTTCCAGGGTCTTGACGCTGTTGTGCACCAATTCGGCGATGCGCGGGTCGAGACCGGCGCCGAAGTATTCCTTCGGCACGCCGATGCGCAGGCCCTTGAGCGAGGCGTTCAGGCCGGCGCTGTAGTCCGGCACCGGTTCATCGATGCTGGTGGAATCCTGTGTATCGAACCCTGCCATGCCTTGTAGCAAAATTGCGCAGTCTTCAGCAGTGCGGGCCAGCGGGCCGCCCTGATCGAGGCTGGAAGCGTAGGCGATCATGCCCCAGCGGGACACGCGACCGTAGGTCGGCTTCAAACCGGTGAGGTTGGTGAACGCGGCGGGCTGGCGGATCGAACCACCGGTGTCAGTGGCGGTGGCGGCCGGCAGGAAGCGCGCGGCCACCGCGGCGGCCGAACCACCGGACGAACCGCCGGGTACGTGCGCAAGGTTCCACGGGTTTTTTACCGCGCCGTAGTAGCTCGACTCGTTGGCCGAACCCATGGCGAACTCGTCCATGTTGGTCTTGCCCAGGGTCACGGCGCCGGCGGTGGCCAGCCTGGACACCACGGTGGCGTCGTAGGGCGCCTTGAAGTTGTCGAGCATCTTCGAGCCGCAACTGGTGCGAATGCCCTGGGTGCAGAACAGGTCCTTGTGGGCGATGGGGGCGCCCAGCAGTGCGCCGTTTTCACCGTTGGCGCGACGTGCGTCGGCGGCTTTGGCCTGGCTCAAGGCCAGCTCTTCGGTGAGGCTGATGAAGCTGTTGACCTTCGGATCGAGCGCGGCGATGCGCGCCAGCAGGGTCTTGGTCAGCTCTTCGGAAGAAAACTTTTTATCGGCGAGACCGCGGGCGATCTCGGCCAGAGTCATGTGATGCATTGCAGGCTCTTTCCCTTTAGTCGATGACTTTCGGAACCAGGTACAGGCCGTTTTCGACCGCTGGCGCGATGGACTGGTAAGCCTCGCGGTTATTACTTTCGGTCACGACGTCTGCGCGCAGGCGCTGGCTGGCTTCCAGCGGGTGAGCCAGGGGCTCGATGCCGTCGGTATTCACGGCCTGCATCTGGTCGACCAGCCCGAGAATGCTGTTCAGGGCTGCGGTGGTCTGTGGAAGATCGGCATCATTGAGGCCAAGCGAGGCCAGATGCGCGATTTTTTCCACGTCGGAGCGTTCAAGCGTCATGGGAATCTCCAGTGGAAAACAGAACGGAGGCTATCCGTGTGTTAGATTGTCGGAACACTACCGCATTTCTACGGTCTTACGGCCGCGATTCTGGGGTTGGGTGCACAGAAAGTCGGCCAATTTAGCACATTGGCGCCTTGCCCAAAATCCCTGTCGTTGTTAGAGTTTGCCGCACTTTTTTACCCACGCGTTGCCTAGGGTCCCTTTCCCATGTTCAAGAAACTGCGTGGCATGTTTTCCAGCGATCTTTCCATTGACCTGGGCACTGCCAACACCCTTATTTACGTGCGCGAGCGCGGTATCGTCCTGAATGAGCCCTCGGTTGTGGCCATTCGGACCCATGGTAATCAGAAAAGTGTCGTTGCCGTCGGCACCGAGGCCAAGCGCATGCTCGGCCGTACACCAGGCAATATTGCTGCCATTCGTCCGATGAAAGACGGCGTGATCGCCGACTTCAGTGTCTGCGAGAAGATGCTGCAGTACTTCATCAACAAGGTTCACGAAAACAGTTTCCTGCAGCCCAGCCCTCGTGTGCTGATCTGCGTTCCCTGCAAGTCCACCCAGGTGGAGCGTCGCGCCATCCGCGAATCGGCCCTTGGCGCCGGTGCCCGTGAAGTGTTCCTGATCGAAGAGCCAATGGCCGCTGCGATCGGTGCCGGCCTGCCGGTTGAAGAAGCGCGCGGTTCGATGGTGGTGGATATCGGTGGTGGTACCACTGAAATCGCGCTGATTTCCCTGAACGGTGTGGTGTATGCCGAGTCCGTGCGTGTTGGCGGCGACCGCTTCGACGAAGCGATCATCACCTATGTGCGTCGCAACTATGGCAGCCTGATCGGCGAGTCCACCGCCGAGCGCATCAAGCAGGAAATCGGTACCGCCTACCCGGGCGGCGAAGTTCGCGAAGTCGATGTCCGCGGTCGCAACCTGGCCGAAGGCGTGCCACGTGCCTTCACCCTGAACTCCAATGAAGTGCTGGAAGCGCTGCAAGAGTCGCTGGCCACCATCGTTCAGGCCGTGAAGAGCGCCCTGGAGCAATCGCCGCCGGAATTGGCCTCTGACATCGCCGAGCGTGGTCTGGTGCTGACCGGTGGTGGCGCCTTGCTGCGCGACCTCGACAAGCTGCTGGCGCAGGAAACCGGCCTGCCGGTGATCGTCGCCGAAGACCCGCTGACCTGCGTCGCCCGTGGTGGTGGCCGTGCACTGGAAATGATGGATAAACACACCATGGACCTGCTCTCCAGCGAATAAGTCGTTGCGGGTTTGCCCATGTTTGGCCCGCAGGCAGCACTTTGCAGTGCTGCCTGTTGGCGTTTATCTTCTTCAATCTGCATCCGGGCCGGTTAGATGCCGTATGAATAAAGAGAACATTTGCCTGGGAGGAGCGGCTTATTAAACCGCTTTTCGCCAAAGGCCCCTCATTGGGCGTGCGCCTGCTGGTGCTGGTCGTGCTTTCGGTCGCGCTGATGGTGGTCGATGCCCGCTTTGCGCTGCTCAAGCCGGTGCGCAGCCAGATGTCGCTGGTGCTGATGCAGACTTACTGGATCACCGACCTGCCGCAACGCCTCTACCAGGGCGTGGCCAGCCAATTCGGCAGCCGCACCGAGCTGGTCGCCGAGAACGAAAAACTCAAGACCGAAAACCTGCTGCTGCAGGGGCGCATGCAAAAGCTCGCGGCCCTCACCGAGCAGAACGTTCGGCTGCGCGAGTTGCTCAATTCTTCCGCGCTGGTCAACGAAAAGGTCGAAGTGGCCGAGTTGATCGGCATGGACCCCAACCCCTTTACCCATCGCATCATCATCAACAAGGGTGAGCGCGACGGTGTGGTCCTCGGCCAGCCGGTGCTGGATGCCCGCGGCCTGATGGGTCAAGTGGTCGAGCTGATGCCCTATACCTCACGGGTATTGCTGCTGACGGACACGACCCACAGCATTCCGGTGCAGGTCAACCGCAACGGCCTGCGTGCGATTGCCAGCGGCACCGGCAACCCCGAGCGCCTGGAATTGCGGCATGTGGCCGATACCGCCGACATCAAGGAAGGTGACCTGTTGGTCAGCTCCGGCCTGGGTCAGCGTTTCCCGGCGGGCTACCCGGTGGCAACGGTGAAGGAAGTGATCCACGATTCCGGCCAGCCGTTCGCCATTGTGCGCGCCGTGCCTACCGCCGCCTTGAACCGCAGCCGCTACCTGCTGCTGGTGTTCAGCGACAACCGCACCCCGGAAGAGCGCGCCAACGACGCCGCCCAGGCCCAG
>JAFHKH010000341.1 GCA_016937595.1 Pseudomonas cedrina subsp. fulgida | reverse complement strand
ATCCCGTGACGCTCCGCGTCACGACCTTAAGAGCGGACGCAGAGCGTCCAGGGCGGCATTCCCACGCAGAGCGTGGGAACGATCAACAGTCGCCTCACCGAAGAGTTGAGCGCTGAACAATCAAATCGACAATTTGCTGCATGGTCGTGATGTGGTTCCAATCTTCCTGAGTCGCTTGCAGCTTGAATTGCCATTTGACCTGCATGACGAAGCAGGTCAAATCGTCATCGACGATCTTGAAGTCATGGATGAAATCAGTTTGCTCCGTCACCTGGCTTCGGTCGATGAAACCGATGATATCCACGAATAGCTGAATGACCTTTTCGCTGATCTCGGCTCTGGTCTGACTACCTTCCATTTCTTGCCTCATAGGCGCACTTACCAATACTGATTAGATCAAAGACAGCCAACCCTGCTGCAACAAAGGGAATGCCCCGGCCGATAATGCCAAAAACTCGGACCGTGCCAAAAGTTGCTTTCGCGATCTTGGCGGCTGTCGGCTGCCTAATCAACGTACGGGGGAAAAAGCGCATTCCGATAAGACTCGCCAGGTTCGTCGTCCTGCTGGAGCCTACGTGAACCCAAGTACCTACGGCTATTTTGCTGATTGGTATGCCTGTCGCACCGGTAATAAGTGTGGCTGCCGTCAACCCATAGTGTTCCTGCGTGCATTTCCAGAGATCATCGATAGTAGTACTCGGGACCTCAGAGTCGACATGTATGGGTCTAAGTAATTGGTAACTACCTCCGTTGCTAAGGCTTGGCGAATTAGGCAAAACCATGACTGCCGGGCAGCTTGTCATCGTGTTTCCTAAATGGAACGCCATGCTTGAAGGTGAGCCGAAATCGATGCCGTTGCGTTGAAGCTCAAACTGGCTTCGCATGATTGCTGTGTGAAGATCGCTTTCCTGCATGACGTAGTCCCTGTGCGTAAATGACAGCGGGATGGTAGGTCGCAGCAAAGGGCGATAGGCGGATGAAGAGAAAATTCAGAAAGGTCCGACGAGGCAGCAGGGCTAACCCTACTGACTATTCAGAAAGCAGATAAAAGCCCCCATAAAGACCTGAGCTTTCAATGGCCAGCAAGACCCATCCCTTTCATTTGCGGGAAGTTTCCGAGAGAATCCCACAGCCTTGTTTCCGCCGGATCAGGTAGCTAGTCTCGCTGCGTCATCGAATGTTCGGTGACCGGACGTGCAAGTCCGATCAGTGGAAAATGCGCAAAAGTCATACACTCCTACGCAGGTTTTATTAGGCGTTGGCACGTTATGGCAGCTGTGCGCGGGAGGCCATTCGGCCTGCTGGGTTTTCCGCCCCGGTCTTGCACACCCGCGTACTGCTGCCACCCCAATTCGTGTGCAAGCGAACGGTTGCAGCTTCTTACCTAGCGGAGAAGTTACACCATGGTCAAAGTCACCCCCGATCCACCCAACTTCCTCAGCGAAGACGCCCTGCTCAATCGCCGAGCCATCGACTACTACCTCAAAGCCTCCGCCCCGGATGCGCCCACCTTCATCCTGAATGACAACCTGAGTTTCGAAGACGCCCTCGCCCATGCGGCCGATTTGCTGCATTGCGCGGTGGAAACGGCGCACTCCTCCGGGGAAGCGATGAAGGCGCAGCAGCGGGCGGTGATGCATTTGGTGGAGATGGCGAAGGTTGTGGTGGACCAGGCGTTGGGCTGCACACAACCTCGATAATCCACCGCAGATCTTCCCACTCGCTCTGCGTGGGAACGATCATCGCCGGCTCAGAACCCGCGATGTTTCTTCAAATGCTCATTGATCTTCGCCGCCGGTACTTTCTGCAAACTGCACAGCAACTCGTGGGACAACTCGCGCAAGCCATGCTTCTGGCGCAGTTCCTGAGCCAAATGCGCCGTCAGGTTCGCTGCCATCTCCGCATCCGCCAGCGCCCGGTGAGCCTTGCCGGTGTGGGGCAGTTGGGCGAAGGCGTTGAGCGTGCCGAGTTTGTGGTTGGGCGCGGTGGGCATCAACCGTCGCGCCAGCAACAAGGAACAGGCAAATTTCTGCAAGCGCGTGCGGCGGATCAGCCCCAGCTCGTAATCCCAGAACTTCTGGTCGAACGCGGCGTTGTGCGCCATTAACGGCGTGGTGCCAACAAACTCATTCACCTCGTTCATCACCCGCTCCGCCGGCGGTGCGCTGCGCAGCATGGCGTTGCTGATGCCGGTGAGTTGCTCAATGAAAGCGGGGACGCGCACGCCGGCATTCATCAGGCTCTGGTAGCGATCGACGATTTGCCCACGCTCAAGGATGACCACGCCGATTTCGGTGGCTCGGCAGTGGCTGCTCGGGGTGATGCCGGTGGTTTCAAAGTCGATGACCGCTATACGTTCCAAACCTGTTTCAACTCCGTTTACACATTATTTGAGCAACAACGCGCCTTCGATCGGCACGTAGCGGCTGGCGGCGCGTATCAATGAGTTGGCCGTCAGCCCCGGTACGCCGTAGGCCACGGCTTGTACGCCATGTTTTTGGATGATGCGATCGAGCAACATGTCGAAGTCACCGTCGCCGGAGGCCAGGACGATTTCGTCGACGTGGTCGGCGGCGTCCATGATGTCGAGGGTGATGCCCACGTCCCAATCGCCCTTGGCCGAGCCGTCGCTGCGCTGGATATACGGCTTGAGTTTTACCGTGAAGCCCAGGTTGCGCAGGATCTGCTGGAATTGCTGCTGCTTGCTGTCGCCACGGTCGATGGCATAGGCATACGCTTCGACGATCTGCCCGCGCGAGCTGATGTCGGCCCACAGGGCGGCATAGTTGAAGTGACAGCCATAGGCCTGGCGCACGGTGTAGTAGAGGTTTTGCACATCGGCGAACACTGCAATTTTCTTCACCGCACTTCCCCATGACAGCCAGGCGCCAGGGCCCGGAAAGGGTGCAAGTATGCCAGCCGCGAGGACGTTTCCGGGAAAAAATCAGACCGGGCGCCTTAACGCCCCGGCCCAGGCGCGTCAGACGAAGGTATCGTCATCGCCAAAGGAAGAGGAGTCGTCGGAATAATCGCTGTCGGCGAAGCTGTCCGAGTTATTGCTGCCCCAACTGTCATTGCCGCCGGCAACCGTCTGGTCATCATTGCCCCAACCGCCCTGGTCGCTCGCCGGTGCCGGTTGCTCGATGATTTCTTCCACCACCTGCGGCTGCTGGTTGTGGTGGAACAGGCTGCCGATGCCTTCGGCCAGCAATACACCACCGGCCACGCCGGCCGCGGTTTTCATTGCGCCGCCGAGAAAGCCACTGCCCATTGGCGCGGCGGCCGCAGGCTGTTGGGGCGGCTGTTGATAGTTCTGCTGCGGCGCCGGCTGGCCAAAGGCAGGACGCGCCGGTTCACGCCAGCCGCCACCGGACGAGGCCGGTGCACTTTGGGCCGGTTGCTGGTCACGCGAACCGCCACCGCCAAAGATGCTCGACAAGAAACCACCGCCACCCGAAGCGGCAGGCTGCGCGGCTTTGGCCCGTTGCAGCTCATCCTGCAACTGCTGGATCTGCTGCGCCTGTTGCTTGTTCTGCGCGTCGAGACTTTTGAGCGCGTGTTCCTGCACCAGGATCGACTGGGTCATGTAGTACCCGGCGGCCGGTTGGCGAGTCATGTGCTCCTTGATCCGCGCTTCGGCCTGGGCGTCGCGGGGGGCTGAGTCCGTTTCGGCTTGTTGCAACCGTGAAAACAGTCCATCGATCAGGGTTTGCTCTTCGCTGTTCATGGCGACCTCGTTAGATTGCCGTTGGAAATCGTGGTTTCGCCTGGTATCAGGCGCCATTACTGTTATGGGGGTGTTACGAGTTGTTTCAATGATCTTTACTCAAGGTTTACGTTTGCTCACCGCCGGTGATGATCGGTTAAAGTGTCGCCCTTGCTCTCAGGCCGGCGATGAACTTGATGAATCCGTTAGACGTATTGCGTGACTCCTTGCGTTTCACTCGGCACAACCTGGGCGCCATCGTCCAGTTGTGTCTGCCGTTGGTGATCTTCGAAGCCCTGCTGCAACAGGTGCTCATCCACGTCGTCGGCCCGGATGCGTTTGCCGGATACAGCGTGGTGGTGGGGTTGCTGGTGTACCCGCTGTACACCGGCGCCCTGATCCTGTTTCTCGACGCCCGCACCCGTGGCGAGTCGCCGCGCACCCAGGACCTGTGGGCCATGGCCTGACCCTGTGGCCGCGCTTCGCCCTGCTGACGGCCATGAGCACGCTGCTGATTCTGCTGGGGCTGTCGCTGTATTTCCTGCCGGGTCTGTGGCTGATGGTGGTGCTGGCCTTTGCCGAGTACCTGTTGGTATTGCGCGGGATGACAGCGCTGGAAGCGATGAAGGAAAGTCTGCGCCTGACCCGTGGGCACTTCTGGCGGATCCTGGTGTGCCTGCTGTGCGTGATGACGCCGCTGTGGTTGCTCAAGGGCGCCAGTGTGGCGGCGTATCCGACGCCTGCGCCGCTGGTCGGCTTGCTGCTGGACAGCGCTCACAGCTTTTTGCAGCTGTTTACCAGCGTGGTGCTGTTCCGTTTATTCATGTTGATCGGTGGCGATGCCGACGCGCGGTGATATGCTCCGCCCCATTCCTGGAACGCCATAAGCCGAGCCGATGACCCGTTTATTGCGCATCACCCTGCTGGGCCTGTTGATCATCGCAGGCCTGCTCGCAACCCTGATCTACAGCGCGACCTGGCGCCCCGAAGCCAAGGAAACCCTGCCGGTGAGCTGCGTCGCGCCGCGTGCGCCTACGCTTTTGCCGGGCCAGGCGCTCAAGGTCATGACCTGGAACGTGCAATACCTGGCCGGCAAAAACTACGTGTTCTGGTACGACACCCCCGACGGCAGCGGCCCTGACGACCACCCCACGGTCGAAGACATGGCCGCCAGCCTCGACGAAGTGGCGCGGGTGATTCGCGACGAACAGCCGGACATCCTGCTGCTGCAGGAGCTCGACGAAAACGCCAAGCCCTCCCACTACCAGGACCAGCTCGCCCTGCTGCAGGAACGCCTGGTCGACTTGTACCCGTGCAGCGCCCAAGCCTTCGACTGGAAAGCCGACTTCGTGCCCAACCTGCACATCTTCGGCAGCGTCGGCCGCAAACTGGCGACCCTCAGCCGCTACCAGATCGAACACGCCGAACGCCTGCAATTGCCGGCGCCCGAGGCCAATCTCCTGAGCCGTCAGTTCCAACCCAAGCCGGCCCTGCTGTTGACCTACCTGCCGCTGAGCGACGGCGGCCAACTGGCGGTGCTCAACACGCGCCTGGACGGCGACGCTCCTGGGCGTAATGCGGTACAGGAGCAAGTCAAGACCACGGTCAAGCTGCTGGACAAATTCGAAGGCCGGGGCACGCCCTGGCTGATCGGCGGCGACTTCAACCTGCTGCCCCTGGGCCAGTTCCTGCGCCTGGACGCCGGCAAACGCGGGCAGTATTCGCCGGACAGCGAACTGCATTTGCTGTGGGACAAATACCCGATGATCCCGAGCAACAGCCAATCCAGCGGGATTGACCGTGAGAAATGGCTGACGAATTTCCCGAATGACCCGAGCGTGGACGGGCCGGATCGCACCCTCGATTACCTGTTCTATAGCCCACGGATCAAGCGGGTCGAGGCAAAGGTGCGGCAGGAAGATACGTTGCGGATTTCCAACCATTTGCCGGTGATTGCGCGGTTCCTGCTCCCCGCCGCGCAATGACCCACACCACAAAACCCATGTGGGAGCTGGCTTGCCTGCGATGCAGACGACGCGGTTTGTCAGTAACACCGCAGCGATATCATCGCAGGCAAGCCAGCTCCCACATTTGACCTCTGTCGCGGCTACTTGCGGGGTTTGATCCGGGCCGTCGGCTCGGCGATCAACGGATCATCCGGCCAGTAATGCTTGGGGTACCGCCCCTTCAAATCCTTCTTCACCTCGGCATACGTACTGCGCCAGAAATTCGCCAGATCCTGTGTCACCTGCACCGGCCGCCGTGCCGGCGACAGCAGGTGCAGCTTCACCACCTGACGCCCGCCAGCAATGCGTGGCGTATCCGCCAGCCCGAACAGTTCCTGCAGGCGCACCGCCAGAATCGGCGGCTGTTCGCTATAGTCCAGGCGCACCGACGAGCCCGACGGCACTTTCACCTGCTGCGGCGCCAGCTCGTCGAGGCGTTGCGGCAGTGGCCAGGGCAGCAGGTTGTGCAGATAGCTGGAGATGTCCAGGCTGGCGAAATGGCTCAGGCGCGAGACTTTGCCAGGTAGGGCATCAGCCAGTGTTCGAGGCTGGCGAGCAAGGCGCTGTCGCTGACGTCGGGCCATTCGCTGGGTTTGCCGGTATCGAGGCTGCGCAGCAGCAGGACGCGGGCCTGCCACTGGCGCAGTTCGGGCGTCCACGGCAGCAGTTCCAGGCCTTTGCGCCGCACCAGGTTGACCAGCGCCTGGCTGCGTGCGGATTCGTCGAGGCCGGTCAGCGGTTCGCGGCTGAGCACCAGTTCGCCGACTTTGCGCTGGCGCTCGGCGCGCAGCACGCCTTCGCGTTCGTCCCAATCGAGCTGGTCGACGTTGCGCACTTGTTCGGCGAGTACCGTGTCGAACAACGCCGGATCAAACTCCGCCGCCAGGTAGATGCGTTCTTCGCGCTGGCCCTGGCGGCTGCCAAGATCAGCGATCACCAGCCAGGGCTGTTTCATCAGGCTGTCAGCCTCGGCGAACAACGCGGCGCGGCCGTTGGCCAGGCGGTATTCGGCGCCACCGGGGCGGCGTTGCTGGGCGACGCGGTCCGGGTAGGCCAGGGCGAGCAAAGCGCCGAGCCAGCGCGGGTGGTCGGGGTCGGCCACCGGTTGCGTGGCCTGGCCCCTCAGGTAGCCGCGGTATTGCCGGGCCAGTTGCTTGGCGCGCTGTACGCCGCCTTGGGTGCCGCGCGCACGTTCTTCGCCGGACAACAGCGCCAGGCGACTGTGCAAGTCAGCACCGCCGCCGCGCAGGATATCGCGCTCACCCAACAGCGCGGCGACATCGCACGCCATCGCCGCCAGCCCCACGGTCCTGCCCGCGCAATAATAAATGGGCGATGCGCGGATGGGCCGGCAATTCGGCCATCTTCTGTCCATGGGCGGTCAGTTTGTCTTCCTTCAATGCACCCAGGCGCTACC
>JAFHKH010000340.1 GCA_016937595.1 Pseudomonas cedrina subsp. fulgida | reverse complement strand
AAGCTCCCTCGCCACAGGTCTCAAGGCAATACCAGCGTTGTGTTGATACCTATGTTGCGATAGCGCTACATCAGTAACAAATTTGTTCACTGGCCCACCGCTATCGCAGGCAAGCCAGCTCCCGCAGGAGAGCGTATTTCAAGGCTTCATCAAGGGCTGTAGTAACCCACCGCCACCATGAAATGCCCAGCCTTGCGTATATACGCATGCTTGTTCTCAACCTTCTCGGTCACCGGGTTTTTCCAGCGGTATTTGTATTCCCCCTGGTCCTGCTCGGTCATCAGCTTGAGGATCGGCTCGCCCACCGGTTTGCCGTCGGGATCCTTGATCTTGCTGAAGTCGGTATTGATCAGCCGCAGGGTGGTGCCATGGGCCACGTAGCGCTTGGTATCGAGGTCCACCACAAACACGTAGAGATCATCCTGCAGGAAACCGCCCTGCAATGAATTGATGGCCTTGAGTGTGCCGGTTTCATCCTTGAGCAGCGCATTCACCGCTTTGTTACGCAGGGCCCGAGCCTGTTCCGGCGTGGCCCTGGGCAAGTAATAACCCACGGCCAGGATGCGTTCGCCCACACGCTGGTAGAACACGTGCTTGTGCTCGACCTTGCCGTCGTTCCAGTTCTGCCAGCGGTAGTCGGCCTGCTGGATGCCCTGGCCCTCCGGTACCTTGAGCGCCTCCTTGAATGACTGGCGCAGGTCCGGGCCCAGTACTTCGGACACATCGCGGCCGATCAAGGCGGAGGAAGGCCCGCCACTGGCCAGCAACACGCCTTTTGTGTCGACCACAAACACATAGCGGTCCTGGTCGATGAAGTCGCCCTGCCGGCTGAACGCGGCAAAGGCCTTGTCGCCGTTGCTCTGGTAGTAAGCCAAGGCTTTTTGCAGCAGCGCCTTGGCGGCCTGGGCATCCTCATCCTGTTCTGTTGCGGCGTGCACCTGGCCCCAACACAACAGCAGCAGCCAGGTAACGCGGAGCAATCCCTTCATGTTCCGTCCCTCATTATTGTTGGTGTGACCACAGCGTAGACGGCTGTGGCTCAAGGCGCTGCCAGCCATTGGTTGACGATGCCGTCATACACCCCGGTGGCCACGCTCAGGTGCAGCCATTGGTCGACATAACTCTTCCACGCCACGTCATCGCGGGGCAGCAGGAACGCTTTCTGGCTGTACTGCATCTGCCGCTCGGGGTTTACCGCGCACAGCCCAGGCTTGAGTTTCTGCTGGTAACGCGCTTCGCTGGCGTCGGTGATCATCACATCGGCCTTGCCCGCCAGCAGTTCGTCGAAAATGGTCACGTTGTCGTGCAGACGAATTTGCGCCTGGCCCAAATGGGTGCGGGCGAACACTTCGTTGGTGCCGCCCGCCGGTTCGATCACCCGCACTTGCGGCTGGTTGATCTGCTCGACGCTCTGGTAGCGCTGCACATCGGCGCAGCGTACCAGCGGGATCTTGCCGTCGACCCCCAGCGACTGGCTGAAGAACGCCTTTTTCTGGCGTTCCAGCGACACCGAAATACCGCCCACGGCGATGTCGCAGCGCTGGGCAAGGAAGTCGGGCATCAGGGTTTTCCAGGTGGTGGGCACCCACTGGATTTTTGCATTGAGGCTCTTGGCCAGGGATTCGGCCATGGCGATGTCGATGCCTTCATAGGTGCCATCGGCGCGCAGCGAGGTGTAGGGCTTGTAGTCGCCGGTGGTGCAGACCGTCAGCGTGCCGCGTTGAAGCACCTCGTCAAGGCGCGACGGGGCGGTGTCGGCGAGGGCGCTGGTGGCCAGGCCTAGTGCACACAGGGCTAGAAGAGCTTTCATGCGGTCGGGTCCTTGGGGCATGGTCGGGGGCGCCTATTATTTCCAGCGTGGGGCAGGGTGGCAAGGCGCGGCGAGTGTTAAACAACGATCAATGCAATCGGCCGATATTCGTGCCTCTGTTTTAATTTCTTTTTTATATAAAGAACTGTCATTGTTAACAGGTGTAGTTAATGAGCGCCTGATAAATAATCAACTTTCCAATTTTTAAAAGGAACTTGGAAATGGCTATTCAGTCAAGTGATTTTGAACAGGGCGCACTGTATGTTATTACCACCACCTCTGGCGAGGTGAACGGGGTCGTCAAAGAAATCAGATCTGATCAAGTGTTAATTGGTCCGGATTCTCAGGCGGTTTCCTACAGCAACATTATCAATATTAAGAAGGTAAACCCCACCAATAAAATGGGCTGGCGGTGAACATGAATGAAGGCACGAGTTTAATGGCAGTGGATTAACTGATTGATGAGATCGTTTATTAACTTAGTTCTCTTCGATGTTTCTATTAATAGCCCGTATCGAAAAATACGGGCTTTTTTTTTATTTTCCGCTCATCGGCAACTGCGGGGGATTGCGCCTGCGCACAAGAGGCCGTGTTCGCGTGTATTTCCGCTAGGCTTCAACCTTTTTTTGACATTGCAGTGGTTAAGCTACGAATCAAGGTCGTTCACTACCATTCCACCCACATGAGCACGCGATGTCGTCACAGCCGCCTTCCTCCATCGAGATCGAATACGCCGAACGCTGCGGCCGGGAGCACGCCCGGGCCTGCGGCGATACGCGCCCGCCCGGG
>JAFHKH010000034.1 GCA_016937595.1 Pseudomonas cedrina subsp. fulgida | reverse complement strand
CAGCTCGGCTTCCAGGCTGAACTCATATAACCCCGCGCGGCTCGCCTGCATCGCCCGTACATGGGCGGCGCAGGAGATGCGTGCAGCCTCGCGCATCACCTTTATTTCCGCCGCCGATTTATACAGGCGCATGTCGTGCAGCAGATGATCCAGGGCCACGAACTCGTTGGGCGGCTGCGCGCCCAGGTGCGCCTTGAGCGGATCACGTTGATCCACTCCATCAGGTGCCGGTCGAACTCCGCATTGCTGCCCATGGCCGAATACACCCGGTCGCGGCCTTCGATCAGGCCGGGCAGGATGTCGTCGATATCGGTAATGGGGAAAGCATCGTCGGCGCCAAAATCCCGCACCGCGCCTTCGGTGCCGGCGCGCAGGCCGTCCCACAGTTCGCGTTCGGCATTGCGCTCGCGGCAGAACAGCACGTACTCGCCGTGCTGGCGACCGGGCATCAGCACGATCACCGCCTCAGACTCGGGGAAACCGCTCAGGTACTGGAAATCGCTGTCCTGGCGATAAACGTGCTCGACATCACGGTTGCGGATCGCCACAGCGGCGGCCGGCAGGATCGCGATGCTGTTGGGTTCCATCTGCGCCATCAGCGCCTTGCGGCGCCGCGTGTATTCCGCTCTGGGGATATGGATCATGGGCAGACGGGCTTCCTTTTTCAGTGCAGCGACGGCTTGGGCGCAGCAGGTTCAGCGGACTTCCGGGTCTCGGTGAACAGCAGCAATGGCGCGACGCGCAGGTATTCCATCACTTCCATGTAGTCGCCTTCGCCGTCTTCGGATTCTTCCAGGGCATCTTGCACCTGGGAGATGGCGGCCAGGTCCTGCAACACTTCCTTGGCGTCGGTGCTCAGTTCCAGGCCGCCGGCATTCACGCCGAACCCGTGGAGGAAACCCTGGCACCATTGGCCCAGTGCCGCGGCACGCTCGGTGAGCGGGGCGTCGTCGGTGGGCAGCAGCAGGACTACGGTGACGTCGTCACCGGTCAGCTCGCCTTTGACCATTTCCTGCAGGCCGATCAGCGCGTTACGCACGTTTTCGGTGGGTTCGGTCTCCAGCAGCTCGGCCACGTCGGCCAGCCAATTGTCGGCATCAAAGCCAACGCCGGTGCAGCTTCGGCCCAGCAACACGCCGTGCAGTTCGGCAGGCGAGCAGGGATGGCCGCTGGTGCTCAGCAGTTTGGAGAAAGCGTCGTACGGGGAGTTCTGAATAGGCATGGTGAGCTAGGCGCCAGACGGCGCAATGTCTAGAATGGAGCGCTGTATCCTAGCACCGGCAGACGTACCAAGACTATCAAGGGCGTCAGATCGTTTATCCTGCAGTTGCCATTCATCAGACAAATCCAGTGGAACCCAATGGAAGACACCGACCTGCAAGCGCTGATGGCCAGACTCGAATTGCTAATTACCCGGGTCGAGCAACTAAAGAGTCAAAACGGACTCCTATTAGCTCAGGAAAAGACCTGGCGCGAGGAACGCGCTCACCTCATTGAAAAAAACGAAATCGCCCGGCGTAAGGTCGAATCGATGATTTCGCGCCTGAAGGCCCTGGAGCAAGACTCATGAGTTCAAGCAATAGCGTCACCGTGCAAATCCTCGACAAAGAGTATTCGATCATCTGCCCCCAGGAAGAGCGCAACAACCTGGTGAGCGCCGCCCGCTACCTGGATGGCAAGATGCGTGAAATCCGCAGCAGCGGCAAAGTGATCGGCGCCGACCGCATCGCCGTGATGGCCGCATTGAACATTACCCACGACTTGCTGCATAAGCAGGAACGCCCTGACGTGCAGGCCAGCGGCTCGACGCGCGAGCAAGTGCGTGACCTGCTCGAACGTGTCGATCTGGTGCTGTCCAGCGATTCGGACGCACCCAAGGGCTGATTGCCGCCACTGTTTAAGGTATACTCGCCTCACTCCCTGGCGTGCTTGCCAGTCGGCGATGTCCCGGAGCCGATTCGCACTACCCTGGAAGTTGCACGTTGGGCTGGTGTGCATGTCCGCTAGACGGAAAGCCTTAAAGCCTACTGCTTCTTCCACCTTGAACTTTCGGGTTCAAGGGCTAAGTCGACAGCGGTTCTGTCGGGGAGCCTGAATTCCCAAACTCAATGCCAGTCCTCGGACTGGCATTGTTTTATGAGCCGAAACCATGACCGAACCTGCGCCGCTTTCCCGTCCGCAACTTCGACGTATGTTGCGCAACGCCCGCCGCGCCCTGACGCCGAGCGAGCAACGCAAGGCCGCTCAGGGCCTGTATCGGCAACTGGCGCAGCACCCGCTGTTTCGCCGAGCCAAACATATTTCCTTGTATCTGCCGACAGACGGTGAAATCGATCCGCGCCTGCTGCTGCGCGCCGCCCAGCGTCGTGGCAAGGCCACCTACCTGCCGGTACTCAGCGCCTGGCCACGGACCAAGATGGTGTTCCAGCGCGTCAGGCCTGGAGAAAAGCTGCTGCCCAATCGCTTTCGCATCCTGGAACCGCGGGTGAATATCAGCCGCCAACGCAAGGTGTGGGCACTGGACCTGGTGCTGCTGCCGTTGGTGGGGTTCGACGATGCCGGTGGGCGTCTGGGCATGGGCGGCGGGTTTTACGATCGCAGCCTGGCTTACCTGGCGCGCCGCCAGAGTTGGCTCAAGCCGACGCTGCTGGGCCTGGCCCATGAGTGTCAGAAGGTCGAACGATTGGTACAGGCAAGTTGGGATGTGCCGCTGGCTGGCACCGTCACCGATAAGCAGTGGTATATCGCAGGGACGCCGCTGGAGTCAGCGGCGCCTTTGAAGCCGTGTTAACGCTTGAACTGCTGTTGCGCGGGTGAAAGCTCAACAGGCGCATCGGTCTTGTTCGACCACAAGCTTTGCGCATACCCGGTGGTCACGACGCCCAGACCAAACAAAATCACCAAAATCCATAGTAAATCCGGTTTACGTTGCATCGATTGCCCCCCTTCAGGCATCTCGTACACGATGACAACAACGTTCCAATGTAGTCCGTTGCAGCTGCGTCAAGCTTTAAAAGCCGGCATTCTGCGGTAACGTGAACCAACACGCAAACCTTGCCGCCAACCGACTGTCGGTTTGTCATCAAATTGCCCGACAACGTGCCCACGCCCTTTTTCAGGAGCCCGAAAATGGCCTACTGGCTGATGAAATCCGAGCCCGACGAGCTCTCTATCCAAGGCCTTGAAAAGCTCGGCGAAGCCCGCTGGGACGGGGTGCGCAACTACCAGGCACGCAACTTTTTGCGCGCCATGGCGGTAGGCGATGAATTTTTCTTCTACCACTCCAGTTGCCCCGAGCCAGGCATTGCCGGCATCGGCAAAATCATCGAAGCGGCCTATCCGGACCCCACCGCACTGCAACCGGACAGCCACTACTTCGACACCAAAGCCACCTCGGAGAAGAATCCGTGGAGCGCGATCAACGTCGCCCACGTGCAGACCTTTCCCAAGGTGCTGGGCCTGGGCTACCTGAAGCAGCAAACCGCCCTCGCCGAGTTGCCCCTGGTGCAAAAAGGCAGCCGTCTATCGGTGATGCCGGTCACCGCCGAACAATGGGCTGCCGTGATGGCGTTGCGCTGAATCGCTACTGAATGATCAGGTTGTTGAACAACAGGTCTTCCACCACCGGCTTACCCGTCTCGTCGTTCATCACTTGCTGAGTTTGCTTCAGGGCTTCCTGGCGCAGTTTCTCTTTACCTTCCACCGTGCTCATCGCTTCGCTGGTCTGCTGCGTGAACAACGCCACCAATTGGTTACGGATCAACGCGTCGTTGGCCTTGACCGCGGCGGCCGCCTCGGTGCCGGTCACGCGCAGGGCGATGTCGGCCTTGAATACCTTGAGTTTTGCCGTGCCATCGAGGCCGTAGTTACCCACGAACGGCGGGCTCAGGCTGATATAGCTGACCTTCGGCGCCTCGCCCTCTTTGGCTTCTTCGGCCTGGGCCGCCATCGGCAAGGTCAGGGCCAGCATCAACAGGATCCACGCTTTCACAGTTCATTCCTCACATTCGGTTGCCAGGTAGCATAACGCTAGCAAGGCTGAGTACAAGCTTATGGCGGCTTATCAGGCTAGGGCATGCTCGTTGACCCACGAGCGGACCCTCCTACACTTATCGGCCACGACGCCAAAAGGAATAGTCCGATGAAAGCTGTGCTGTGCAAAGCCTTCGGCCCCGCCGAAACCCTGGTGCTGGAAGACATCGTGAGCCCTACGATCAAGAAGAATGAAATCCTGCTGGACGTGCATGCCGCCGGGGTCAA
>JAFHKH010000339.1 GCA_016937595.1 Pseudomonas cedrina subsp. fulgida | reverse complement strand
CTGACACTCCGCCTTCGCGAGCAAGCCCGCTCCCGCATTGGATCTGCTGTACTGCAGGTATCAATTTCCAGCAGGAACAGCGGTCATTACTTATTTATCAAATCAAAAAATAGTCGCGGCCTTCGACCTGGCCCCGGCGCAGCGGGTTCCGTGTGCAATAAGGCGCATAGCCAGCATCGACGAAGCGGTACATCAGGTGTTCATCACGCCCGCTCGGAATACCCAGGCGCGTGGTCTGGATGATCTGGCTCGGTGTCTGGCCCACATCCTCGACATAGAGCAGTTCCTGATCGAAGCGTTTGGCATCCCACATCGGTACCTTCAGCCCCAGGGCTTTGCACAGCAGGGTCTGGCCCGCGCACAGCTTGTGCGACGGGCGTGGGCTGCCGTCGGCATTCGGGTTGTTCAACAGCATTTGCGCCAGGCTGGCCGGGCCGGACAACGTGTCCACCCACGGATACGCCGATTTGATCAGTACGGCATTGCCGGGCCCGTGTGCGCTGAAGTTCAAGGAGTCGCCGCCACGGGCGTAGTACATGTAGATATGGCCGCCATCCAGAAACAAAGCCTTACGCTTTTCTGTGTAACCCAATGAAGAGTGACTGCCTTTTTCGGCCGCGTAATAGGCCTCGGTTTCAATAATTCGCGCCGAAAGCCAGGTTTCGCCGACGCGATGGCGGATGATTTTGCCGAGCAATTGCTGTGCAAGCAGTTGCGCGTCACGGTCGAAGAAGCTGTCGGGCAGGGCGCTGGCGGGCAGTGGCGGCAATGAGCTGGGCATGGCGGTCGGGGTAAATACGGCTAAATGTGACGGAATCATAACAACTCCCGCCTTAATTACGGCTGAACACAAGGTTTTTACAGTTCATTTCGACCATCCGCCCCTCACCGCTGTCAGTCAGGCGGCGTCACAGCTATAATCTGCCGCTTTCCTCTTTGCCAAGACTTCCCGACCCATGACTGAGTCCGTTCTTGACTACATGACCCGCCTGGGTCGCGCTGCCCGTCAGGCCTCGCGGTTGATCGCCCGTGCGAGCACCGCGCAGAAGAACCGTGCCCTGCTGGCCGCCGCCGACGCGCTGGATGCTTCGCGCTCCGCGCTCACCGCCGCCAACGAGCAAGACCTGGCCAACGGCCGCGCCAATGGCCTGGAACCGGCCCTGCTGGACCGCCTGGCGCTGACCCCGGCACGCATCGACGACATGATCGAAGGCCTGCGTCAGGTGGCCAAGCTGCCCGACCCCATCGGTGAAATCCGCGACATGCGTTACCTGCCGTCCGGCATCCAGGTCGGCAAGATGCGCGTGCCCCTGGGCGTGATCGGCATCATCTATGAGTCGCGTCCGAACGTGACCATCGACGCCGCGAGCCTGTGCCTCAAGTCCGGCAACGCCACCATCCTGCGTGGCGGTTCCGAGGCCATCCATTCCAATCGAGCCATTGCGGCGTGTATCCAGCAGGGCCTGGCCGTGGCCGAGCTGCCCGCTGAAGTGGTGCAAGTGGTGGAAACCACCGACCGCGCCGCCGTCGGCGCGCTGATCACCATGCCGGAATTCGTCGACGTGATCGTGCCGCGAGGCGGCAAGAGCCTGATCGAGCGTGTGAGTCGTGAGGCCAAGGTGCCGGTGATCAAGCACCTGGACGGCGTGTGCCACGTGTTCATCGACATCGCCGCCGACATCGACAAGGCGATCCGCATTGCCGACAACGCCAAGACGCACCGCTACGCCCCCTGCAACACCATGGAAACCCTGCTGGTGCACGCCGGCATTGCCGAGCGCGTGCTGCCGCCGCTGGCTGCCATCTACCGCGACAAGGGCGTGGAGTTGCGCGGGTGCGCACGTACCCGTGCACTGCTGGGCGCGGACGTCATCGAGGCGACCGAGCTGGACTGGTACACCGAATACACGGCACCGATCCTGTCGATCAAGATTGTCGACGACCTGGACGAAGCCATCGAACACATCAACACCTACGGCTCCAAGCACACCGACGCCATTGTTTCCGAGCATTTCAGCGATGCACGGCGCTTCCTCAACGAAGTGGATTCCGCTTCGGTGATGATCAACGCCTCGACGCGCTTTGCCGACGGCTTCGAGTACGGCCTGGGGGCGGAAATCGGCATCTCCACCGACAAGCTTCACGCCCGCGGCCCGGTTGGGCTGGAAGGCCTGACCAGCGAGAAGTACGTGGTGTTCGGCGACGGTCATGTGCGCACTTGATGGCTAAACGCATCGGGCTGCTCGGCGGTACCTTCGACCCCGTGCACATCGGCCATTTGCGCAGTGCCCTGGAAGTGGCGGGCGCGCTGGCGTTGGACGAGCTGCGCCTGATCCCCAATTTCCGGCCGCCGCACCGCGACACGCCGCAGGTGGCGCCGCAGCAACGCCTGGAGATGGTGCGCCTGGCGGTTGAGGGCATTGCGCCGTTGGTGGTGGACGATCGCGAGCTCAAGCGCGACAAACCGTCCTACACTGTTGACACCCTGGAACTGATGCGCGCCGAGTTGGCCGCCGATGACCAGTTGTTTCTGCTTTTGGGCTGGGACGCATTTTGCGGCCTGCCCTCTTGGCATCGCTGGGAGGAACTCCTCCAGCATTGCCACATCCTGGTTTTGCAACGCCCGGATGCCGACAGCGAACCGCCGGATGCCTTGCGCAACCTGCTGGCCGCGCGGTCGGTAAGTGACCCCTTGGCCCTGACCGGGCCAAACGGGAATATTGCATTCGTCTGGCAGACCCCGCTTGCGGTGTCCGCCACCCAGATCCGTCAACTGCTGGCCAGCGGGAAGTCGGTACGTTTCCTGGTGCCTGACGCGGTCCTGGCCTACATCGATGCGCACGGGCTGTACCGTGCGTCGAACTGAAAAGGCGCGCTTGAACCTACGCACAGTCGTAGCGCGAGCGCCCGAACATACGAGCAAAACAGGTTTTATATGACGAACAAAGACGTAAGCAAAGTGAAGCGCAAAGGCACGTTCAAAAGCGCCCCGCTGCCGGTTGAAGCCCACGTTGGCCCCGAGCTGGCTGGCGAAGAGCTGGTGAAGGTCGCCGTGGCCGCCCTGGAAGACGTCAAGGCCCAGGACATCCAGGTGCTGGATGTGCGCGACAAGCAGAGCATCACCGACTACATGATCATCGCCACCGGTACGTCGAACCGCCAGATCGGCGCGATGCTCGACAAGGTGCGCGAAGCCGTCAAGGCCCAGGGCGTCAAGCCGCTGGGTGAAGAAGGCAAGGGCGACAGCGATTGGGTGCTGTTGGACATGGACGACGTGATCGTGCACATGATGACCTCCAACGCGCGCCAGTTCTATGACCTGGAGCGTCTGTGGAAAGGCGCCGAGCAGAGCCGTGCCGCCGATGGCAAGCACCACAGCCCGGAAGTGGGCCACGCGCACTTCGACAAGCTCAATAAAGACCAGGAATAAGGAACGGCTGTGCGCCTGCGTCTGATTGCTGTCGGTTCACGCATGCCCAAGTGGGTGGAAGAAGGCTGGCATGAGTATGCCAAGCGTCTGCCCGCCGAGCTGTCGCTGGAACTGGTAGAGATACCGCTCAATACCCGGGGCAAGAATGCCGATGTGGCGCGCTTCATCCGTCAGGAAGGCGAAGCCATGCTGGCCAAGGTCGGCCCCAACGAGCGCATCGTCACCCTGGAAGTGCACGGCAAACCCTGGAGCACCGAGCAACTGGCGGTGGAGCTGGATCGCTGGCGGCTGGACGCGCGCACCGTCAACTTCATGGTGGGCGGTCCCGAAGGGCTGGCGCCGGAAGTCTGTGCGCGGGCGGACCAGCGCTGGTCGTTGTCGGCGCTGACGCTGCCGCACCCGTTGGTAAGGATCCTGATCGGTGAACAGCTGTATCGCGCCTGGACAGTGCTGTCCGGGCACCCTTACCACAAATAATCTGCGCCCCTCCCGATGACCCAGCCGATCCGCATCAAGGACCACGAGAAAGACGCACGTCTCGTACGCGCTCGCGTGGTGTTTGGTGCCTTTATGGTGGTGGGGTTGATCGGCGTGCTGATCGCGCGCCTGTATTTCCTGCAGGTCATCCAGTACGACTATCACTCCACGCTGTCGGAAAACAACCGGGTGCATGTGCAACCGATTCCGCCAACCCGTGGGCTGATCTTCGACCGCAATGGCGTGGTGGTCGCGGATAACCGGCCCAGCTTCAGCCTGAGCATGACCCGCGAACGGTCCGGCGACTGGCAGCAGGTGCTCGATGTGATCGTCGACGTGCTGCAACTGACCCCGGAAGACCGCGTGATCTTCGAAAAGCGCATGCGGCAAGGGCGTCGGCCATTCGAGCCGGTGCCGATCCTGTTTGAGCTGACCGAAGAACAGATCGCGCGGATCGCGGTGAACCAGTTTCGTTTGCCGGGGGTGGAAGTGGTGGCGCAACTGGTGCGGCATTACCCGCAAGGGCCGCACTTTGCGCACTCGGTCGGCTACATGGGGCGGATCAACGAGAAAGAGCTGAAAACCCTCGACCCGGTCAATTACAGCGGCACCCACCATATCGGCAAGACCGGCATCGAGCGCTTCTACGAGCCGGAGCTGCATGGCCAGGTGGGTTACGAAGAAGTCGAGACCAACGCCCGTGGCCGCGTGCTGCGTGTGCTCAAGCGCACCGACCCGGTGCCGGGCAAGGACATCGTGCTGAGCCTGGACATCAAATTGCAGGAAGCCGCCGAGATGGCCCTGGGCGGTCGTCGCGGCGCGGTGGTTGCCTTGGACCCGAAAACCGGCGAAGTGCTGGCGATGGTCAGCCAGCCGAGCTTCGACCCCAACCTGTTCGTGACGGGGATCAGCTTCAAGGCGTACGCCGAATTGCGCGATTCCATCGACCGGCCATTGTTCAACCGCGTGCTGCGTGGTTTGTATCCGCCGGGTTCGACGATCAAGCCGGCGGTGGCGATTGCCGGCTTGGACGCCGGTGTGGTCACCGCCTCCAGCCGCGTGTACGACCCCGGTTACTACATGCTGCCCAACTACGATCACAAATACCGTAACTGGAACCGCACCGGTGACGGCTATGTCGACCTGGATACCGCCATCATGCGTTCCAACGACACCTATTTTTACGACCTGGCCCACAAGCTGGGCATCGACCGTTTGTCTGCCTACATGGGCAAGTTCGGCCTGGGCCAGAAGGTCTCCCTGGACATGTTCGAAGAGTCCCCCGGCCTGATGCCGTCGCGCGAATGGAAGCGTGCCACCCGCCGCCAGGCGTGGTTCCCGGGCGAAACCCTGATCCTCGGCATCGGCCAGGGCTATATGCAGGCCACGCCGCTGCAACTGGCCCAGGCCACCGCGCTGGTGGCCAACAAAGGTGTGTGGAACCGTCCGCACTGGCCAGGACCATCGAAGGCGAGAAGCCGGTGGATGAAAACCCGATCCCGGACATCGTCCTGCGTGACCCCTCCGACTGGAGCAAGGTCAACCACGGCATGCAGCAAGTGATGCACGGCGCCCGCGGTACCGCACGCAAGGCGGCGATCGGCGCGCAATACCGCATTGCCGGCAAGAGTGGTACGGCCCAGGTGGTCGCGATCAAGCAGGGCGAGAAATATGACCGCTCCAAGGTCCAGGAGCGCCACCGTGACCACGCCCTGTTTGTCGGTTTTGCACCGGCCGACGACCCGAAAATCGTGGTGGCGGTGATGGTCGAGAACGGCGAGTCCGGCTCCGGCGTCGCGGCCCCGGTGGTGCGCCAGATCATGGACGCCTGGCTGTTGGCCAGCGACGCAGGCTCAAGCCCGAATATGGCGGCCCCCCTTCAAGCCCCGAGGTTACGGCCAATGAAGAGTAATTTTGACCGCATCCTCTCCAGCGAGGATGTGATGCGTCGCCGTGCCACGTTGCTGCAACGCCTGCACATTGATGGCCCGTTGCTGATCCTGCTGCTGACTTTGGCCGCCGGTAGCCTGTTCGTGCTGTATTCGGCCAGCGGCAAGAATTGGGACCTGCTGATCAAACAAGCGTCGTCGTTCGGCCTGGGGCTGCTGTCGATGGTGGTGATCGCCCAGCTCGAGCCGCGCTTCATGGCGCGCTGGGTGCCGTTGGGCTATGTGGTCGGCGTGTTGCTGTTGGTGGTGGTGGACGTGATGGGCCACAACGCCATGGGTGCGACCCGCTGGATCAACATTCCGGGGGTGATTCGCTTCCAGCCGTCGGAATTCATGAAGATTTTGATGCCGGCCACCATCGCCTGGTACCTGTCCAAGCGCACCTTGCCGCCGCAGCTCAAGCACGTGGGCATCAGCCTGATCCTGATCGGCGTGCCGTTCATCCTGATCGTGCGCCAGCCGGACCTCGGCACCTCGTTGCTGATCCTGGCCGGCGGTGCGTTCGTGCTGTTCATGGGCGGCTTGCGCTGGCGCTGGATCCTCAGCGTACTGGCCGCCGCCGTGCCGGTGGCGTGGCCATGTGGTTCTTCTTCATGCACGACTACCAGAAGCAGCGGATCCTGACCTTCCTCGATCCGGAAAGCGATCCGCTGGGCACCGGCTGGAACATCATCCAGTCCAAGGCCGCCATCGGTTCCGGCGGGGTATTTGGCAAGGGCTGGCTGCTGGGTACCCAGTCGCACCTGGACTTTTTGCCTGAAAGCCACACCGACTTCATCATCGCGGTGCTGGGCGAAGAGTTCGGCCTGGTGGGCATCTGCGCGCTGCTGCTGATCTACCTGCTGTTGATCGGTCGCGGCCTGGTGATCACCGCGCAGGCGCAGACGTTATTCGGCAAACTGCTGGCCGGCGCGCTGACCATGACGTTTTTTGTTTATGTTTTCGTCAACATCGGTATGGTCAGTGGCCTGCTGCCGGTGGTAGGGGTGCCGTTGCCTTTCATTAGCTACGGCGGAACTTCGCTGGTGACGTTGATGTCAGCGTTTGGGGTTTTGATGTCGATTCATACGCATCGCAAATGGATCGCACAGGTTTGAATAAGGTGAAGATGTCAATGCAAGTAATGCGCGGCTGGGCGACTCGGCACGCGTCCTGGATGGGCCTGATCGGGCTGCTGGGCGCAACGCAAGAGGCGCGGGCCGGTGACTACGATGGTTCACCCCAGGTCGCCGAGTTTGTCGGTGAAATGACCCGCGACTATGGTTTCGCCGGCGAACAGCTGATGGGCGTGTTTCGCGAGGCCCAGAAAAAACAGGCGATCCTCGACGCCATCTCCCGCCCCGCCGAGCGTGTAAAGCAGTGGAAGGAATACCGTCCGATGTTCCTGACCGATGCCCGCGTGGCCCGGGGTGTGGACTTCTGGCGCCAGCACGAGGCGGTACTGGCCCGCGCCGAGCAGGAATACGGCGTGCCGGCGCAGGTGATTGTCTCGATCATCGGCATCGAAACCTTCTACGGGCGCAATACCGGCAGTTACCGGGTGATCGACGCCCTGGCGACCCTGGGCTTCGATTACCGCCGCGCGCCGACTTCTTCCGCAAGGAACTGCGCGAATTCCTGTTGCTGGCGCGCGAAGAGCAGGTCGATCCGTTGACGCTCAAGGGCTCCTACGCCGGTGCCATGGGCCTGCCGCAGTTCATGCCGAGCAGCTTTCGCGCGTATGCGGTGGATTTCGACGGCGATGGCCATATCAATATCTGGAGCAACCCCGACGACGCCATCGGCAGCGTGGCCAGCTACTTCAAGCGCCACGGCTGGATGAGCGGCGAGCCGGTGGTGGCCCGCGCCGAGGTCAGTGGCGAGCGTGCCGATGAAGGCCTGACGCAAGGTATCGAGCCGGCGAAGACGGTCGGGGAGTTGCGGGCGCTGGGCTGGTCGAGTCAGAATGCGCTGCCTGACGATATGCCGGTGACGGCGTTCCGCCTTGACGGCGAAAATGGCCCGGAATATTGGATGGGCCTGAAGAATTTCTACGCAATCACGCGTTATAACCGCAGTGTGATGTACGCCATGGCCGTGCATCAACTGTCAGACATGCTGGTCCAAGCACGGGGCAACAAGTAATGCGGGCATCGCTGTTCAATCAACCGCTCAAGCTGGTGGCGTTCGCCGCGTTGTCCCTGCTGGTCGTCAGTTGTTCCACCAGCCGCGGGCCGGTGCAGAAGAAGTCCGGGGGCGCGGTGGTCCGTGCCCAGCCGGGCCTGGACATCAACCGCGCGCACAAAGACGGCGCGCCGTGGTGGGACGTCGACGTGTCGAAGATCCCCGACGCCACGCCGACCCTGCACACCGGCCCGTACAAGGCCAACCCCTATACCGTGCTGGGCAAGAACTACTTCCCGCTGCAGGATTCCAAGACCTATGTGCAATCGGGCACGGCGTCCTGGTACGGCACCAAATTCCACGGCCAGAACACCGCCAACGGCGAAGTGTATGACCTGTACGGCATGAGCGCGGCGCACAAGACCTTGCCGCTGCCCAGCTATGTGCGCGTGACCAACCTGGACAACAACCGCACGGTGATCCTGCGGGTCAACGACCGTGGGCCGTTCTATTCGGACCGCATCATCGACTTGTCCTACGCGGCCGCGAAGAAACTCGGTTACGCCGAAACCGGTACCGCGCGCGTGAAGGTCGAAGGCATCGACCCCGCGCAGTATTGGGCCCAGCGTGGCAAGCCGGCGCCGTTGATGCTCAACGAGCCGCAAACCCCTCAGCCGCAAGTCACCGCCTCGACCGGCAAGATCGAGCAGTGGACGCCGCCGCCGCAACAGCACGCGCCGGATACCGTCGTGGTGCCGCATGCCGCGCCTGGCGCTTCGGCGGCGGGCGGGCAATACCTGCAGGTCGGCGCTTTCGCCAACCCGGACGCGGCAGAACTGTTAAGGTCCAAGCTCAGCGGCATGGTCAATGCGCCGGTCTTCATCAGCTCCATCGTGCGTAACCAGCAGACCCTGCACCGGGTACGCATGGGCCCGATCAGCTCGCCGAGCGAAGTCGCACAAGTACAGAACAGCGTGCGCCTGGCCAACCTGGGGCAACCCAGCGTCGTCACGGCTGAATAACAAAGCATTGATGGTTCCGGCTCGTTGGGCCAGGGCTGTGGTTGTTGGCTCGTTGAACAATAAAAACCCAGGGGCAAGGGGTGAGCGGGCAACCGAACACGCGACAGTCTGGCAACGGGCTGTCTGAATAAGTTTTGCCCGCGAGGGCAAGTTTCCATAAGCAATTTCGAGAGACGGATGAACATCACCTCCTTAGCCAAACGCACGTGCCTGCTTCTTTCGCTGATCATCACCCCGGCCGCCTGGGCGGTTGAAATGGTGCCGGCCTCCCCGCAACTGGCCGCCAAGGCCTGGGTCCTCATGGATGCCGCCAGCGGCAACGTGCTGGTCGAGAACAACGGTGACCAGCGCCTGCCGCCGGCCAGCCTGACCAAACTGATGACCGCCTACATCGCGACCCTGGAAATCCGTCGCGGCCAGATCGGCGAGAACGACCCGGTGACCGTCAGCGAAAACGCCTGGCGTACCGGCGGTTCGCGGATGTTCATCAAGGTCGGCTCGCAGGTCACCGTGAGCGACCTGCTGCACGGCATCATCATCCAGTCCGGCAACGATGCCAGCGTGGCCCTGGCCGAGCACATCGCCGGCAGCGAAGACGCGTTCGCCGACATGATGAACAAGACGGCCGGCGACCTGGGCATGACCAACAGCCACTTCATGAACCCGACCGGCCTGCCGAACCCGGAGCATTATTCGTCGGCTCATGACATGGCGCTGCTGGCGCGCGCGATCATCCGCGTTGACCCGGTGCACTACGCGATCTACTCCCAGAAGGAGTTCTACTGGAACAACATCAAGCAGCCGAACCGCAACCTGCTGCTGTGGCGCGACAAGACCGTCGACGGCCTGAAGACCGGCCACACCGAAGAAGCCGGCTACTGCATGGTGTCGTCCGCCGTGCGTGACGGCCAGCGCCTGATCGCCGTGGTCTTTGGCACCAACAGCGAGCAGGCCCGTGCGGCCGAGACGCAAAAACTGCTGACCTACGGTTTCCGCTTCTTCGAAACCCAGACCTTCTACCAGAAGGGCGCGGAGCTGGCGACCGCGCCGGTATGGAAAGGCGCAACCTCGCAAGTCAAGGCCGGCCTGGCTGAAGACCTGACCCTGACCATGCCTAAAGGCCAGTTGAAAAAGCTCGCCGCCAGCATGAGCATGAACCCGCAATTGGTGGCGCCGATCGCCAAGGGCGACGTGATTGGTAAAGTCGAAGTCAAGCTGGACGACAAGGTGGTGCACAGCGCCGACCTGATCGCCCTGGACGCCGTCGACGAAGGTGGTATCTTCCGCCGCGTGTGGGATAGCATCCGTCTATTCTTCTACGGCTTGTTCAACTGATTGTGTGCACCTGCAAAGCCCCGCGTTGATCCGACGCGGGGCTTTGCCGTCGCCACGGCTTACCGCTTACGAGGCCGTTTCGCCATGACCGATAAAGAAGAAGTAAAGGCGCCAAAGATCGAATTCCCGGTAACTGACTATCCCATCAAGGTGATCAGCGATACCGGTGTAGGCCGCAAGGACCAGATTCTCGAGATCGTGCGTAAACACGCCACGATCAACGACAACCGCGTGGATGAGCGCTCCAGCTCCACTGGTAAATACACCACGATCCAGTTGCACATCGTTGCGACCGGTCAGGACCAGCTCTACGACATCAACAGTGAACTGCGGGCCACCGGCTTCGTGCACATGGTGCTGTGATGCCACAGGTCCTGGGCTTTCGCGAGCTCGGCCGGATGGCCTACGAGCCCGTCTGGCATGCCATGCAGCGTTTCACCAATGAGCGCGGCAGCGCGGCCGCTGACGAGATCTGGCTGGTCGAACACCCGCCAGTGTTCACCCAGGGCCAGGCCGGCAAGGCCGAGCATCTGTTGCTGCCGGGGGATATTCCGGTGGTGCAGGTCGACCGAGGTGGCCAAGTGACTTACCATGGGCCGGGTCAACTGGTGGCTTACTTGCTGCTGGACGTACGCAAGCTTGGGTTTGGCGTACGCGACCTGGTGAGCCGCATGGAGGCTTGCCTGATCGAGCTGTTGGCCAGTTACGGCGTGAGCGCCGCGGCCAAGCCCGATGCACCCGGTGTGTATGTGGATGGCGCGAAAATCGCGTCCCTCGGCTTGCGCATTCGCCACGGTTGTTCCTTTCACGGCCTGGCCCTGAACGTGGACATGGACCTGGCGCCGTTCCGGCGGATCAACCCGTGCGGCTATGCCGGGTTGGCGATGACGCAACTGAGTGAACACGCCACACCGATTAAATTTGCCGAGGTAAGTGCCCGGCTGCGTGCGCAGCTCGTCAAACACCTCGACTATGCTGAGCAGACGACCCTTACGGGCGGAATCGACTGACTATGACTACTGATGCAGTGCAAACCATGATCCCGACGGTCGACGTGACCGAGCGTCCGGCCCCGGCCCCGCGTGCCAAGGTGGAAGCCGGCGTCAAGCTGCGCGGCGCCGAGAAGGTTGCACGCATCCCGGTGAAGATCATTCCGACCACCGAACTGCCGAAGAAACCCGACTGGATCCGCGTGCGCATCCCGGTTTCGCCGGAAGTCGACCGTATCAAGGCCCTGCTGCGCAAGCACAAGCTGCACAGCGTGTGCGAAGAAGCTTCCTGCCCGAACCTGGGCGAGTGCTTCTCCGGCGGCACCGCCACCTTCATGATCATGGGTGACATCTGCACCCGGCGTTGCCCATTCTGCGACGTTGGCCACGGCCGGCCGAAGCCACTGGACGTCAACGAGCCGGAAAGCCTGGCCATCGCCATCGCCGACCTGAAACTCAAATACGTGGTGATCACTTCGGTGGATCGCGACGACCTGCGTGACGGCGGTGCCCAGCATTTCGCCGACTGCATCCGCGAAATCCGCAAACTGTCGCCGAACGTGATGCTCGAAACCCTGGTGCCGGACTACCGTGGCCGTATGGACGTGGCGCTGGAAATCACCGCCGCCGAGCCGCCGGATGTGTTCAACCACAACCTGGAAACCGTGCCGCGCCTGTACAAGGCCGCGCGCCCGGGTTCGGATTACCAGTGGTCGCTGACCCTGCTGCAGAAATTCAAGCAGATGATGCCGCACATCCCGACCAAATCCGGCTTGATGCTGGGCCTGGGCGAAACCGACGAAGAAGTGATCGAGGTCATGAAGCGCATGCGCGAACACGACATCGACATGCTGACCCTCGGCCAGTACCTGCAACCGTCCCGCAGCCACTTGCCGGTGCAGCGTTTCGTGCACCCGGACACCTTCGCCTGGTTCGCCGAGGAAGGCTACAAGATGGGCTTCAAGAACGTGGCGTCGGGCCCGCTGGTGCGCTCTTCGTACCATGCGGACGAGCAGGCCAAGTTGGTCAAGGCTAGCCTGGTTTCCTGATAGAAATTTGCGCAGCACCACTGATCCAATGTGGGAGCAGGTTTATGTGAGAGCGGGCTTGCTCGCGAATGCGGTTGATCAGTCACTACTTTCAGCGACTGACACGCCGTATTCGCGAGCAAGCCCGCTCCCACATTTGATCTTCGTTGCTTTGAGCATTGCGGTC
>JAFHKH010000338.1 GCA_016937595.1 Pseudomonas cedrina subsp. fulgida | reverse complement strand
CGGCTGATCAGGCCGGTTTGGGGGTCCCGCAAACAGCACGGGTTCAAGCATTGTTACCCTGCAGACGATCAGCGCCACCTTCGGCCACACGACGTTCCAGCAGGCGGTCCGAACCACTCTCTGCCACACGACTTTCAATCAGGCGATCCGAACCGCCTTCAGCGACGACCGGGTGAGCGAATGCGTTTGCAGCAAGTACCGAGAAAGCAAGGCTAAGCAAGATTTGGCGTTTCATGAGGATGTGCTCCGAGTGTTTAAGTTTGGGTGTCTCTGGTATGGGTTTGATGTTACGCGTTGCAGTTTTTAAGAGAACTTCATTGGGCTGATGGTGACTATCGACGCCAGCGATAGCCCGTTTTCGCGGGCTATCGCAGGACCGGTCATGGCATCTGCGGCACTTCATGCGGGCGCAGGTCGAACACCAGCACCTCCGCGTCTTCGCCCTCGCTCAGGCGGATCTGACGCTCATCGCGCACGCGGGCGCCGTCGCCTTCCTGCAAGCGCTGCCCGTTGACGTCAACGCTGCCACGGGCCACATGGATGTACACATGGCGCTCCGGCGGCAGGTCCAGGGTCGCGGCTTCACCGGCCTTGAACAGCCCGGCATACACCCGGGCGTCCTGGCGCACGCTGAGAGAACCGTCGCGGCCATCCGGCGAGATGATCAACTGCAAGCGCCCACGTTTCTGCGCCTCGCTGAAGTGCTCCTGTTGATAGCGCGGCTCGGCGCCGGCCACGGCGGGCACGATCCAGATCTGCAGGAAGTGCACGCCCAGGCGTTGACTGTGGTTGAACTCGCTGTGGGCCACGCCGCTGCCGGCGCTCATCAATTGCACATCGCCGGGGCGGATCACCGAGCCGGTGCCCAGGGTGTCCTTGTGCTCCAGTGCGCCTTCGAGCACATAGGAGAAAATCTCCATGTCGCGGTGCGGATGCTGGCCGAAGCCTTTGCCCGCAGCGACACGGTCATCGTTGATCACCAGCAAGTCGGAAAAACCCTGTTCATCCGGGTTCCAGTAGTTGGCGAACGAGAAGGTGTGGAACGACTTCAACCAGCCATGATTGGCGGCGCCGCGTTCGGAAGCTTTGCGAAGGGTCAGCATGGTCTTGTCCTCAAAGGGGAGCGGGCTGCGACATGCAGGGCTCCGGCGTTGAGAAGAAGATTAATGGTTACCAGGATATTCATTAAGAAGATGAAATCTGAATAACTGTCTCTTTGGAGTTGACAGTGTGCAACGTGTCATAATGGCCGCCGCACTCTCTCTGATGGATCTACCCGATTATGAAAACCGTGGCCATGGCGCTGTTTCCGGATTTCCTCCTGCTCGACATGGCCGGGCCGCTCGAAGTGTTTTCGATCGCCAACCGCTACCTGCCGGCGTCGGCGCATTATCAGATCCTCACCCTCGGCACTGAGCCAGGCCCATTGCGCGCGTCCAATGGCGTGCTGGTCCAGAGCGACATGCTGCTGGACCAGGCCGGGGACGCCTATGACCTGCTTTTGGTCCCCGGCGGTCCCGGCGCCTATAACGAATGCCACCCCGCCTTGTTGCCGTGGCTCAAGGCGGCGGCCCCGCGGGCCCGGCGCTTCGGTTCGATCTGTACCGGCGCCTTTGTGCTGGGGCATGCCGGCCTGCTGGACAATCACCGGGTGACCACGCACTGGCACTACACCGATCGGCTGATCAAGGCGTTTCCCAAGGCAATCGTCGAGACTGATCGTATCTACCTGCAGGACGGCCGATTGATCACCTCGGGAGGCGTAACCGCCGGCATCGACCTGGCGTTGTCGGTGGTTGCCCAGGATCACGGCAAACAGGTTGCAATCGAAGTGGCCAAGGTGCTGTTGGTGGTGATGAAACGTCAGGGTGGCCAGGCCCAGTTCAGCCCGCTGACGGCGGCGGTCGCGCCCCAGGAAACCGCGATCACCCGGGTGCAGAACCATGTGCTGGAGCACCTGGAGCAACCCTTTACCATCGAATCCATGGCCGCGTTGGCCGGCATGAGCGCGCGCCATTTTGCGCGGCTGTTCGCCAAGGATGTGCAGATGACGCCGATGGCTTTCCTGCAGGGCGCCCGCATCGACCGCGCCCGCCAGTTGCTGGAAACCACCGACCTGCCGCTCAAGACCGTGGCTTTCCACGCAGGCTTCGGCAGCGTGCGGCATATGCGCTTTCTATTCAGCGAAAAACTGGGGTTGAACCCGACCCAATACCGACAGCAGTTCAGTTAACGACAGAATGTCCGTCACGCGCACCCGATTGTCCGTATCGCTCCCCGTGCCAGCATTGTCCTGTCGTTGCCAACTGGCAAGATAGCCCCAAGCCCATGGAAGAGGATGCGCAGACGCCCAAGGCCGGGTGTTTCAGCGCGATGACAGCTATGAACAACCCTCAGGCGATTGATGCTGACGGCACGGTGCGCTTCGGTGCCTATGTGTTTCACCGGCAACAGCGGTTGGTCAGCAAGTCTGGCTTGCCGGTGCCTTTGGGCGGCCGCGCGCTGGATATCCTCGCGGTGCTGCTCCAGGCGCCTGGGCAGTACATCAGCAAGGCCACCTTGATCGAGCGGGTCTGGCCCAACAGCGTGGTGGAAGAAAACAACCTGCGCGTGCACATCGCTGCATTGCGCCGTGCGCTGGACGGGCAACGGTTCATTCTCAACGATCCGCATCGCGGCTACTGTTTCGCAGCCCCTGCGCAGGGCGCGGTGCAGGTCGCGCTGCCCAGGCACAACCTGGCTGCGCGGCTCAACCCGGTCATCGGCCGTGATGAGCTGCTGGGTGTGCTGGTGCGTCGCCTGTCCGGGCAACGGCTGATGACCCTCACCGGTTGCGCTGGCGTCGGCAAGAGCACCTTGGCCCTGGCATTGGCCGAGCGGGTGTTGCCGCGCTATCGGGACGGCGTGTGGTGGGTTGACCTGGCAACGCTTGCGGCGCCGGTGGGCATGCTGCGTCACCTGGCCGCGGCCTTGCACCTGACGCCCTGCGCGAACGCCACCGAGCTGAGCCGCCAACTGGCGACCCGCCAACTGTTACTGGTGCTGGATGGCGCCGACCTGTTGCTCGGTGCCTGCCGCCACCTGGTGCGCGTGCTAGGTGAAACGGCGCCGCAGGTCAGCGTACTCGTCAGCAGCCGCGAGGCCCTGCAAGCCCCCGGCGAGTGGGTGCAGCGTGTGCCCCGGCTGGGGGTGCCCGCACCGTCTGCGCTGGGCAGTGTCGAGCAGGCCATGACGTATCCGGCGGTGCAACTCTTCATCGCGCGGGTACGTGCCGGTCAGCAGGGGTTTATGTTGCGGCCCAGGACCTTGCGCCGCTACGCGATATTTGCCGGCGCCTCGATGGCATTCCCCTGGCCCTGGAACTCGCCGCCGCTCAAGTGGATGCCCTTGGCGTGCGCGGTTTGCAGCAGCAATTGTGCAACGGCTTGCAGGTGCTGACTCGCGGCCGTCGCACCGCGGTCGAGCGTCATCGATCCCTCACCGCCGCCCTGGACTGGACCTGCGAGCGCCTGAGCCTGCCCGAACGTTGGCTGTTCCTGCAATTGGGCTTGTTCAAGATGGCGGTGACCTTGCCCACCCTGAGCGAACTGGTCGCCGGCACCGAACTGGAACACGCCGACCTGTCCTACCTGCTGGGCCGTCTGGTCGGCATGTCGTTGCTGACCCTCGAGCCCGGCCCCGGCAAACCGCGTTACCGCCTGCTCAATTGCGTGCGCAGCTATGCCTTGGCGCAACTGCGCGACCCGGTGCAGGTGGCGCGTTTGCAGCAGGGTTATGGGCATTACCTGGGGCCGTTTTCAGGCCGGTCGTTTGTCTTGCAGCTCGTCGAGCAAGCCGCGTACGCGGAGCAGGTCCTGGGTGGCGAAGCCTTCGGTGAATTGCGCGTAGGTTGAACTGAGCAGGTCGCGCGCGGCCTCGATGCGCCCTTGGGTCTGCCACAAACCTGCCAACGAAGTCGCGCAGCGTAGCTCCCAGGCCAGTGCGCCTTGCTGGCGCGCCAGGCCCAAGGCTTGTAACAGCAGCGCTTCGCACGCGTCGGCGTCCGCCAGGGTTTCGGCGCGCC
>JAFHKH010000337.1 GCA_016937595.1 Pseudomonas cedrina subsp. fulgida | reverse complement strand
AGCGCCAACAGCGCCTGGGAGATAACCGGCGGCAACACCCTGCCGGCCAATCGCGGCCCGGCTTCGAGCACCGTCACTTCACAGCCCAGGCCACGTGCGGTGGCGGCCACTTCCAGGCCGATAAAGCCACCGCCCACCACCACCAGCCGCGTGCCGGGTTGCAATGCACTGCGCAACGCCAGCGCTTCATCGTGGGTGCGCAGGTAATGCACATGGGCTTGCTCCTGGGGCAATCGTCGCGCCCTGCCCCCGGTGGCCAACAGCAGGCCGGCATAGGGCAGCCACTGTCCATCCTCAAGTTGCAGGCGATGGTGTTGCGGGTCCAGATGCGTCACCGGGTTGCCGGCGATGTGCTCGATGCCCAGCTCGGCCAGCCGCGCGCTGTCGCACAAGCTGTACCCCGCCAGGTCCGTCGTGCCCTGCAACACGCCCTTGGACAGCGGCGGCCGCTCGTAGGGCAAGTGCGGTTCATTGCCGATCAGGATCAGCCGCCCGGTGTAGCCCTCTTCGCGCAAGGTCAGCG
>JAFHKH010000336.1 GCA_016937595.1 Pseudomonas cedrina subsp. fulgida | reverse complement strand
CCACCGGCATGCCCGGCGCCGACGATGATCAGGCCTGGGTTTGCAAGTGCTTCGTTCATGATCAGGCCGTGACAGCGAGCAACACCCGCCCCGCTTCGACCCGCACCGGGTAGGTCTTGAGGTTGACGCACACCGGCGCGCCCATCGCCTGGCCGTTGCGGTAATCGAAGCGCCCGTTGTGCTTGGGGCATTCGATGATGTGGTCCATCACCAGGCCGTCGGCCAGGTGGATGTTCTCGTGGGTACACAGGCCAGCGGTGGCAAAGAACTGATTGTCCGCCGAGCGATACACCGCATAGGTATGCGCCCCGTGATCGAAGCGCAGCACGTCTTCTTCGTCGATTTCGCCCACGGCGCAGACGTCGATCCATTGATCGTTCATGGCGTTTTCTCTTGTTATTGGGGGGGGGAATTCAGCTGGCAGCGGCGTGTGCCCGCACCGCCGCAGGGGCGGCCGGTTCGGCGCGCGCGCGGATCGGGCGCTGGATGAAATGGCTGGGGTCGCTGCGCTGTTTCCAGATCGTCGGCAGGATTTCCTTGTACGCCTCGAACAGGTTGGCGTACGGCGGCGGGCAATCGTCGCGGATTTCTGCGTGCAGTTGCGCCAGGGCGTGGTATGGCACCATCGGGTACATGTGGTGTTCGAGGTGGTAGTTCATGTTCATGTAGAGAAAGCGCAGCACGCGGTTCATGTAAATGGTCCGGCAGTTGCTGCGATGGTCCAGCACGTCTTCGGCCAAGCCGACATGCTGGGTCAGGCCGAACAGGTAACCCAGCCAGGCGCCATAAATGCTCGGCAAGCCGATCAGCATCAGCGGCAGCCAACTGTGCAGGTACAGGGCGCTGCCGATGACCAGGGTGTAAATGCCGCCCCAGAGGCGTGCCGCACGAAACACTTTGGGCCACTCGGATGCAGGGATGAAGTCCGCCTCCTGGGCGCTCATCCGGCCGATGGCATGGCGCGCGACGCCGCTGAACGTCTTCCAGGCCAAGGGCAGGTTGAACAGGCTGAGGAACATCATCAGCAAGCTCGGCGGACGCGGCTCGACGATCTCCGGGTCTCGCCCGACGACGATGGTGTCGGTGTGATGGCGGGCATGGCTCCAGCGCCAGACATGGGGTTCGAAGAGGCACATGAAGCTCGCGACCTGATACAGCACGTCGTTCATCCAGCGCGTCTTGAACGCAGTACCGTGGCCGGTTTCGTGCCAGCGCGGGTTGGACGCGGTGCCGTACAACACGCCATAGGCCACGAAGAACGGCACGCAGGCCCAGGTGCCCCAGAACCAGTAGCCGCCAAACCCGCTGGCGAACAGCGCGGCGACCCACAGGGCGGTGTCGAGCAAGGCCGGGCCGTCGCGGCGTTGCATCAGTTCTTTCATGCGTTTGCGCGAGATAGGCGATTGGTACCACTGGGCCGAGACCAGGCCGTTATCGAAGGCGCGGGCAGCTTCGGGGCCCGTGAGGCTGTAGTCGCGCCGGGCGGTGTGAGCGGTGTGTTCAGACATTGTTATTGTTCTCCGCAAGTTTCTTGTGCTGTGCGAAACAGACGATAGAGAACGGCTTATTCACCTTCAAGGCCTTGAATCCATTCCCTATCAAGCTATCATCCAGGCCCAGCGGGGCTTGATAGTTTTCTATCAAGACGCTCACAAGGCTTGCCATGAACCACCCTAAGCGCCCAACCATCGCCACCGTTGCCGCCCATGCCGGGCTCAGTGTGGCCACCGTCGACCGTGTGTTGAATGCGCGTGCGCCGGTCAATCCGCAAACCGCCGAACAGGTGGTGCAGGCGGCCGAGGCCGTGGGCTATTTTGCGGCGCGGTTGATCGGCCAGCGCATCCGCGAACGCCGGCCGACCTATCACTTCGGCATTCTGTTGCTGGCCACCGCCCAGGCGTTCTACGCCGGCCTGGCGCAGGCGATCAGCGAGGCCGCCGAGCAGCATGCCGACGCCAACCTGAGCTGCGAGTTCGAATACATCGCCGACCGTACCCCCGCCGTCATCGTCGCGCAGATCGAACAACTGGCCGTGAAGTGCGATGGGCTCGCGGTGGTCAGCTTCGCACATCCACTGATCAACGCTTGCCTGGCGCAGATCCGCACGGCTGGCGTGCCGGTGGTGGCCCTGCTCTCGGACATTCACGAACGCGCCGACGAACCCTACGTAGGCCAGGACAACCATGTGGTCGGCCGCACCATGGGCTGGCTGCTCGCACGCACCTGCGGCGCACGCAAAGGCAGCGTGGGGATTCTGCTCGGCGCCATCGTTTTCTCGGCCACCATGCGCGGGTCGAAGGCTTGCACAGCTACCTGGCGGAACACGCGCCCGGGCTCAAGCCGCTGGAACCCTTGATCAACCTGGATAACTGCGACATCACCGAGGAGGCCACCCTCGACCTGATCAGCCGCCACCGCGACCTGCGCGGCCTGTGCGTGGTGGGCGGCGGCGGTGACGGCATCATCAGCGCCCTGGCCCAGTTGCCCAAGCGCCCGGCGTTGTGTTGCATCCTGCAGGAGTCGACCGCGCTGTCGCGCCAGGCGCTGAGCCAGGGCTGGTGGATGTGGTGATGGATTCGCAACCGGGGCTCACCGCCACGGCGCTGGTGGCGTTGATGGTGGAGCTGCAGAGCGCCGAAGCGTTCGACCCGGCGCGGCATCGGGTGTACATACCGCCACAGATCGTGACCTCGGAGAACCTCTAGCGGGCGCGGCACTCGATCAGCAGGCCGCCCTCGTCGCGCACGTGGCTGTCGATCACCATGGGCAGGCAGCGTTGGATGACGCGCATATTGCTGTGCAGATGGTCACTCATGTGCGAAGTGGTGAAACAACCGCCACCCGCCAATGCCATCGGCAACAACAATTGATCGGCCAGGTGTTCGCCCACCGCCGTATCGGTTGCTCGCCACGCCACGGCCTGGTCGATCGCCTGGTCTGCCACGGTTTCGGCGCGCAGGTTGGCCAGGCCAAACGCGCTGAACACTTGCGTGACGTGCGCGTGGACATACTCCAGCATCAGCACGTTGCCCGGACCTTGCTGCGCGTCAATCTCCATCGACAAGCATTGTGTGGCGTCGAACGCCAAACGCTGGCGCACGCGCTTGAATTCGCGCTCGCTGACCTGGGCCGGCAACCCGGCATTAAGTGTTATCGCACGGGCTTCGAGCAGGTTGCCGCGCTGCACCAGCTGCAACGGCGCGAGCACACTGGGCTGGATAAACGCCTCCAACTCACCGCCACCGGCGGGCACAAAGCCATAACGGTTCAGAGTCAATTCGATCCGCGCCCCCATCCGCCGCAACAGTGGCAGCCAGGCACGCTGCAAAAAGTCCACGGGCGGTGCCAGCGGATTATGCGTACCGCCGCAGATCGTCACACGACTGGCCGTGGGCGCGCGCAGTAACGCGGGCAGTATGGTCTGCAGCACCAGGGTGCAACTGCCGGCCGTGCCAATGCTGAAGCGGTAGTCACCGCCTTGAATCGACCCAGGTTCGAACAGCAGGGTTTGCGAGCCCAATTGCGCCCCCTGCACCTTGGCACCGCAGACGTGCGCCGCCGCCAGCACGGCGGTCAGGTGTTGACGCATCAACCCTGGCCGACTGCGCCTGGCGCGAATGTTGTTGATACTCAGGGCACGCCCGGTCACCATCGACAGGCTCAAGCCACTGCGCAGTACCTGGCCACCGCCGATGGCGCCGTCGAGTTCAATCACGTCCTGTTTCATATTTATCCTTAAGCAAAGCGTTTGACCGTGTTCCGCAGGTACTGGTCCAGTGGTTGTGAGCTTGCGTGGGTACGTGGCAATACCGGCACTTCGCGTTCCAATTCGCGCTGTATGTACGCATGCAACGCCGGGCGTCGTGGCCCGTAGGCCGCTTCCCCGGCATTGCGTTTCAACGCCAGCAGGGTCGCGACTTCATCCAGCAGCTGCGGGTCATCCACGGTGCTCAACAAGTCGGCGAACGTCATCGGCGGCCGGCCCAGCCCCAGATCGATCCAACGCACCGCCAGCAACGGCCGCAGCACGTAGAAGTACTTCTTGAACCGCACGGTGTCGCCTTGCAGATAGCCACGAAAGTTCTTCCTGGCCATCGACAGGTAATGATTGCGCGCTGCCGGCGGGCTGAAGAACGTCTCGGCCAAGGCGCGCAATTGCGCCGTCGCCTCGACGTCCTGGCGGTACACCAGCGGCGAATCCAGCCACTCCAGCAACGTGGGATTGGATTTGCGCAGCAGGCCCAGGGCCTTGCGCAACTCCCAGCCACTCACGTCCAGTTCGTCATCCAGCGGACGCTCGATCACGTCGCGCGGCGCATCGACCTGCATGAACCAGTCGGGTTTTTCCACGTAGACAAAGCGCACATCGTAATCGCTGTCGGTGGACGCAAACCCCCAGGCGCGGCTGCCGGATTCACAGGCATACAGCACCGTGACGTTGCGCTCACGCTCTATACATTCCAATTCCTGCAACACCCGTGCACGCATGGCGTCACTCAATGGGTGGCGCTGTTCCCTTTCCATTGCTATCCCCTTTTATCCTTTGACGCACACCACTTGACGCAAGGTGTGCAGCACTTGCACCAGCTCGCGCTGGGCGTGCATGACTTGGTCGATGTCCTTGTAGGCCATCGGGATTTCATCGATCACATCGGCGTCCTTGCGGCATTCCACATGGGCGGTGGCGCGGATCTGGTCGGCCACGGTGAAGGTATTCTTTGCCTTGGTGCGGCTCATGGTGCGGCCGGCGCCGTGGCTGCAGGAGCAAAACGACTCTTCATTGCCCAGCCCGCGCACGATGAAGCTTTTAGCGCCCATGGAGCCCGGAATAATCCCCAGCTCGCCCTTCCTGGCCGACACCGCGCCTTTACGCGTGACCAGAATCTCTTCGCCGAAGTGCCGCTCTTTCTGCACATAGTTGTGATGGCAGTTCACCGCTTCCAGCGCCACTTCGAACGGTTTGACGATCACCTGGCGCGTGGCCTGGACCACTGCGCGCATCATCAACTCGCGGTTCTGCCGGGCAAAATCCTGGGCCCAGCCCACCGCTTGCACATAGTCATCGAAATGCTGGCTGCCCTCCTCGAAATACGCCAGGTCGCGGTCCGGCAGGTTCGCCAGATGCTGGCGCATATCCGCCTGGGCCAACTGGATAAACAGGTTGCCGATGGCGTTGCCCACGCCACGCGAACCGCTGTGCAACATGAACCAGACCCGGTTGGCTTCATCCAGGCACACCTCGACAAAGTGGTTGCCGGTACCCAGGGTGCCCAGGTGCTGGCGATGGTTGCTGCGTTCCAACTGCGGGTACTTGTCGGTGATTGCCTTGAAGCGCGGGTGCAACGCCGCCCATACCTGATCAGCCTGGGCCGGCACATCTTCCCAGGCGCCTTTGTCACGGCCTTTACGGCTGTGCGTGCGGCCATGGGGCACCGCGGCCTCGATGGCACAACGCAGGCCGTGGAGGTTGTCGGGCAAATCGCCTGCGGTGAGCGTGGTGCGCGCGGCGATCATGCCGCAGCCGATGTCCACGCCTACCGCCGCCGGGATGATCGCGCCGACCGTGGGTATCACGCTGCCGATGGTCGAGCCCTTGCCCAGGTGCACATCCGGCATCACCGCCAGGTGCTTGAAGATGAACGGCATCGTGGCGGTGTTCATCAGTTGCTTGCGGGCCTCGGGCTCCACGGGCACGCCCTCGGTCCAGAGCTTGATCGGCTTGCCGTTGGCGACTTCCAGCAGTTGGTAGGTGGTGTCTTGCATGATCTCGATCTTTCTTTGAATGCCGGCACTGCGGCGTTGGTGGGGATATAGCAGCGGGCGTGCCAGGTTTTCGTTTACTTGCTGAAAAAATATTAACTGTATGTTTTACAAACACATTTGCAGCTGGCAAGGGACAAGGCATCAAAAACCAATGACAACCCCATTCGAAGATTCTTATCCTTACCTATCGCCTCTTATATTTTGGTCCAGTCATGAAGCACAAGCGCACGGTCGCCATCGGGTTTATCGGGTCCAAGCTGGATCGCGTCGGCAAGGGCGCCAACCGCTGGAACCACTGGCGCCCCAGCGTCGGCCTGTGCCAGCAAGACAACCTGCTGATCGATCGCTTGGAACTGATCCACGACATCGACGCCCGCGATATCAGCCTGGCCGAGCGGGTACGTGCCGATATCCAGCAGACCTCACCCCATACCGAGGTGTGCCTGCACCCCATGCCGCTGAGCAACCCCTGGGATTTCGAAGAGGTTTACGGCGCGCTGCACGACTTCACCAGCGCCTACACCTTCGACACCGATCATGAGGACTACCTGGTCCACATCACCACCGGCACCCACGTGGCGCAAATTTGCTGGTTCCTGCTGACCGAGGCGCGCCACCTGCCGGCGCGGCTGATCCAGACCGCTCCCAGCCGCCGCACCGACGACACCGCGCCGGCCAGCGGCACTCACACCCTGATCGATCTCGACCTGTCGCGCTACGACCGCATTGCCTCGCGTTTCGCCCATCAGCGCCTCGAAGGCTTGGCGTTTCTCAAGTCGGGCATCGCCACGCGCAACAGTGCATTCAACGCCTCCATTGAGCAGATCGAACGCGTGGCGGTGCGCTCCACGGCGCCGATGCTGCTGATCGGTCCCACGGGCGCGGGCAAATCCTTCCTCGCCCGCCGCATCTACGAACTCAAGCGCAGCCGCCATCAACTGCAAGGCCGCTTCGTGGAAGTCAATTGCGCCACCCTGCGCGGCGATGGCGCGATGTCGGCGCTGTTCGGGCACATCAAAGGCGCATTTACCGGCGCGCAAAACGCCCGGGACGGCCTGCTGCGCGCGGCGGATGGCGGCATGCTGTTCCTTGATGAAATCGGCGAGCTGGGCGCGGATGAGCAGGCGATGCTGCTCAAGGCTATCGAAGAAAAACGCTTCTACCCCATGGGCGCCGACCGCGAAGTGGCCAGCGATTTCCTGATCATCGCCGGCACCCATCGCGACCTGCGCGAGCGTGTGGCCCAAGGATCGTTTCGCGAAGACCTGTATGCACGGGTCAACCTGTGGACCTTTGAACTGCCGGGCCTGGCGGGCAGGCGCGAAGATATCGAGCCCAACATCGATTTCGAACTGGAGCGCCACGCCCGCGAACACGGCCGCCGCGTGCGCTTCAACCTGCAAGCGCGGCGCCGCTACCTGGCGTTTGCCTGCTCCAGCGAAGCGGCGTGGCTGGGCAACTTTCGTGAACTCTCCGCCTCCATCACGCGCATGGCGACCCTGGCCGACAGTGGGCGTATCGATGAAGCCCAGGTCGACGCCGAGATCCAGCGCTTGCGTTATGCCTGGGGGCTGTCGGAAACCGATGCGCTGCTGCCTGCCGACCTGGACCTGTTCGACCGGTTGCAACTCAAGGCGGTGCTCGACGTGTGTCGGCAATCGGACAGCGTCTCCGATGCCGGCCGCCGATTGTTCGGCGTTTCGCGCCAGGCCAAGGCGCAACCCAATGATGCGGACCGGTTGCGTAAGTACCTGGCGCGGTTTTCGATTGATTGGAAGCAGTTGAAGCCTTAGCCAAGACGGTTACCTGACGGACAAGCCAAACGCGGAAATAGATCAGTGGTCCGAAACGGTCACCTCGCCCAAAAACACTTGCGCCTGGGCTTTAAGCCACTCAAACAGCTGGGCTATATCGGGCTCTGACTGACGACCATTTCGGCAAATGATGTAGTACGCAGCGGGCGACATCATCACAGGAGCGTTCAGCGCCAACAAGGTGCCGTCTCTCAACGCGTCATAGACCAATGCCGTCCTGCCCAGCGCAATCCCGCCACCTTTGACAGCCAGGCTGATCGCCAGGCTAGAGTCCGGAAAGCGTGGCCCATGGTGATACGGCGGCGGCGCCAGCCCCTGAAACGCAAACCAACTCTCCCAGCTTGGACACACCTGATCATCGACCCGATGAATCAGCGGGTAACGTGCAATATCCGCCAAAGCGATATCGCCGTTCGCTTTTTGAAAACTCGGCGAGTACACGGGAAACACTGCATCGCGCATTAACAGTTCGGCGTAGTGATCGGGATAGTCACCGTCCCCTATCACAATCGCGACATCGAATTGATGAGTCCCTGGATGGGTTTGGCTTATATCTGCACTGGTCAATACCAGATCGAGGTTGAACGAGGCCTCGGCATGGGAACCATGCATTCTGGGAATCAGCCAGGTGGAACAAAGAGACGAAGTACATGACAGATTAATCGGCTGAGCTTTGCTCGGGCTCAGCGAATGCAACACTGCTTCAAGTTCCTGGAAAAAACCATCGGCCACCGGGAACAAAGCCCGACCTGCAGCCGTGAGTTTAACGCCCCGTGAATGGCGCTCGAACAACTGCACGCCCCACCACTGCTCAAGACCTGCAACTTGATGGCTGATCGCACTGGCGGTGAGGTTCAACTGCAATGCGGCGCGGGCGAAACTGCCCGTTTGCGCCGCGCTGATAAAGGCTTGAAGCATGGGAGTGGGTGGCGGACGTTGGGCCATCAGGTGCTCACTTTGATCAGGATGATCCCGCAAACTATAACGAACGCTGATAGCATTCGCCGCCAGCCGAAGCGTTCATGGAAGAACAGCGCGGCGATAATGGCGCCGATAATAACACTGGTCTCGCGCAGTGCTGAGACCTTGGCAACGGCATCCAGCGACAGTGCAAATAGCACCAGACCGTAGGAAGCCACGTAAAAAATGCCCCCCATCACGCCCACACGCCACTGGCTGGAAACAGCTTGCGCCAATGCCGGACGCTGCTTGAAAAAAGCCAGCACGGGAATCGGAATGCTCTGGAAAATCGTCAAGTAAATGATGTATTGAAATACCGTCTCACTGGCTCTGACGCCTATGGCATCCACCACCGTGTAGGACGCAATAAACACCCCCGCACACACCGCCATCAGAATGGGTTTGAACATCTGCGCAGTCATCCTGCGCACAACTGTCAGACTGATGATACCTGCACAGATCAGCAGTACTCCCGCCATGGCCTGCGGCGACAGTTGCTCATGTAGCAGAAAGCAGGAAAACAGCGCTACCAATACCGGCGGCACACCACGCATCACGGGGTAGACCTGACCGAAATCACCGGTCTCGTAGGCCCTGATCAAAAACAATCGGTAGATCGTATTGAGTACCACGGACACCAGCACATAGCCCCACACTTGCGGGCTCGGCACATTGACGAATGGCAACGCCGCCAGGCAGATGAGTAACGCAGTGCCATCGACCATAGCCAACGTGATGAAGCGGCTGCTGCCAGCGCGGACAACAGCGTTCCAGGTGGCGTGCATGAAGGCGGAGATCAACACAAGGGTGATTGCGATGTCGGAGTTGTCCATGGGCTCGGCTTTTAGAGGGTGTAAGAGGTCGCTGGTTATGAGCGGCTAGCCATTACTTTTTTCGCAGCCACATACGCAACATGTATCGATTCAGATCATTCAAAGACATCGCATCATTGATCTGAGTATGCGGCGTCTTCCTATCAATGAAATGTGTCCGGGTATGCAGAAATTTATTGTCAGCTGAAATAAGAACCTGGCCAGGCTCAAGCAATACTCGATGTTGCACCGATGATTGATCAAGGACCGCATCTAAAAAATCCAACGCCTCGGTCTGTGCCAGCGTCAACGGAACGCCCGCTTTAAGGTGAGCCGATTCAATATAGACCCGAAAGTATCTGATTAAAGGAACACCTTCGTCAGAAAAACTTAGAATGGGCGCTTTAAACAACTGTTCTTGTTCTGACATGCCTCGATTTTCAAAATAGAAATCGCCTTTAAGTTCTTCTAGAACTTTTGGAAAAGCCATCAACTCTGCGTATACAGTACTGGCATCAATCAGAGTTCGTGCACCCCGCTCGCACTTGGCTTTTGCACTTTGCAGCTCATTGAATGCTGCTTTTGAGAGCCTGACTTTAGATACTTCCTGGCGTAAATGCCTGACGTTAATGCTCATCGCTATCTCATAAGGCGGGTGGCTAAGTCGATATTTAACTAACCTCACACACCTTGAAAAAGCGAAATGTCGTCAGTACTGCCATCAAAATCCGTCATGGCAGACCTCTCCTACAGATAGATCCTCTAGTGCGTCCATTAGTGGCATTTGGTCATGCTTTGTAAAAGGCCAGCAAGGCGTGTCCCTTTTAATTGCAGGACGTTTCCTAGACAATCCTCGCCGCCTTGTGCCTGCTGGAATCGGTGGCTAGTCTGCGGTCCGTCACTGCTCATCAGTGATCGGGTTTAGTCGCCCGGATTCTGAACAGGCGCATGCTCCCATGAAGCTCTATGGTAGCTGTGCGCAGGGCGCCCTCGGGCGCGCCGGGTTCCTGTTCTGACCGGTCGACTAACCTGCGCACAGCCGCCACCTTCGTTTAGTCGCGAAAAGTGTCGTCTCCTTGATATTCAGACAGGAACTGCACCATGAACAAAGCCCTGCCCGACCCACCCCACGATCCCGCCAAAGACCGCGCCGCCTTCAACCGCGCCATCGACCACTACCTGCCGACCCGAGGCTTTCATTCCATCAACGCAGACTTGAGCTTCGAAGATGCCCTGCTCTACACCGCCAGTCTGCTCGACAGTGCTTCGGCCACGGCGCTCGATTGCGGTGAGCAATTGGCGAGCCCCGAACGGGCGAAAATTCTGGCGGTGTGGCATTTGCTGGAGATTGCCAGGACCACGGTGGACCGCTCCATCGAGTGCCTGAAGCCCGCCTCACCCACTGCCTGAACACGGTCACCGATCATTCCCACGCTCCCGCGTGGGAATGCAGCCCGTGACGCTCCGCGTCA
>JAFHKH010000335.1 GCA_016937595.1 Pseudomonas cedrina subsp. fulgida | reverse complement strand
GTCGAGTAAGGCCCGCGTATGTCGACCGACTGCCGGTAACGCTGGCGGCGCTACCACCGGCCTGGGCGGCCCGGTCACTGGCCTGGTTACCCAGGTGGGCGGTGCGGTCAGCCATCTCGGCGGCAAAATCAGCGGCACCCACGCCAACCCGATCACCCACGCCTTGGGCGGCACCCTGAGCGCAGTGGGTGGCACCGTGAAGTCGATCGGCGGACTGGGCACCGGCGCACCGGTGGCGGCTTGCTCGCGGGTGCCCGAACCCGGGCGCAGGCGCCTCTGCCGGTGCAGGCACCAGTGCCAATGGCGGTTTGCTGGGCGGGCTGTTGGGTGGCCTGAACGGTAGAAAATAAACGCATCCAAGAGCCCGGCGGGAATCGGCGCAACGCTGCAGCACTGTTGACCGTGGAGTGTCCTATGCGCGCTTTCATACCGTTGTTATTGCTCACCCTCGGTGCCTACGCCCACGCGGACGCCCTGCCCGGCTTCCTCAACAGCAACGACACCCAGCGCAACCTGCCCGTGCCCAACCTGCCCGTCGACGCCTACCGACCGGCTGCCACGCCCACCCAGGTGCCGGTGCCTGCGGCGAGCGCCGAGCAGCCGTTGCGGATGGACACCCAAGTGACCATCCGCAGACTGCAGATCGACGGCGGCACGGTCTACCCGCTCAAGGAGGTCGCCCAGGCGTTCGCGCCGTTGATCGGTCATGAAACCAACCTGGCGCAATTGATCGAAGCCACGCGCAGCATCACTCGGCGCTACCAGCAGGACGGCTACCTGCTGTCCTACGCCTTCCTGCCGGAACAACGCTTCGAGGGCGGCCTGGTGCAGGTGGTGCTGGTGGAGGGCTACATCCGCGATTATCAGCTGCAAGGCGACATCGGCGCGGTCTCGTCCTACGTCGATAAGCTGGCGGAAAAACTCAAGGGCGAACGCCCGCTCACGCGCAAGACCTTCGAGCGCTACACCACGCTGATGGGCGCCATCCCAGGCATGACCGTGCAGGCCCAGGTTCCTGCGCCGGGCACCACTGACGGCGGCACCTCCATGCGCCTGTCCGCCAGCCGCAAGCCCTTCACCACCAGCATGAGCCTCAACGAAGCCAGTCGCGGCGGGACCCAGGCGCTGCTTGGCGCCACCCGCAACTCATGGACGTCCATGGGCGAACAATTGAGCGTCAGCGGCCTCTTCCCGCCAGGGGAGGATAAAGAACACTACTACCGCGCGAGCTACAGCCAGTTCATCAACGCCGAAGGGACCCAGCTTGCGCTTTCCGGCGAACGCTACCGCGCCGACCCGAGCGCCGGCCTGCCATTGGGCGGCGGCCTTGAACTCAAGCCACACCAGAAAATCGACCGTTACTCCATCGGACTCAGCCATCCTTTTATCGCCTCCCCCGGCGAATCGCTGAGCCTCGGTACCCGTCTCTATGCCGTCGACCAGACCCACCGTTACACGCTGGATGGTTTTCCCCAGCGCTTCGAACTGCAAACAGACTTGCGTGCACTGGCGTTCGAAGGCGACTGGCGCAAAGCCGACACCACCCAATTGCGCATCATCAGCGCCGGCGTGTACCAAGGCATCAATGGCATGGGCGCCAAGACCCATACGGACTTCGGCGGCCTCACACCCGACCTCGACTTCCTGCGCCTGCGCTTGTCCGGCGTGCAAAGCAACAGGCTGTTCGATAACTGGCAAGGCGTACTGTCCGGCGCGCTCTACTGGAGCAACGACAACCTGCCCGACAGCGAACGCGCCACGTTCGGCGGGCAAAGCTTCGGCCGCGGCTACCCCGATGACCAAGGCTCGGGCGACAAGGGATGGGGCGTGGCCTACGAGGTCAATTACAGCTACAACCGCGCCGGCGACTGGGTAAACGTCCTGCAACCCTACGTGGTGTTCGACCGCGCCAAGGCCTGGTTCAACAACCTGCCGGCCAAGGGCAACGACCTATCGTCGGCGGCAGTGGGGCTGCGCTTCGGTGACGCCAGGTACTACAACATCGCGCTGGAAGTCGCCAAGCCCATGTCCGAAGTGGCGCTGGACAGCTTCGACCGGCGGCCGAGGTACTCGTTGAGCTTCAGCTATCAGCTCTGACCGAGGCGGCGATAGCGCAGTGCCAGGCGAAGAAAATGCCGGCAATTTCATCGGGGACGCTACGCACCCCAACGCGGGGCAAGCCCCAATGCCGGTCAGTTAAGCGAACG
>JAFHKH010000334.1 GCA_016937595.1 Pseudomonas cedrina subsp. fulgida | reverse complement strand
GGATGTCTTCGCGGCGCTCACGCAAGGGCGGCAGGCGCAATTGCGCGACGTTCAAACGATAGGCCAGGTCTTCACGAAAACGCCCGGCGCGGGCCTCGTCCAGCAGGTCCGGCTTGGTGGCGGCGATGATGCGCAGGTCCACGTGGATGCTCTGGTTGGCGCCCAGTCGCTCCAGTTTCTGTTCCTGCAACACGCGCAGCAGCTTCACTTGCTGGGCCAGCGGCATGCTTTCGATTTCATCGAGGAACAGCGTGCCGCCGTGAGCGTATTCCAGTTTGCCGATACGTCGGCCCTGGGCGCCGGTGAACGCGCCGCTTTCATGGCCGAATAGCTCGGCTTCAAACAGTTGCTCGGGGATCGCCGCGCAATTGAGCGCCACGAAGTGTTTCTTCGCCCGTGGGCCGAAGTCATGCAGGCAACGGGCAACCAGCTCCTTGCCGCTGCCGGTCTCGCCACGAATCAGCACGTTGACCGGCAAGCTCGCCAATTCCAGGACCTGACGGCGCAGGGTCTGCAGTGCTCGGGATACACCCAGAAGGGTCGAGTCTAACTGCGCGCGATGATCGGCTTGTTGATGCAGGCGGCGGTTCTCCAGGATCAGCCCGCGCTTGTCCAACGCGCGGCGCAGGCTGTTGAGCAAGGCGTCGGGGCTGAAGGGTTTTTCCAGGAAGTCGTAGGCACCGTCGCGCATGGCTTCAACCGCCATCGGCACATCGCCGTGGCCCGTCAGCAGGATCACCGGCAAATCCGCGTCGCG
>JAFHKH010000333.1 GCA_016937595.1 Pseudomonas cedrina subsp. fulgida | reverse complement strand
TTTTTTCTTTGCGGCTTTCTTTGAATCCATACCTTTAGCCATGGTGCGTACTCCACAAACGGGGATGAAGCACTGGGTATACCACCTATTGCCCGGCGCAAGGCGCTTATAATCCCCGGCCCTTGATAACGCCGGCCTGAACGCCATGCCTGAATTGAACATCGAACCGCTGGCCGAGCCCCTGTGGCCGCTGCTGAACAAGTTTTACCGCAGCCACGACTCGTCGATGAAAGCGCTCAAGGGCGGGCGTTTGTGGGTGGCGCGCGCGGACGGGATTGTGGCGGGGTTGTGCCTGACGCCAGTGGTGGGTGGGCAATGGTTGACCGGGGTGTTTGTTGACCCCGCCTATCGCGGCCAGGGGTTGGCGGCGCGGTTGATCGGCGAGGCGGTGGCCGATGCAGGCGGCACGGTATGGCTGCTGTGCCATCCTGACCTGGAAAGGTTGTACCAGCGGATGGGGTTCTCCCAGGAGACCGTGTTGCCGCAATCCTTGAGCGAGCGGTTGGTGCGTTACAGGCGTAATAAACCGATGATTGCCATGGGTTTGGCAGCCGATTGAACACTGACCCTAATGTGGGAGCGGGCTTGCTCGCGAATGCGGTGGGTCAGTGGACACATTAATGACTGAC
>JAFHKH010000332.1 GCA_016937595.1 Pseudomonas cedrina subsp. fulgida | reverse complement strand
CACGGATGGCCGCCGTGGCCAGGCTGCGAATGCCCAACAGGTTGCGCAGCTCGGGGTCGCGACAACGCCGCCGTAGGCCGAACCGCCGCCCCTGCACCCGCGCGGCCACCCGTGGGTCGAGCAGGCTCAGGTGCTCGACGATCAGGCTGGAGTGATACTTCTCGCGCACAATCTGGAAGGTGCCCAGCAACGCCGCGCCGATCAGGCCGCCCAGGTTCTGGCAGATACCGAACATCACCGAAAAGCTCACCAGGTTGCGCGGGTTGGCCAGCACATTTTTAGTCCCCAGTACCATGGTCGGGCCCAGGAAGAACGTACCGCCGAAGCCTAGCAGGAACTGGCTGATGTACAGGTTCTGCGGCCGGGTCAGGTTGCTGGAAAAACTGTCCATCACCGAGCCGGTGGCCATCAGCGCCAGGGAGATCACCAGCGGCATCAGCAAGTGCGCCGGGTTGATCGTCAGCGCGCTGACCGCCAGCCCGGCAATCGCCCCGGCCAGCATCACCACGTACAGCGTGTGCATCTGCTGGTAGCTCATGTTCAACATCTGCATGAACCCCACGGCGCCGGTGGACTGTTCAGACAACACCATGCGAATCAGGATCACCGCCAGCGCCAGGCGAATCATGGTGCCGCTGCCCAGCCAGCGGGTCATCAGCAGCGGGTTGGCGCGGTTATGCTCGATGGCCAGGCCGGCCATGATCAGCACCAGGGAACAGGCCGAGGCGATGCCGATCCACGGCGCTTCCAGCCACCAGTCGATGCGCCCCAGGGACAGCACCGCGCAGAGCAAGGCGACCCCGGTGGCGAGGATGGCGAAGGTCAGGAAGTCGAGCTTTTCAAACGTCTTGAAGCGGTCGCCCGGCGGCAACTTGAGCAGGAACACACAGCCCAGGCAGATCAGCGCCAGGCCCAATTCGAACAGGTACAGCCCGCGCCATTCAGCGATTTGCAGCAGGTCTTCAGAGAACAACCGCGCCAGCGGCAACGCCAACTGCGCGGTGCCCAGGCCCAGCACCAGCGCCTTCAAGCGCCACTTGGTCGGGAAAGCCTGGATCATGTAGTACAAGCCCAACGAACTCAGCGCCGCGCCGACCATGCCATGGGCCGCCCGCACGGCGATGGCCGAGTTGAGGTCATTGACGAATAAATGCCCGAAGGTCACCAGCGCATACAGCACCAGGAACACCTCGGTAAACACCCGCAGCCCGAACTGCTGGCGAAACTTCACCAGCAGCAGGTTCATGCACACGTTGGTCATCACGTAAGCGGCGGGCAGCCAGGCCATTTCGGCGGTGGTTGCGCCAAGCGCGCCCTGCAGGTATTGCAGGTTGGCGATCACCAGCGCGTTACCCAGGCCACCGGTAATCGCCACCAGCACACCGACCATCGCAAACAGCCAACGCTTGTACGTCGGGTGCAACGGCGTCGACGGCGAACCGGGCAGGCTTGGCCGCTCATGCGGCTCCCAAGGGTGGGGAGTGTATTGATTCATTCGATGACCTGGATGACCCGACGGGGATGTCGGTAGAACCTTACTCAGAGAGTAGTAAACCTGAGGGGGAGTTCATCTTGCCATCTTGAGGCGAGCATTGATGCTTGATGCGGGCACGGTCAAACATGTGGGAGCCTGCCAATGCCGATCAGTTAAGCGTACATCGCCCTCTGTAGGAGCGAGCTTGCTCGCGAAGAACTCACAGGCACCGCATTTATTCAGGATGCCCGCGTTATCGTTGAGGTCTTTCGCGAGCACGCTCGCTCCTACAAATAGCCTTTGTTTCAGGCGCGGGCGAATGCCACCGCTTTCTCGAATTGTGCCTGGGTCGGGCGCACCCCGGTATAAAGCACAAACTGCTCCAACGCCTGGATTGCAATCACCTCCAGCCCGGTAATCACGCGTTTACCCTGGGCACGCCCCCGCACGATCAACGGCGTTTCGGCAGGAATCGCCACCACATCGAACACCGTCTCGGCAGCATCCACCGCCTCGGCGTCAAATGCCAACGCATCCGCCTCGGATCCGCCGGTCATGCCGATGGGCGTCACGTTGATCAACATGTGCGGGCGCAGGTCGCCCAATTCAGCTTGCCATTCGTATCCCAGGTTTCGCGCCAATGCCTGGCCTGCCTTCTCGTTGCGCGCCACGATCACGCCATTGGCATAGCCGCCATCGCGCAAGGCGCTGGCCACGGCCTTGGCCATGCCGCCGCTGCCGCGCAGGGCGAAGGTCGATGCCTTTGGCACCGCGTGCTTTTTCAGTAATTGTTCGATGGCGATATAGTCAGTGTTGTAGGCCTTAAGATGCCCGTCGGTGTTGACGATGGTGTTCAGCGAGTCAATGGCTTGAACCGAATCGTCGAGTTCATCCACTAAGGCAATGGCGGCCTCCTTGAACGGCATCGAAACCCCGCAACCCCGGATGCCAAGCGCGCGAATACCACCGATCGCGCCGGGCAGATCCTGGCTGCTGAAGGCCTTATAGTAGAAGTTCAGACCCAGCTGTTCGTACAAGTGGTTATGAAAACGCAGGCCGAAATTCCCGGGGCGCGCTGACAGTGACATGCACAGTTGGGTGTCCTTGTTGGGGTGCATCTGCATGGGTAACTCCTTTGAGTAAGCAAATCGATACAGACCTTACACAACCTTTACCTGACGGCTGTGCTGTTTTTCAGAAATACGTTGTCTTAAAAGTATCCCCGCGACATTACTTGAGTCGATTGAATGCAGACCACAAGCGCAGGGGCTAACCGAGGAATGACCATGATTCGTACAATCCCCAAGATCGCCTTGCTTGTTGGCGCACTCGCGATGGCAGGCCAAGCCTCCGCCCACGGTGGTGGTTGGGGCGGCCCTGCCGTATTGGGTGCCTTGGTCGGCGCCGCCGTGGTGGGCTCCGTGGTTGCCAGCCAGCCACGTGAGGTCTATGTGCAGCAGCCGGTGTATGTGCAACCGCAGCCGGTGTATGCCGCGCCGCCGCCGGTCTATTACGCACCGCCGCCACCGGTGTATGTGCAGCAACAGGTTTATTACCGCCCGGCGCCCGTGTATTACGGCGCACCGCGCGGCTACTACGGCCCACCGCGGGGTTATTACGGCCCGCCCCATGGCTATTACGGCCGCGGCTGGTAAGCGCTGATCGCTGCAACAGGCCTCGCCGGGTGCGGGGCCTTTTTTTGCCCGCAAAGTCTGGATTTATCGCGCCAAGGTCGCTCTGAGGACAATGCCGCACGCGCAATCCCACATCATCGACAGCACTGTCTACTTGCTCGACCGGGCCTTAGGCTGTCATGTTTGTGTCACGACACACTCCCACTATCGAGCCTGTCCACCCAATAACAATAAGGACGAGTGACCATGCCCACACAAAACCCGCACCGCACCGCTGGCCTCTGTACGTCCAGCAAAGTCTACAGCGCCCTCACCGAGCTCAAGCATCTGGAAGGCCACCGCAGCGCCAAGTTCCTCGCCCTGCTGGCGGAAAACCTGGTGCGCAAGGGTTTGCTGAGCGAACAGGAAGTGGTGAACATGCTCGATCAGGTGGTGGACTGACACTTCGCGTCGATGTCGACTATCGAGACAGGTGATTTTTCCTACGCTGCCTCAACCCGTAAGGTGACCTCCATAACGTTTGGAGGTTCCTATGCCCACTGTTCAGATCATGTCCGTCGTCGGCAGCGCCGTCCCCGCCCCTCTGCGCGCGCTGGGTTTGCTCGCCTGCTGGTACCTGGTAAGCGACGGCGAAGCCATCAGCGGCCCGCTCACGTCCTTGTCGGCCGCCGAAAAACAGCTGCAACACGCTTCGAACTTCAGGCTCCACGCCTGAGGTTCACGGCAATGGCAGTTTGACGCGCGGCTTGCTTTCCACAAACAACGCCCAGCTGGACATGAACAACGCCGCCACCAGCGGTCCGATCACGAAACCGTTCAGGCCAAACACCGACAGGCCGCCCAGGGTCGAGATCAGGATCAGGTAGTCCGGCATCTTGGTGTCCTTGCCCACCAGGATCGGCCGCAACACGTTGTCTACCAGGCCGATCACAAACACGCCAAACAGCGCCAGTACCACGCCTTGCCAGATCGAACCGCTGAGCAGGAAATAGACGGCCACCGGCGCCCAGACAATCCCCGCCCCGACCGCTGGCAACAGCGATAGAAATGCCATCAACACCGCCCAGAGCAAGGCGCTCGGGATATCCAGGAACCAGAAGATCAGCCCGCCGAGCGCACCCTGGGTCACGGCCACCAGTACATTGCCCTTGACCGTGGCGCGCACCACCCGATTGAACTTGAGCTGCAACCGACGCTTCTGCGGCTCGGCCAACGGCACCGCCAGGCGCACCTTGCGCACCAGCTCCGGGCCGTCGCGCAAGAGGAAATACAGCAAGTACAGCATGATGAAAAAACTCACCAGGAAATCAAACGTGCCCTGGCCAAAGCTGAACGCCTGGGTGGCAAAGAACTGACTGCCCTGCATCGCGCTCTTGACGATCTTTTCGCGCAAGCCTTCCAGGTTGCCCATGCCGAAGCGGTCGAGCAAGTGCTGGAAGTACGGCGGCAACACGTTCTTGAACTGCTCGATATACCCGGCCACGTCCAGCTTGCCGCTTTCGATGTTCTTGTAGAGCGTCGCGCCTTCTTGCACCAGCAAGGCACTGGTGATGATCACCGGCAGAATCGCGATGACCAGGCACGTGCTCAAGGTCGCCAGGGAGGTGAGGTTGCGGTTCCAGCCGAAGCGCTGCTGCAGCCGACGCTGCATCGGGGCAAAGATAATGCCCAGGATCACCGCCCAGAACACCGCACCGTAGAACGGCAGCAATATCCAGACAAAGGCGATGGTCACCAGGCCCAGCAGCAAGAGCAGGGTTTTGAATTGCAGAGTGGTTTGATTCATGTCCAGTCCAGGTCAAAAATGCAGAGCGCGCAGCTGCGCCCTGCTGCTTAGTCCGCTGCCGGCGCTGCGAGTGCAATCTTTGTTGTAAGGGTAGACCCGGATCAATAAACCCTCGCCCCCGCCGGCCCCCTGAAATCGGCGCACCGACCGCGCAGGTGCTACTGCTGCAGCAAGCCAACCGTCGCGCTCAACCCGACAACGCCTACGCCAGACGCTGCCCGAGGTCCGACAGGCTGCGGGAAGCCTGCGCCCCCCTCACCGCCATGGCGATCTGATGCACGCTGCGGTCGATTGATCGTTCCCACGCTCCGCGTGGGAATGCACCCCATGATGCTCTGCGTCATCTGCACCTATCGAGTTGATCGGCGG
>JAFHKH010000331.1 GCA_016937595.1 Pseudomonas cedrina subsp. fulgida | reverse complement strand
GGGCTGGCGCGTGGCCAAGCGTGGCGGTGAAAACCCGGAATCGGTGCTGTTCAGCCTGTTCCTGCTGGGCATGCTGGTTGCCCGCGTCAGCTTCGTGCTCATGTACTGGAGCGATTACCGCCACGACCCGCTGCAAATGGTCGACCTGCGCGACGGCGGTTTCCTCGCCTGGCCCGGTGTGGTCGCCCTGGTCCTCGGCGCACTGGCCTACGGCTGGCGACGCCCTGCCCTGCGCAAGCCACTGGCTGCCGGGGTGGTCACCGGCCTGGTGTTCTGGGGCATGGCCAGTCTTTCCTTGAGCCTGTATGACAAAGGTTCGCGGTTACCGGACATCACCTTGCGCAATGCCGATGGCGCGGTCGTGCAACTGGCCGACTACAAGGGCGGCCCCCTGGTGATCAACCTCTGGGCCACCTGGTGCCCGCCGTGCGTCGCGAGATGCCGGTGCTGGAACGCGCCCAGCACCAGCGCCCCGACGTGACCTTCCTGTTCGTCAACCAGGCCGAAAGCATGCAAAGCGTTGCAACCTTCCTCGCCACCCAGGGCCTGACCCTCGACAACGTCCTGTTCGACGCCAGCGGCCGCCTCGGCCAGGCGGTGGGCTCGATGGCCTTGCCCACCACGTTGTTCTACACCGCTGACGGACGCCTGATCAACAGCCACCTCGGCGAACTGTCCCAAGCCAGCCTGGCCCGTGCCATGGAACCCTTCGACACCGATACAACAAGGAAACCCACATGCCCCGCCTCCTCCACCTGCTGACCCTGCTGCCACTGACCCTTGCCGCCACCCTGGCCCAGGCCGAAGACTGGCCGGCACCGATCAAACAGATCGAGGCCAAGGGCGCCAAAATCCTCGGCACCTTCGACGCGCCCAGCGGGCTCAAGGGCTACGCCGCGCAATACCAGAACCGCGGCATGGCGCTGTACCTGACCGCCGACGGCAACAGCGTGATCGCCGGCAACCTGTACGACGCCCAAGGCAATGACCTGAGCAGCGCGCCCCTGGAAAAACTGGTGTACGCGCCCATGGCCAAGGAAGTCTGGGCCAAGTTGGAAAAAAGCAACTGGATCCAGGACGGCGACGTTAAAGCCCCGCGCATCGTCTACCTGTTCAGCGACCCCAACTGCCCCTACTGCAACATGTTCTGGGAACAGGCCCGTCCTTGGGTAAAAGCCGGCAAGGTCCAATTGCGCCACATCATGGTCGGCATCATCCGCGAAGACAGCCCAGGCAAATCCGCCGCGCTGTTTGCCGCCAAAGACCCGCAAAAAGCCCTTGGGGAACACGAAGCCGCCGGCAAAGGCAGCAAATTGCAGGCACTGGACAAGATCCCGGCCGACATCGAGGCCAAGCTTGATAACAACATGAAGTTGATGGATGAACTGGAGCTGTCGGCAACGCCGGCGATTTTCTATCGGGATGACAAGGGTGGGTTGCAGCAACAGCAGGGGGCGCCGTCGCCGGATAAGTTGGTGAAAATTCTTGGGCCGAAATGAAAAATGCTCCTACAAATAGGAGCATTCCTCAAACACCACTAAACATCGGATCGATTAGCCTTTGACACGAATATTCGTGATCGCGTAATCCATGCCTGACGCCGCACCCTGGGTAACCCAGCTATTGACGTTAAGTCGCATTGTCGAGGTCGTTGCGACAAAGCTTGCGCTTAGCAATTGCCAACTCATACTGGAGAACGTGGTAGATGGCGCAACGGTCCCGGCATTGGTGCTTAACGACAAGATTGGGAAAGGCGCTGCGCCGTTGTAGGTACAGGCTTCAATGCTGAACTGGTAGGTACGACCAACCTGTAGGCCAGTAAAGTCCTTGTACAGAACGGCACCGGCGTAGGCGACGCTAAGCGTTCCGTTGGACACGCAGGGCTTTCCAAAAACCACGTCTGACTTCATCTCACCATTGGCCGCAGCCCCGGCTCGCCAGTTATTCCAGTTACCGCCAGTGAACGGGGTGTAGTCATCCAAAGGCTTACGGATGACCACCGTCAGTGATGGGAAGACGACTGCGGAACTTTCATCGGGGCCGCCGTCAGGAGTGACCTTGCAAGTCACTGTCAGGCTGCTGCCATCCGACAACAGGTCGAGGTCGGCCCGTTTGAGCATATCCGCCAGCCCTGCGCTTACCTCGGCTGCAGATACGATTTTGCCCAGGTAAACATTGATCGCATGGACCCCGCCGGTAGCTTTTGTACCCATCGCACGCAGCCAGACTCTTTGCCCTGGCAAGATGAACCACCATGGAACCACAGCGACCTGGGCATTCCCTGCAAAAGTAGCCAAATCCAAAATACCGCCATTCGTAGCCGGCGGCGTAGCCTGCGCAATAACCGGCGAAGGCAGGCGCACAGGGACGCTGATCATCAGATCCAAGTCCTCTGACGTCTGCAACTTACAAGCACTGGTAACGGTGTAATGGATCGTGACCGTCTTGCCGATTCCATGGATCACTGCTTCACGTGGGATGTCGAAATCCGTATGCCTCACGCCGCCGTCACCGGGCTTGGAAGCCACTGGCAGGCAGGTCCCGTCCGACCGTTTCCAATAGATACTGATCTGATGGTTATTACTGATAAGCGGGTATTTCACTCGAACGGTTACACCGTCCTTACCGTTATAAACCGTTAAGTTCGAGCCCACGGCCTCCAGCACAGTCGGCTGGGGAAGCACCAGCGCCTTCTGCACCACATTGAAGGTCTGGAGCGGGAACTCGATAGCCGTCGCCAGATCACATTGCCTGTCAAAACTCACCGCAAAGTGCAGCTCAAAGTCGCTGCAATCGGCCATTTTTTGCAGCACATCCCGGGGAATGGGCGTATCGACACCATTCGCCAGCCAATTTGGCGTGAGCGGTTCATCATCCAGCACGTAAAACTCGAAGAGGTTGCCATCCTCATCCTCACCGGTTACCCACATCCAGCAACATTGCCCCACTGCGGCGTAATCCCAAATGGGTACCACGCCGGTGGCATGATCGTTGAAGGTATTGAGGTCCACCACGTCACCAGTGGCCTGTTCAATGCCTGGCTTGGTCAGTTGAGGGCCTAGCACTTTGATCACACGTTCAGGCGACACTTGCGGTTCATAGCCGTTGAAGCTGACCGCATAGAACAGCGTCATTTCGTTGTTGAACAGGGCGGCTATTATCCAAGCCTCTACATCAAATACCACGGCAATCTCGCCATCTTGCACCTCCACACTGCCCAGCGACACAGGCCCGAAACCAGGTCCGCTGACAGAGGCGACGACCAGGTCTTTTGCCGCCATACCGTCGTAGTTGACTTCTGCATGGCCGCCGCGAACGGTGTTGACCGGGTTGACCACCCATCCGTCAGCGCCACATTCGGCCGACTCCCGCAGATGTGGAGGTTTCAAGGAAAGCGTCGGGTCAGCCCTCAGCAATGTCGTCGTGCGCAGGTGAAAATCCTGGGCATTCAGGGGCAATGGGTTTTCAAGCAGCGGATCGCCCGGTGTCGGGTTAATGGGTTGAGTCGTGTCTCGGATGACACCCAGATGGGGGGTCAAAGCAGAATAGTCTTGCCTGCGCGACATCCAGGCGCGCGATAGAGAGAATCTGAAGACAAAATCCGCATGGGCCTCGGCGGCTTTCACAACATGCCCGTATGCAACCCATATGAAACTGTATGGCATTTGATGCTGATCCCCCGCGACAACGAGGAACAACTGATCCCCGGCCTGGATCATTGGCCACGCTTTAATCTCGATGATTTCATCACCGACAAACTTGTGCATATCCAACCACCATGTACTCCACTCCAAAGCGGAGTGCTTGAATACAGGCCTTGACCCTACAAGATCTTCCTCCCTGGGTAATTGAATCTCCAGTTCCAATACCAACGACTTATGGTGTTTACCACCCGCCGTGGCCTCGTATGAAATCAATACCGTATGCCCGGTGCACCTACTGATCCACGGCCAAGGAATATCCGCGACATTGCCGCTGGTCACGGGGATCGGCGGAAAAGTCGGGATGGACTGGCCTTTGATGGCAAAATGCAAAAAAACCTGAGTGCTGCCGGCAGGCAAGCTCAGTGTTGCCGTCGTACCTTCGGCCGCATCCAGGGGATAAAGCACACTGTTGTTCGCGGCGTATTGGATAATGGGGTAAGGCAACTCTGCCGCAACCTCCTGTGGCGGCGGGAGTGCTGCAACGCTTATCCCTTGAGAAGAAGTTGTTTTTGTAGCGTTCGACTTTTTAGCCATCACAAGACTCCTGTCCGACGTTAGATAACAAGTCTGGCCGCGTCGGCCAATCTTCTCTTATCTAAGGCGCGAGACAGGAACCCTGACTACTGTCAGTTCTGACAGTTCGTTCGCCAAATCACGATGTCCCCGACCAACGGCAAATTCAAAGCCCCTCCAACTCCGCCATCAAATCACTCAATCGATCCACCGTCCCGGCACTGATCTCCTTGCCCGTCAGCCCCTCGATGTACTCAGCCAACTGCGCCACCGTACTGCATTCGAACATCGCTCTTAGCGGCACATCCCGCTGCAAGGTCTTCTGCACCCGCGAAGCAATCTGCGTGGCCAGTAGCGAATGCCCGCCCAGTTCGAAGAAGTTGTCCTGCACCCCTACCCGTTCAACTTTCAACACCTCGGCCCAGATCGCGGCAGGGTGGTTTCCAGTTCGTTGCGCGGCGCCAGGTAGTCCTGGCTGTGCAACTGGCCGATCTCCAGGGCCGGCAGGGCCTTGCGCTCGAGTTTGCCGTTGGCGTTGCGCGGCAGGCGCTCGAGCCATAGCCAGTGCAGCGGCACCATGTACTCCGGCAGTTCAGCGCGCAGGCGTTGCTTGATGCGGTCCAGGCGTTCGCCTGGGTTGAGCGTTTCATCGGCGGCGACGAGATAGCCGACCAGATGCTTGCCATTGACGCCTTCCTGCACGCCCACCGCCGCATCGCGCACGGACGGTTGTTCGTGCAGGCGCGCTTCAATTTCACCCAGTTCGATGCGGTAGCCGCGAATCTTCACTTGGTGGTCGATACGCCCGACGTACTCCAGCACGCCATCGCTGCGTCGGCGCGCGAGGTCGCCGCTGCGGTAAAGGCGCTCGCCGGCTGCGCCGAAGGGGTTTGGCACGAACACGGGCGCCGTGCGCAGCGGGTCGCTGACGTAACCGCGACCAACGCCGGTGCCGGCAACGCACAACTCACCCACAGCGCCTTGCGGCACCAGCTCCAGGGCGCCATCGAGCAGGTACAAACGGTTGTTGTCGGTGGGCGTGCCAATCGGCAGGTAAGTGCCACGGGTCGAGGCCAGGTCGACACGGTAGAACGCCACATCGTCCGAGCATTCCGCCGGGCCGTAGGCGTTCACCAGCCCGATATCCGGATAGCGCAGCAACCACTGGTGCGCCAGTTCCGGCGGCATGGCTTCACCGGTCGGCAGCATCCAGCGCAGGCCGTCCAGGCTCATGCGTTCCTGGGCCAGCATGCCCTGGATCAACGAAGGCACGCTTTCCAGCACGCTGATGCCCTGGGCCTGCACATGGGCGAGCAAGCCTTGGGGATCGTGGGCAATCGTGTTCGGCACGATATCCACCCGCGCACCGAACAACGGCGCGGCGAGGAATTGCCACACGGAAATATCGAAACTCTGCGACGCGGTTTGCGCGATCACATCCGCGTCGCTCAAGGCCAGGTACGGCACCTTGCTCAACTGGTTATTGAGCATGCCGCGCTGCTCCACCATCACGCCCTTGGGCAGGCCGGTGGAACCCGAGGTATAGATCACATAGGCAAGGTTGTCCGGGCCGCTGTAGATGCCGGGGTTTTCCCCGCGTGCAGGCACTGCTTCCCACACCAGCAATTGGCAGTCGAACCCCTCCAGCAACGCGAGCGCCTGCTCGCGGCATGCCTCGGTGCACACCAGCAAGGGCGTGCGACTCAGGTCGATGATGCTGCGCAAGCGCTGGCTCGGCAGGCCTGGGTCCAGCGGCAGGTAACCGGCACCGGCCTTGAAGCTGCCGATGATCATGCCGAGCAAATCAAAGCCGCGCTCGGCCAGCAACGCCACCGGTTGATCCAGGCCGACACCCGCCGCGATCAGCGCGTGGCCCAGGCCGTTAGCCTGGCGGTTCAGCGTGTCATAGCTCCATTGCTGGTCCAGGCAACTGGCGGCGATGCGCTGCGGATGCGCGGCCACCTGGGCTTCAAACAATTTGATGTAGCTGCTGTGCAGCGGGTAGTCGTGCTCGCTCCGGTTACAGCCGTTGAGCAGGAACTCGCGCTCCTGCTCCCCCATCAGCGGCAGGTCGGCCATGTCGCCATGGAAACCTTGCACCAGCGCCAGCAGCAAGCGCTTGAATTCGCCCAGCATGCCTTGCACGGTAGTTTCATCGAAATAACGCTGGTCATAGGAGAGATGTAAACCCAGGTCATCGCCCGGATAGCACACGGCGGTCAGCGGGAAATTGGTGTGGGTGCGCCCGGAATCCGACGTGGCATTCAGGCTCTGCGCACGGTCCAGCACCGAGACTTCCACCGGGGCGTTTTCGAACACGAACAGGCTGTCGAACAGCGGCTGGCCCTTGGGCAGCTCGCTGTGTTCCTGGATGGTCACCAGCGGCAGGTACTCGTACTCGCGCAGTTGCATATTGCTATCGAGCAGGCCGCTCAACCACTGGCGCACGCTGCACGGTTGATCGTCCTCGGGCAGCTTGACCCGCAGCGCGATGCTGTTGATGAACAGGCCGACAGTGCGCTGCATCTCGGGCATCTGCACCGGGCGCCGGCCACGGTAACGCCGAATACCACGTCGCGCTCGCCGCTCAAACGGCGCAACACCAGGGCCCATGCCGCCTGGGCGAAGGTGTTGATGGTCAACTGATGGGCCTGGGCCAACTCGCGCAGTTGCGCACCGTCGCGGGCATCGAGACGGGTGTAGCAGTCGCCTACCACCATGCCGCCGCTGTGGCCCGCGTGTTCGCGCAGGAACGGCCGGTCGCTCGGGATCGGCGTGGTGCGTTCGAACCCTTGCAGGTTCTGTTGCCACCACTGGCGCGCCTCATTCAGGTCCTGGCGTTGCAGCCAGGCAATGTAATCACGGTAGCGCGGTGGCGCGGCCAATTGCGCGTCGCGGCCTTCGCCGAGGGCGGTGTAGAGGTCGAAGAAGTCATTCATCAGCAACGAACGGCACCAGGCATCGATGAGGATGTGGTGGTTGCTCATCATGAACCAGTAGCGCGCCTCGCCGACACGGATCAGGCGCAGGTGGAACGGCGCCTGGTTGAGCAGATCGAAACCGGCTTCGCGCTCGCTCTTGAGCAGGGCTTGCAGACGCGGCTCGTGTTCGGCTTGCGGGGCGTTGCGCCAGTCCAGGTATTCAATCGGCGTACTGCCGGGTTTGTGGATCACTTGCAGCATGTCTTCGCCGACGTTCCAGCAGAACGAGGCACGCAACGCTTCGTGACGGGCGATCACCGCCTGCCAGGCCTGGGCGAAACGTTCGGGGTCGAGGGCGCTGTTGATGCGGTAGCGGTCCTGCATGTAGTAAAGGCCGGTGCCCGGTTCCAGCAGGGTGTGCAGCAGCAGGCCTTCCTGCATCGGCGTCAGCGGGTAGACGTCTTCGATGGCGCTGGCCGCTACCGGCAGGCTGTCGAGCTGCGACTGGGTCAGGCGCGCCAGCGGGAAATCGGACGGCGTGAGGCCGCCGGCGGCGTCCCCAATGCAGTGTTGCACCAGGCTTTGCAGTTCCGCCAGGTACGCATCGGCCAACTCGCCAATCGTGTGCGGGTCAAATCGCTCGCGGCTGAAGGTCCAGCGCAGCACCAGTTCACCGCCATACACCTGGCTGTCGACGCTCAGTTCGTTGGGCAGCGGCGCGTCCGGGTCATGGGCCAGGCCCGCGGATTCATCCAGCGGATGGAACAGCGCATCGGCGCCAAAGCTCTGGTCGAACTGACCAAGGTAGTTGAAGGTGATGGGCGCGTTCGGCAGTTCGGCCATGCGCTGTTTGCACGCGTCATCCGCCAGGTAGCGCAGCACGCCGTAGCCCAGACCTTTATGCGGCACGCCGCGCAGTTGTTCCTTGATGGCCTTGATCGAGTCACCCTGGGTCGCTTGCGGGGTCAGGCGCAGCGGATAAGCGCTGGTGAACCAGCCGACACTGCGGGTCAGGTCGATGTCATCGAACAGGGTTTCGCGGCCGTGGCCTTCCAGTTGGACCAGCACCGAGGCGTGCCCGCTCCAGCGGCACAGCACACGGGCCAAGGCGGTCAGCAACAGGTCGTTGACCTGGGTGCGATAGGCACTCGGTGCCTGTTGCAGCAACTGGCGGGTGTGTTCGGCATCCAGGCGCACGCTGACGCTGTCGGCATCGCGGTGGCGCAGCGAACCTTGCGCGCGGGCCACCGGCAATGCCGTGTCGGGCCCGGCCAGTTGCGCCTGCCAGAGGCTCAACTCTTCACGCAGCGATTCGCTGCCGGCATACGCCTGCAAACGCCCGGCCCAGTCACGCAGGGCGCTGGTCTTGGCCGGCAAGCTGACGGGCCGGCCATCGCTGAGTTGACGGTAGACCGTTTGCACATCGTCCAGCAGCACGCGCCACGACACGCCATCCACCACCAGGTGATGGATCGCGATCAGCAGGCGTTGCCGGCCCTCGGGACCGTCCACCAGCAACGCGCGCAGCAGCGGGCCGTGTTGCAGGTCGAGGCTGCGCTGGGTGTCGCTGAACAAGGCGGTGCAGTCCGCCATGTCGCGCACTTGCGCCTGCATCAACACACCAACTTGGGGCACCGCCAAGTGTTCGGCGTGCCAGTGGGTGTCGCGCGGGCAGAAGCTCAGGCGCAGGGCGTCGTGGTGGGCCAATACCGCCCGCAGCGCCTGTTCCAAGTGATGAGGCTGCAGGCGTTGCAGCGGCTGGAGGACCAACGCCTGGTTCCAGTGTTGACGCTGTGGAATCGGTCTGTCGAAGAACCAATGCTGGATCGGCGTAAGCGCGGAGCTGCCGGTCAGCACGCCCTGCTCCGCCGTGACCCGCTCGGTGCGCGTGGCCACGGCGGCCAGGGTTTGCACGGTCTGGTGCTGGAACAGATCACGCGGGCTGAAGTGGATGCCGGCCTGCCGTGCACGGCTGACCACCTGGATCGACAGGATCGAATCGCCGCCCAGCTCAAAGAAGTTATCGTCCAGACCGACTTGCTGCACGTTCAACACCGCGCACCAGATCGCCGCCAAGCTGCTTTCGAGCGCAGTGCGCGGCGCCACATAGGCTTGGCGGTTGGCCTGCGGGTCGGGTTGCGGCAGCGCCCGGCGGTCAAGTTTGCCGTTGGCGGTCAGCGGCATGCTGTCGAGCACGATCAGGTGCGCGGGCACCATGTAGTCCGGCAGATGCGCCTTGAGATGCCTCTTCAGCGCGTCACGCAGCGTAGCGTGCTCGGCATCGCTGACCAGGTACGCCGCCAGCTGTTTGCCACTCGGCGAATCCAGCGCCAGCACCACCGCTTCGCGCACGGCTTCGTGCTCCAACAGGCGGGTTTCGATTTCGCCCAGTTCAATCCGGAAACCCCGAATCTTCACCTGATGGTCGATGCGCCCCAGGTAGCCCACCAGGCCATCGGCGCGTTGGCGCACCAGGTCGCCGGTGCGGTACAGCCGCGCGCCATTGCGGGTAAACGGGTCGGCAACAAAACGCTCGGCGGTCATGCCGGGACGCTGGTGATACCCCTGGGCCAGGCCGGCGCCGCCGATATACAACTCGCCGCTCGCCCCCTGCGGCACCAACGCCAGGTCGGCGTCGAGGATATAGGCCACACGGTCACCGACAATACTGCCGATCGGCACGCTGGCGGCGCCCTCTTCCAACTGCTCGGGCGCGAGGCTGGCCAGTGGCATAACCACGGTTTCAGTCGGGCCGTAGGCGTTGAAGAACAGCTCGGGCTGGAACGCCGCGCGGATGCGCTGCAGGTGCTCGCCGGTGAGCGCTTCGCCGCCGGTGATGCACATGCGCACCGGCAAGGTCTGCTGCCTTGTCGCCAGCCACTGCGCCAACTGGCTGCCGTAACTTGGCGTAAAGCCCAGTACAGTGATGCGATGGCTGCGGATCAATCCGCAGATTTCCTCTGCATCCCACTGGCCCTGGGCACGCAACACCACCTGCGCCCCGCTGAGCAGCGGCACCAGCAAACGCTCGGTGGCCGCGTCGAAGTTGATCGAATAAAAGTGCAGTTCGCAATCGTCCGGGCGCATGCCGAAACGCTCGATCACGGCCTGGCAATGCATGGCGATCTCACCGTGGCACACCACCACGCCCTTGGGCTTGCCG
>JAFHKH010000330.1 GCA_016937595.1 Pseudomonas cedrina subsp. fulgida | reverse complement strand
GCCCGCTCCCACAGGGATTTATGTTCCTAGAGGGGCGTTGTGGTGTTTTGGGCTCGTGCAGTCAATCTTCGCTTATGGGCAGCGTGTAGTTCTTGAATTCGGTGTCCTCGCGAAACCCGATCGACTCATACGTCTTCTGCGCCACTTCGTTGTCGCTGCTGGTCGACACTCGAAGCCGTACGGCGTGGGTTTCTTTGGCCATCTTCTTCGCCGTGCGCATCAGGTTGTCCGCCACCAACTGGCGTCGCGCATCTTCGGCTACATAGATGTCGTTAAGAATCCACACACGCTTGAGCGATAACGACGAAAAGCTCGGGTACAGTTGGCAAAACCCCAGCAACTTTTTGTCGTCATCGTCCGCCAGCGCCAGGTAAATCACCGACTCCTTGCGGCGCAGGCGTTTTTCCAGAAAGCCCCGCGACGAATCCGGAAAGGGCAGGGCGCCGTAGAACTCTCGGTATTTAACGAACAACGGGGTCAACAGGTCCAGGTGTTCCAGGGTCGCTTGAGTAATCCGCATGCCAGGCCTCAACTTCCAAAGGGGGATGACCACGCAAGCGGCCATGACTCGATGCTGCCTAATGACGCGAAAAAGCGCAATCGTGCTGCGATCAGTCCTCCGGCGGGCTGAGCAGGAAGTTGCCTTTCATCAGGTCTGGATCATCCGATTCGATGGTTTGCACCTGCGCCTCGTCCTTGAGATTGACCCCCGACAACTGCCGGCGACACGCCTCTCGCATCAAGTAAAGCAGGCGATGAGCCGCCATGCCGTAGCTCAGGCCTTCCAGGCGTACATTGGAGATGCAATTGCGATGGGCGTCGGTGAGGCCGACCTTGGGGTTGTAGGTGAAATACAGGCCCAGGCTGTCCGGCGAGCTGAGGCCAGGCCGTTCGCCGATCAGGATCACCACCATTTTGGCGCCGAGCAATTGCCCGATTTCATCCGCCACCGCGACGCGGCCCTGCTCTACCAGGATTACCGGCGACAAGGACCAGCCCTCGGCGTGGGTTTGCTCCTCCAGGCGCGTCAGAAACGGCAGGGTATGTTTATGCACAGCCAGCGCCGATAAGCCATCGGCCACCACCACCGCCAAATCCACGCCGCCGGGATGGGCCGAGGCGTAATCACGCAAGGCCTGGGCCGACTCGTCACTGAGCCGCCGCCCCAGGTCCGGGCGTTGCAGGTAGCTGTGCCGGTCGGCCGCCGCGCTGTGCAGCAACAGGCTGTCGCGGCCGCGTTCGGCCAATTGGCGGCTGAGGCCGGCATGGTCAAACGGCAAGTGCACCGCGTCCCGCGCCTGGGCGTGGGCGAATTGAAAATCCAGCTGCGCGCTGGTGGGAAGGCTGGTGCCTGTGCGGCCCAGGGCGATGCGCGCCGGCGTCAGGCGGCGCAGTTCCAGCCATGGGTTGTCAGGCAGGTCGAGTTGCACGGGCGGCTCCTTCATCCCAGTTGCGCCAAGGCGTGGCGGAACGCCGGTGGCAGGCTGTCGCCGAAGCGCACCTTGCCGTCGGCTTGCGTGAAGATGCCCATCTTCGCCAGCCACTGTTCAAACTCCGGCGCCGGTTTCAACCCCAGCGTCTGGCGGGCGTACAAGGCGTCGTGGAACGAGGTGGTCTGGTAGTTGAGCATGATGTCGTCGGAGCCGGGGATGCCCATGATGAAGTTGATCCCGGCCACGCTCAGCAGGGTCAGCAGGGTGTCCATGTCGTCCTGGTCGGCTTCGGCGTGGTTGGTGTAGCAGATGTCGCAGCCCATGGGCACGCCGAGGAGCTTGCCGCAGAAGTGGTCTTCCAGGCCCGCGCGGATGATCTGCTTGCCGTTGTACAGGTACTCGGGGCCGATAAAACCCACCACGGTGTTCACCAGAAACGGCTTGAAGTGCCGCGCTACCGCATAGGCGCGGGTTTCGCAGGTTTGCTGGTCGACGCCAAAGTGCGCGTTGGCCGACAAGGCGCTGCCCTGGCCGGTTTCGAAATACATCAGGTTCTGGCCCAGCGTGCCACGCTTGAGGCTCAAGCCCGCGTCATAGCCTTCCTGCAGCAGGCTCAGGCTGATGCCGAAACTGGCATTGGCCGCTTCGGTGCCGGCAATCGACTGGAACACCAGGTCCAGCGGCACGCCACGGTTGATCGCCTCAATGGAGGTGGTGACGTGGGTCAGCACGCAGGCCTGGGTCGGGATCTCATAGCGCTGGATGATCGCGTCGAGCATCTCCAGCATGGCGCAGATCGAGGCGGTGCTGTCGGTGGCCGGGTTGATGCCGATCATGGCGTCGCCGTTGCCGTACAGCAGGCCATCGAGGATGCTCGCGGCGATGCCCGCCGGTTCGTCCGTGGGATGGTTGGGTTGCAGTCGGGTCGACAGGCGCCCACGCAGGCCCATCGTGCCGCGAAATTGCGTGACCACGCGGATCTTCTGCGCCACCAGCACAAGGTCCTGCACGCGCATGATCTTGGACACGGCGGCGGCCATCTCCGGGGTCAGCCCCGGCGCCAATGCGCGTAGGGAGTGTTCATCGGCGGCGTCGCTGAGCAGCCAGTCACGCAGGCCGCCGACGGTCAGGTGGCTGACAGTGGCAAACGCCTGCTTGTCGTGGGTGTCGATGATCAGTCGGGTGACTTCGTCGCGTTCATACGGGATCAGCGCTTCTTGCAGAAAGTGCTTGAGCGCAACGTTCGCCAGCGCCATCTGCGCCGCCACCCGCTCGCCGTCGTTCTGCGCCGCGACGCCGGCGAGAAAATCCCCGGAACGCGCGGGACTGGCCTTGGCCATCACGTCCTTGAGGCTGTCGAAGCGGTAGGTCTGTGCCCCCACCGCGTGGGAAAAACTTGCCATACAGTGTCTCCTTGACGACGCGAGCAGCCGCCCGCGTCGAGGTTTACGGCATTTCAGTGCAGGGCGGCCTCCGCGGCCTGGATCGCCGCGAATTCCTCTTCGGGCGTGCCCGCTACCAAGTGATGCCGGCTGTAGAAAGCAAAGTAAGCAATTAATACTCCATAGATGATCGCAGCGCCAATCACCACCCGCGGATCCACCAGAAAGCCCGCCACCACGGCCACGCAGGCCAGCACCAGCGCGACGCCCGACGTGAAGATGCCGCCCGGCGTACGGTAAGGACGTTCCATTTTGGGGCGACGAATGCGCAGGGTGATGTGCGCGGCCATCATCAGTACATAGGAAATGGTCGCGCCGAACACCGCCACCAGGATCAACAAATCACCCTGGCCGGTAAGCGACAGGCCAAAACCGATGATGCCGGGGATGACCAAGGCCAGTACTGGCGCCTTGCTCTTGTTGGTCTGGGACAGCTTGCGCGGCAGGTAACCGGCACGGGAAAGCGCAAAGATCTGCCGCGAATAGGCGTAAATAATCGAGAAAAAGCTGGCGATCAGCCCGGCCAGCCCAACCAGGTTGACGAAGCTGCCCATCCAGGTCGAACCGCCGTAGGCCAGGGCCAGCGCTTCCACCAGCGGGTTGCCGGATTTGACCAGCGCATAAGTGCCGGCCCCGCCCGGAGCGATGACGAGGATCAGCAGAGCAAAGCTGGTCAGCACCACAATGGCGCCGATCAAGCCGCGCGGCAGGTCGCGCTTGGGGTTCTTGGTCTCTTCGGCGGCCAGGGGCACGCCCTCGACGGCGAGGAAAAACCAGATGGCATAGGGAATCGCCGCCCACACCCCCACATAGCCGAACGGCAGGAAGCTGCTGGCGCCCTTGGCTTCGCTCACCGGAATATCCAACAGGTTGGCGACGTTGAAGTGCGGCACCATCGCCACGAGGAAGACGCCCAAGGCAATCGCGGCCACGGCGGTGATCCCAAACATCAGCTTCAAGGCTTCGCCGACACCAAAAATATGGATGCCGATAAAGATGATGTAGAACGCCAGGTAAATCATCCAGCCGCCGATGCCGAACAACGACTCGCAATAGGCGCCGATAAACACGGCGATGGCGGCGGGGGCAATGGCGTATTCGATCAGGATGGCGGTACCGGTGAGGAACCCGCCCCAAGGGCCGAAGGCGCTGCGGGCAAAGCCGTAGCCGCCGCCGGCGGTGGGGATCATCGACGACAGCTCGGCCAGGGAAAAACACATGCACAGGTACATGGTGGCCATCAGCAATGTGGCGAGGAACATCCCGCCCCAGCCGCCTTGGGCCAGGCCGAAGTTCCAACCGGCGTAGTCGCCGGAGATTACGTAGGCGACGCCAAGGCCGACCAGCAGCACCCAGCCGGCGGCGCCTTTTTTGAGTTCGCGTTGTTGGAAATAGTCGGTGCCGACTTTTTCGAAGTCGACAGAGGAGCCAGTGGGTTCGCTAGGCATGGGGAAGTACCTTCCATTCTTATTTTTATTAACTCGGCATCTGTGTGCCGAATGCAGTTGCCAAGTACTTGTGAAGAACAAATGTGGGAGCGGGGAGTTAGTTAGAAGAAACCCAACGGATTAATGTCGTAACTCACCAGCAGGTTTTTGGTCTGCTGGTAGTGATCCAACATCATCTTGTGCGTCTCACGCCCTACGCCGGACTTCTTGTAACCACCGAACGCGGCATGCGCCGGGTACAGGTGGTAGCAGTTGGTCCACACGCGGCCCGCCTTGATCGCGCGGCCCATGCGGTAGGCGCGGTTGATGTCGCGGGTCCACACACCGGCGCCCAGGCCGAACTCGGTGTCGTTGGCGATCGCCAGGGCTTCGGCTTCGTCCTTGAACGTGGTGATGCTCACCACCGGGCCGAAGATTTCTTCCTGGAACACGCGCATTTCGTTGGTGCCCTTGAGCAGGGTCGGCTGGATGTAATAACCGCCGGCCATGTCACCGCTGAGCTGCTCGACCTTGCCGCCGGTGAGCAGTTGCGCGCCTTCGCCCTTGGCGATGTCCAGGTAGGACAGGATCTTGTCGAACTGCTGCTCGGACGCCTGGGCGCCGACCATGGTGTCGGTGTCCAGCGGGTCGCCGCGTTTGATCTGCTCGATCTTCTTCATGACCACTTTCATGAAGTCGTCGTAGATCGACTCTTCCACCAGCGCGCGGGAAGGGCAGGTGCACACTTCGCCCTGGTTGAAGAAGGCGAGCACCAGGCCTTCAGCGGCCTTTTCGATAAACGAAGGTTCAGCCTTCATGATGTCGGCGAAGAAGATGTTCGGCGACTTGCCGCCCA
>JAFHKH010000033.1 GCA_016937595.1 Pseudomonas cedrina subsp. fulgida | reverse complement strand
GCATTAGGGCTTGTCCCGCGTTGGGGGGCGAAGCGCCCCCAATGAAGACGAATGCGGTGTATCAGACATTCCTCAGCGCCTGTTTTGGGACTGCTTCGCAGCCCAACGCGGGACAAGCCCGCTCGCCACATGGACGCATGTCGTCTGAAATTACTTATGCAAAATTCAAGATTTCAGGTTCGAATTTTAACCCTTTAAAGTCAGTAGGTTATTTCTAAGTTTGATAAGAGCTGGCAAGCCAGCCCCCACAGGTGAGCCGGGTTTATTCTGCGGCCAACGGCGGCGTACGCGGTGGAATCAGGCGCTTGCTGCCGGTCGCTTCATACGCCGAGGCCATTCGCAGCAACGCCGAGTCATCATAGGCACGCCCGGCGAATGTGAGCCCCACCGGCATGCCGATATCCGCCATCACGCCCATCGGCACGGTGACGGTCGGCACGCCGAGGTGGCGGATGGCGAGGTTGCCGTTGGCTACCCAGACGCCGTTGCTCCACGCGATATCCGCCGAGGCTTCGTTCACGTCGGCATCCGCCGGGCCCACGTCGGCCACGGTGGGGAACAGCACTGCGTCAAGGCCGAGCGTGTCCATCCAGTCTTCCAGGTCGATGCGCCGGGTACGTTCAAGGCCGCGCAGGCCGTCGGGGACGCTGCTGATCCGGTCCCACGGGGTAATGCCGCGCTCGGCCATGCGCACGTACTCGTCCATGCCGGCCGCCAGGTCGTCCTCACGGTTGGGCAGGGTGCCCGGGTCGTGCGGGAAGATCTTCGGCCCGTCCACATCCGCCAGGCGGTTGAGGGCAGGGTCGTTGTTGGCGCGCAGGAAATCATCGAAGGCCCAGGCCGACAACTCCCACAGTTCATCGTGAAGGAATTGCTTGGACACCAGCCCGCGGGTAAATACGGTGGGTGCGCCAGGGCGGTCGCCTTCGCAATTGGACACCAGCGGGAAGTCCACCTCGACGACTTCGGCGCCGGCGGCTTCCAGTGCCTGGCGTGCGGCTTGCCATAGCGCAATCACGCTGGCGCGGGTATGGATTTTTTGCCCGGTCGGGCCACCGATCCCCGGTTTTTCGCTGGTACCCGCATCGGGATCCGCATTGATATACATACGCGGCACGCCAAAACGCTTGCCCGCCAGGGACTCGGCGTCGCCGCCAGTTCTGTATAGGAGGCCGGGCGCACCGAAGCGACACTCGGGATCGGCACCCACGGCTGCAGGCGCCACAGATCGCCACGGGTGTCCGGGGTCTTCGGCCACCACCACTTCGAGTATTTCCAGCAGGTCGGCCATGGTGCGGGCGAAGGGCACCACCACATCCATGGTGGGCGTCAAAGGCCAGTTGCCGCGCACCGAAATCACCCCACGGGACGGGGTGTAGGCGCACAGGCCATTGTTGGACGCCGGGCCGCGTCCGCTCGACCAGGTTTCTTCCGCCAAACCGAAGGCGGCAAAGCTGGCGGCCGTGGCGGTACCGGCGCCGTTGGACGAGCCGGAGGCAAACGGTGCGGTCAGGTAGCCGGCGTTATACGGGCTTTCCGCGCGGCCATACACCCCACGCTGCATCCCGCCATTGGCCATCGGCGGCATATTGGTCTTGCCCAGGCAGATCGCGCCCCGGCGCGCAGGCGCTCGATGGTGAACGCATCGCGCTGGGCGACCAGGTTGGCAAACGCCGGGCTGCCGGAGGCCGCGGTCAGGCCCTTGACCAGGTAACTGTCCTTGGCGGTGTAGGGAATGCCGTCCAATGGACCCAGGGTTTGGCCCTTGGCCCGGCGCGCATCGGCCGCCTCGGCTTCCTTCAGGGCGTCCGGGTTGCGCACCACCACGGCGTTCAGCGCGGTGGCCGTCTGCGGACCGTCATAGGCCTCGATCCGCGCCAGGTAAGCCTGGACCAATTCAACCGCTGTGGTCTGGCCGGATTCAAGCGCTGCGCGCAATTGGGCAATGGAGACTTCGGTAACTTGCATCACGTTTTTTTCGCCGCCTTCAAGTGGGGGGATGGCGGCAGTCTACGGACAGATATTTCACAAAACCAGCGCCGCATACTCCGCATAGGCGCCGCGCATGACCTGCCAGGTGGTCTCATCGGCGGGAATCAGGTGTTCGATCCGCAGGGAGGCGAGCGTAATGTCCTGGGGCATGCCGAAAGTGGTGAAAGTCGACAAAAAGCTCAGTTCGCCCTGGCTCGAACGAATGCGCGTCAGCACCAGCGGTGGCATGTGCGCGGCAGTTCGGTGTCGGTCGGTGTGGGCAGGGTCGCCAGTAGCGCGGCCAGTTCAGGATTGCCCAGCGCTTCGCGGGTGGCGCGTTGCCAGGCCAGGGTGCGGATCTCGTCGGCATTGCTCAGGTGATCGCCCAGGCCTCCCGCTTGCAACAAGGTGCTCAGCAGGTTCACGCCCTGGGCCGCGTCCGGCGGGATGCCCACCAACGCAAACAGCGCATGGGTACTGGCATTCGCCGCCAGCACCTGCCACTGGCTGTCCAACAGGATGGCGGGGGCTGGATTGTTGGCGTGCAGCACGTGGCTGACCGCTTCGCGGATCGCCGTCATGGCGGGAGAGGCGAGCGGCGTGGCGGGGTAGCGCGGCGCATATCCGGCCGCCAGGAATACGCGGTTGCGCTGATCCAGCGGTGCCTCCAGCGCCGCCAGCAGATGGTGCAACGTGCCTGGGCTCGGCTTGGCCCGGCCCGTCTCGATGCAACTGAGGTGGCGTTGCGAAACACCAGTGATCAAGGCCAGGTCGAGTTGGCTCAGCTTGGCTTGCCTGCGCAATTGGCGCAGTTGTTCGCCAGCGGTTGAAGAGTAGTCCATGACGAAACCATGACCTCCGAGGTCATTGCGAAGGGCCGAACCTTATCACTAACCTGAGCCTCGATCACTGCAAGGAAGAGACCATGAGAAGGCCTTACATTGCCCTGGCGGGCTTGCTGGGTTTTTCGCTGTACACCCTGGCGACCATGCTTACGGCCGAGCAGTCGCTGTGGGCCTTTGGCCGGGAATTGATGTCACGGCCGGACACTGCGCAAGTGGTGATCGACCTGTACCTGATGGCGGTGCTGGCGTGTGTGTGGATGTACCGCGATGCGCGGCAGCGAGGGCGCTCGGCGGTTTCGGTGGTGCCATATTTTGTGCTGACGGCGGTGTTTGTGTCGGTGGGGCCGTTGCTTTATCTCGTGGTGAAGGGGTGGCGGGATGAATGAGCTGTTACAGGTTTACGCGCTGTGCGTACTGGTGCTGTGCCTGAAGATGTTCGCGATTTCCTGTTATCAGGGATTTTTTCGAATGCGCGGGCTGGCATTTACCAATCGCGAAGACGCGGCTTTCTTCAGTCGCGCCGCGCAATCAGAGGAACTGCCGCAAGTCGTGCGGGCGAGCAAGGCGTGGGCGAATGACCTGGAGAACATTCCGCTGTTCTTTGTGTTGGGTGGGCTGTGTGTCGCACTTGGGGCTTCGACTGGCACTGCTGACGGGTTGTTCGTCGGTTTTACGTTTGCGAGGGTGGTGCACACGCTGACGTATTTGACTGGCCGGCAGCCTTGGCGCACGTTGGCATATGGGGTCGGGTTGATATGTCTATTTGGGCTCGGCATTGTGGGAGCGAGCGTGCTCTAAATGTATGCGGCGAATACGAGTCTTTCATTAGCAAAGACTAGTCGGATATCCCATCTATGGGGGGGCAGTATATATAAATTAATGTGGCTCGCTGATTATATGTACTTTAATGCTCCAGGCTATTCGTACGGGTAATAACTATCAGATGGTCGGATCTATAGATACCGTATACGCAGCGACCTTTTGTCTGGTACATACATGAAATGGACACTCCATGATTTGAAATAAAATCGTGGCGATGGGTCACAAGCATAGGTTGCCCACCTAAGCGAAGCCTCACAATATCGCCGGGGACAAGGTTTCTCATTTCTATCGTGGTTTGTTTGAGGTTTCTATGTTGCTTCGAAAGCAATATCCGATAAGTCCGAGTGTGATTACGGCTAATCCAATCATCGACAGCGTGTCAGGAATGGCCTGTTTCAGGAACGCAACTTCAAAGATTAGCGTTACAATAACCTCTCCAGCTAACGTAGCGTCTACCGCTGCGATTTGCATTGCCGAGATCGTGCTGTTTCGTGCCCAATAGAACAGACCTGTTGCACAAACACCCGAGAAAAACGCGACTGACAAGCTACCATAAATTTGGTGCATTGATGGCTGTGTAGGCTGTACTAAAAGTATCAATAAAAACCAAAAAGGTACAGACCCCAGGCTCATTAGTAAAACGCATGCAAGTGAAGAGTTTAATGCATCTGACTTGATTTTCTTAATAAATTTAATTGATCCGGTTTTAGCTCCGTTCAGCAGTTGATTGCCCACTGGATAGGCAATTGCAGAGCAAAGGACGGGGATCACCCCATGAAGGAGGTCGTCTGCAGATATTCCTTGTTTGAGTTGGGCGTAATTTACGAGGGTTACACCACTTACTACAATTAAGGAGAGGATGAGTCCGTGTGTAGGTATCTTTAAGCCGAATGCAGCTAGGACAAGTGGACTAATCAGAATTGTAGACTGCCATGTTGCTGCGACGAGCCACCCTCGCGAATAATCTGCGGCATAGCAAATGCCTGCATAAAAGATACCGAACCCGACAGAACCAGCTAACAACCAAAAAAATATGTTTCGGGTAAAAACCTGAAACACTTCACTAAAAAATGCCACGCCCTTGAGCACAAATATTAAGGGGAACAAAAGCATCAGCATGAATAGAAAACGAAGTGCTGCAGACCAAGCCCAGTGGCCGCCGCTCAGATGCATTACATAATTCATAACGAACGTTGCGCTAAAGAATGTCGAACTGAGTAGCCCTATAAGTACAAGCTGATAGGTTGGGATCAAACGAGTATGGTTATACATCCGAAACGACTTCCTTTGGCATAACCCGCTCAAGCACCCATTTGTTCATTGCGTTCACCACTTCTTCATGGAACGAGAGCCTGCCGGGTAAACACCATCTTGAATTTATGCTGGCTTGATGGCGTTCACATATGTTGTTGTCTTCTCTAATGACTCTGTCCCATCGCTCGATATATCTTCGGGACACTTCTTCGAAGTCTTCACGGGCGACAGTGGATTTTGGAAAACAGTAGCCAACATCAACGGCGGAATTGGTTTCATTGATAGGTGTTTTATTGATCCACCAGCAGGAGTCAAGTGTGGTTACCAGAAAAAAGCTGGGGTATATCATTGTGAAATAGGTGCCAGTAGCCGCCTTTCCGGAAAGTCCTTCAATGTGCGGAAAAACAGGGCCTTCATCAGTTGGCACAACAGAAACAGTTTTAGGGTTTTCGTAAAATGTCGTTTCATATTCGCCGCGTGAGGGTTGTCTAGGGAATACTTGCCTACCGATGGAGAGAGGATGTACGGTGGGCGCATGATAGTCTTCCATGTCGACTTCGGTGTAAAGCTTCCAATTGCAGGCTACACGGTGGTGTGTTTCTTTTATGCACAGCATTTTAATGAGGTCGTATTTTTCCAGCGTTTTAGGCAAGTCACCAAGATGTTCTAACAAAGGAGCAGGGTCACTATCAAAATTTATAAATAAAAAACCTGCCCAATTTTCAATTTTTATTTTCACTAAGCCGTTATCTTTCATGCAGAAATTTTCAGTTTTTTTCATGTCCGGAGCTCCGATCAGGTCTCCGTTATGGGAGTAACCCCAGTTGTGATATGGGCATCTAAACTGTTTGGTCACACCATGGCCGTCCATCAAACGAGCCCCACGGTGACGGCAAAAATTGTGAAATGCTTTTATTTCACCGTCTGCGTTTTTTGTTATGATCACTGATTCGCCGAGCACATCAATTACGAAGTAGGAAAGAGAGCATGGCAATTTTTCCTCACGACCTACAAAAAGCCAGGATTTTAAAAATATGTTTTTGATTTCAGCATTGTAGAATTCGGTATCCTTGTAGCAGGCTGGCGGCAAAGATTCTGCCTCAAGGAAATATTTTTTGACATTTTCAAATATCTGGCTTTGGCTATCCAAAAGAGGGTATTTATAGGTCTTCATGTTAATGGCTCTCCTATCCCGACCATGACTATCTAATCTCACCGAAAATATCGGCAAGGCAATTGAAAATGGCGTCAAATAGCTGATCTATGAGCTGTGAATCTATAACCAATGACGGAAGTATTTTTAGGACCTCATCTTGCGCACCGCACGTTTCGATGATGAATCCTCTTTCAAATAGCAGGTTAGTCAGTCGAGGGGCGATAGAAGGATTAGTGAAACGAATGCCGCAAAGAAGCCCTCGACCGACATACTGCAAGGTTTTAGGTCCGAAGGTATCCACTAGCTTGTTCGTTCGGTTAATTATCTGACGCGATTTTTCATGAATAGAAATCTGCAGTTCTTCGGTTCTCCAAAACTTTTCGATAGCTGCAGTCGCTCCAATAAAACCTAAATTATTGCCTCTGAATGTACCGTTATGTTCTCCTGGATCCAAGACGTCATGCTCTTCTTTGACCAATACGAGCGATAAAGGAGTGCCAAAGCCGCTAAGCGATTTAGATAATAGAATGATATCAGGCTCAATGCCTGAGTCCTCAAAACTGAAGAAATTTCCCGATCTCCCGCAGCCGCATTGAATTTCGTCGACGATTAGCAGTGCGCCGACTTTTCGACATAAGGCGGCGATGCGCTTAAGCCATTGTGTACTTGCAGTTGACAGCCCCCCCTCTCCCTGTATGACCTCCAGAATAAAAGCCGCAGGAGGATCTATTCCAAAACTAGAGTTGATGAGCATCTGCTCTACTAGGCGGCCACAGTCGACATTGTCACTCAATGAGTTTTCATAAGGTAGTATAGTTACGTTGGTTAAGCTGACCCCTGCACCTGCTCTTTTTCTACTGTTTGTGGTTGCAGCCAAAGCGCCGATGCTCATGCCATGAAAAGCCCCGCTGAAACTTACGATGTTCCTTCTGCCGGTAAATTTCCTCGCCAGCTTAAACGCGGCTTCAACAGCGTTGGTGCCTGTTGGGCCTGGAAACAGAAATTTATACTCCAATCCCCTTGGTTTAAGTATGACTTCGAGGAAGGTTTCGATAAAATCTTGTTTGGCTTGCGTATGCAAGTCCAACGATTGAACGATTCCTTGCTTGTCTAAATATCCAGTCACCGCATTGAGTATATCGGGGTCGTTATGTCCATAATTCAATGAGCCCGCAGCAGAAAGGAAATCAATGTATGCGCACTCATTTGCGTTGAAAATATATGAGCCTTGGGCTTTTTTTAGTAAGGTTGGAAAGTTTCTACAGTAGGTTTTTACTCTGGACTCATGTGTATTGAATGTATTTAATGCTTCTTTATTTTTTATGTTTTTCCAGTGGCTTTTTAAAATTTCATTTGCATGTTTTTTGTTGTTTTCTGATGCTTTTTTTCGGGTTGCACAACTATAGTCAGATTGAAGGGTGAGGCTGATGGCTCCTTTCTTAAAGTTGTTCAATACCCGCGCCAGTGCTTGAGCACATAGTGAGTTTAGTCTCATCACTAACGTTGGATAGTCCTTGGGTATTCCAGGTAATAACATTTTCAGAAGAATTGGGCCGGTGCCAATGCCATTATCTATGAAGTGGACAGTGACGCCTTGTGGAGAACCTTCAATAGCAGACCAAACATAAGGATTATTACCTCTGACCTCAGGCAGTAATCCAGGGTGAACGTTGATAATTCCTATTTCCAATTCATTAATTAAGCGTGGTTTGATAATTCGTGTGTCCCCCAATACTATGAGTTTGACTGCGTCATTTTTTATATGTTGCAGGCATTCATTGTTGTTGATGTCACCTACTGTGAAGTAGGGGATTTTATTTCTCTCACAAAGGCTCTCAATGGGTTCGCGTACACGGTATTCGGTTAAAACGGAAAGTAGTCTCTGTTGCTCAAGTACTTCTGCAATACCTGAATCTGAAAATTCTTCAATAACGATAGACGGTATGTGGCCATTTTCCATCAGTGTTGCCAGCATTTCATGTCCGCGTGGATGATCTTTAAAGTTCAGATAAGCAAATGTCACACCATTTCGCCAAGACTTTAAATGATCATTCAAACTGCTGATCGGCATGTTTGATCCCTCGGTGGTTTTAATCATTCCAGTATTGGATAGGAACCTGACGTATCATGTATTTCATTACCGCTCAGCCCCGGTAGAAATACGCAGGCTATGACAAGGTCAGTTTTGCATCTCACAATATGTTGGTCATGATTGTTAAGGGCGTACATTGAACCGGTTTCAATTGCGTGTGTGATGCCAAGCTCAAGATCCACAATTTCCGCTTCCCCGGAAATGCAATACACGCACTCTAGATGATTCAAATAGTGTATTTTGGTTTCAGTGTTTGCATACATTGTTGTGATGTTGAATCCGAACCCCATGCCATCCTTGGCCAACAACATTCTTGTGCTATCCCACGAATCAGTCTGCTTGTGATGTTCCGTTCCCTTTACGTCGTTCAGTTTTCTTAAAATCATATCGGCCTCTAAATTAGGACGTGTAAATACTTATGATTGAAGTGGAAGGTTTATGATTTTTAATTTGTATCTTCAAGGCTAGACTGCCACATATAAAAATCAAATACACCTAGCCGAACGGTCAGGTATATTTTGGCGGGTACTAGTCGTTCGGCTAGGTATGCATTTACGCCGTACTGACACGGTATATGTCAGGCAAGCGCTAGTCGTGTATTGAGTCAGAGTACTGACGCTCGCGCCGCAGATAGATATTGGCTAGGATATTCAAAGGGATGCATATAGTTTGTTTAATAGTTAATCATAACGATCAAGTTTTTCTTGAGGGCTTTTTTTGAATTGCATTCGATTAATTTTGCAGAGGCCCACAGTATGGCGGTCAGTTACGGCCTCTAGTCATAAGAGCCCGCTCCCGTGCGATCCACCAGCCGAATGCTATCGCGCCCACCCCGCTTGGATTCATACAGCGTGGTGTCGCCTTGCTCGATCAACGCCGCCAGGCTCGGTGGTGGCTGGTCGAAGAGGTTGGCGCCGATGCTCAGGGTCACCGGTGCCGGCGTGCTAAAGGCCTGCGCGGCCAGGTGCTGGAACTGGTCGCGCAGGCGGCTGCCCAGCTCGACGATCTGCTCGCTGGAGGCCGGTTTGAGCAGGATCACGAATTCATCGCCGCCCAAGCGTGCGGCCAGCGCGCCCTCGGGCACCAGGCCACGAATCATCTCGCTCAAGGCGATCAGCAGGCGGTCGCCGGCGGTATGGCCGTGGAGGTCGTTGACCGACTTGAAGTTGTCGATATCGATCAGCAGCAAGGCGCCGGGTTGCGCGGGCGACACTTGAGCCAGCAGGCGCGGCGCGCGCAGGTCGAGGGCGCGGCGGTTGTACAGGGCGGTCAGCGGGTCGCGGGCGGCGAGGCGGGCGATCTGTTGTTCGCGGCGGTAGCGTTCGGAGCCGGTCATCGACAGCGCAATCAGCATGATCGCCATGGCGCCTTCCACCAGGGACACCTGGATGATCTCGCCCTTGAATGCGGCCAGGTCGATCAAGGTGCCGGGGATCAGCACCGACAGCGCCTTGGTCACATAAAACAGGCCGTGGATCAGCAGCACATAGCGCAACTGCACCGCGCCGATGCTCAATGATTTGCCATGGGGGCGCAGCAGGAAACTCGCGCGCAGCGTCGGCAGCGCCACCATCAGTGACTGCACCGCCAGCATGGCTTTGGACCATGGCAGCTCGGCCGGCAGCATCAACATGCCCAGCCAGGCCACCGGCATCAGCAGCCACAGTGGCGACAGACGCACCTGGGTGAACCGCGCCACGCCGAGCAAAAACAGCCAATGCGCGGTCACCAGCAAGCCGTTGGCAAACCAGATACCGATCATCAGAAAACCATTGATGCGCAGCAGCGCGAGGAGCGAGCCGAGGCTGATGGTGGCGAAACCGGTGCTCCAGAGCAGCAGCGAAGGTTCGCGCACACTGCGCCATTCAACGGCCAGGTACAGAGCGGCGGCGGCTGCCAGGGCAATGGTAAGTGCCAGAATCGTAGGAGGGTCGAGCGTCATGTGCTGCCGGGTCTGCCAGGGTGCGTTTGAAACCGCGATTGTAAGCGCTTGCACGGGGTTTTCGCAGGGTTACTGGCGAACGGCTATCTCTGGAGGGTGCGCGCAAAGTCTTCCCAGGCCTGGAGGATCGGCTCGAGGTGCTCAAGAATGAAGTCTGCCAGGCGCATGCGAAGATCCTTGGAGGGGCAGCAACGCACGGGAAGCTGCCAAACCAGGATTTAAGCATGGATTGACCCGCTCATGCCGCGCGGTCGTGCTTGCCTGCGTCAGTCATGGGCGCGGTCAGACGCCTTTGGTGGACGGCAGCAAGACCGTCAGGATGCCCACCAGCGGCAGAAACGAGCACAGTGTGTAGACGTATTCGATACCGTGGGTGTCGGCGAGCAAACCGAGCAACGCGGCGCCAATCCCGCTGAAGCCGAACATCAGGCCGAAGAAGATCCCGGCGATCATGCCGACATTGCCTGGCACCAGTTCCTGGGCAAACACCACGATGGCCGAGAATGCCGAAGCGAGGACGAAGCCGATCACCACGCTCAATACCGCCGTCCAGAACAGGTCGACGTAGGGCAGGGCGAGGGTGAACGGGGCGGCGCCGAGAATGGAGAACCAGATGACCTTCTTGCGCCCGATCTTGTCGCCAATCGGCCCGCCGGCGAAGGTGCCGACGGCCACTGCACCGAGAAACAGGAACAGGTACATCTGGGAGCTGGCGACCGACAGGTGGAATTTTTCAATCAGGTAAAACGTGAAGTAGCTGGTCAGGCTGGTCATGTAGAAGTATTTGGAGAACACCAGCACGGCCAGCACCACCAGGGCGAACGTCACGCGGCCCTTGGACAAGCCATGGGTGGCTTTGCCGCCCTGCTTGAGCTTGAACAGGTTGAGGTGGTTGCGGTACCAGCGGCTCAGGCCGTACAGCACCAGGATCGCGAACACGGCAAACAGCCCGAACCAGGCGATGTGGCCCTGGCCGTAGGGAATGATGATCGCCGCCGCGAGCAACGGGCCCAGGGCGCTGCCGGTGTTGCCGCCGACCTGGAACGTCGATTGCGCCAGGCCATAGCGACCGCCGGAAGCCAGGCGCGCAACGCGGGAGGTCTCCGGGTGGAAGGTCGAAGAACCCACGCCCACCAGCCCGGCTGCCAGCAGAATCGCGGGAAAGCTGCCGACGTACGCCAGCAGCAGGACACCGATCAAGGTGCACACCATGCCCGCCGGCAGCAGCCAGGGCTTGGGATGGCGGTCGGTGTGGTAGCCGATCCACGGCTGCAGCAGCGAGGCGGTCAGTTGAAACGTCAGGGTGATCAGGCCCACCTGGGCGAAGGACAGCCCGTAGTTGGCCTTGAGCATCGGGTAGATCGACGGCAGCACGGCCTGGATCAGGTCATTGATCAGATGCGCCAGCGCGCAGGCGCCGAGGATGCGCATGACCAGAGGGCTGGCTTGAGCGGCAGGGGTTGCAGCGGCGGGTGACGCGGTGAGGGTCGACATGCAGGCATTCCATACAAGGCAGCGAGTCAGAGGCGGCAACTTCTTAAGGTCGCCATCCATTACAAAATGATTCGGCGTTTATGCTAGATTCGCCGCCAATGCCTGTCTCGCGTAATTCGGGAGGCAACCATCGCAAAAAGGGCGAAATGATCAAATCACTGGATCTATTTTTACAGGAGATCGACGAGGGCGACTGGGCGGTCATCAGTTCGGCCACCGATTATCCGGAAAACTGGGTGATCCCCGAGCATAGCCACGAAAAGCACCAACTCTTGTATGCGACCGAAGGCGTGATGGTGGTGCATTCGGCGCAGAACCAGTGGACCGTGCCGCCCAATCGCGGCTTCTGGATGCCCTGTGGGCACGTCCATTCCCTGCGGTGCGTGGGGCCACTGAAGATGCGCAGCGTGTTTGTTCGCCCCGACAGCTTTCCCAACCTGCCCACCGAGACCAAGGCGGTGAGCATTTCGCCGCTGTTGAGCGAACTGATCAAGGCGTCGGTGAGCTTGAAGCCCCCGTATGCCGAGGACTCGCGGGATGCGCGGATCATGCACTTGATCCTCGACGAACTCGCGCTGTTGCCCGCGTTGCCGTTGTCGTTGCCGTTGCCGGCCGAGCCGCGTGTCCGGCGCATCTGCCTGGCGTTGCAGGATGAACCCGGCGATGCCTCCACCGTGGCGCACTGGAGCGAGCGCCTGAACCTGGACCAGAAAACCATCCAGCGCCTGTTTCGCAAGGAAACCGGCATGACCTTCGGCCAATGGCGCCAGCAGGCCCGGTTGCTGTTGGCGTTGGAACGCATCGCAGTGGGCGAGAAGGTGATCGATATCGCCCTGGAGCTGGGCTATGAAAGCCCCAGCGCGTTCACCAACATGTTCAAGAAGCAGTTCGGCAAGACGCCGAGCCAGTTTTTCCGCTAACGCCGGGTGGGATTACTGCACGCTGCTGGCGTAGCGCTCCAGCAAGCCGTTGAAGGTTGCGTTATCCAGCGGTTGGCTGAGGAAATAGCCTTGGCCTTCTTCACACGCCACGGCTTTGAGCAGCGTCAGGTGTTCAGCGGTTTCGACACCTTCGGCGGTCACCGTCAGTGCCAGGGCGCGGCCCAGGCCGACAATGGCGTGGATAATTGCCTTGTCATCGTCGCTGTCTTCCAGACGGGTCAGGAAGCTGCGGTCTATTTTCAAACCGTCGAACGGGAACGCACGCAGGTAACTCAGGGAGGAATAGCCGGTCCCGAAGTCGTCCATGGCGATGCGTATGCCCAATTGCTTGAGCGTCGTCATGACCTCAAGCGCGCCGGTGGCATCTTCGAGCATCACGCTTTCAGTGATCTCCAGTTCGACGCGCGCGGGGTCGATGCCGGAGGCGTCAAGCGCCTGGCGTACGCGCGCCACCAGGTTGCCCCGCTTGAATTCCGTGGGTGACAGGTTCACCGACACAAACAGCTGTTCCGGCCACTGGGCTGCACACCTGCAGGCGGTTTCGAGCACCCAGTCGCTCAGCGCCAGGATCAGCCCGGACTCTTCGGCAATCGGGATGAAGGTGTCCGGCGCGATCAGGCCGCGCACCGGATGTTGCCAGCGCACCAGGGCTTCGGCGCCCACTATCTGCCCGTCGGCGATGCGATAGCGCGGCTGGAAGTGCAGGCGCAACTCGGCGTGTTTGATCGCAAAGCGCAGGTCGCTTTCCAGGCGGCGCCGCTCGATGATGCGCGCGTTCATCTCGCCGGAGTAGAAGCGCCAGGTATTGCGGCCCGCCGCCTTGGCTTCGTACAAGGCAATGTCGGCATAGCGCAGCAGTTCGTTGGCTTCGCGGGCATCGTTGGGGGCGATGGCGATGCCGATGCTGGCGCTGATAAACACTTCCTGCTCGTCGATCCTGATCGTGCGCTCGATGGACTCGATCAAGCGCGTGCATAGGGCTTCGACTGCGTCCTGTGTGCCGGCATCGACCAGGATCAGCACAAACTCATCCCCGCCGACGCGGGCCACCAGGTCGCCGTGGCGCACGCAGTCGGCCAGGCGCGCGGAGACTTCGTTGAGCACGCGGTCGCCGGCGGCGTGTCCGAGCAGGTCATTGACCGGCTTGAACCGGTCAAGGTCCAGGCTGAGCATGACCAGCGACTGTTTGGAGGCGGACAATGCCTTGAGCTTGCCGTCGAGGAAGCTATGCAGGCGGGTGCGGTTGGCCAGGCCGGTGAGCGCGTCATGCTGGGACAGAAATTCGATACGTCGACGGGCTTCGACTTCTTCGGTCACGTCGGTGGCCGTGCCGCGAAACCCGCCGCATGGCATCTGCCGCGCCGACAAGCGCGTACTGCGTTCCAGTCCCCGCGCGTCCATGTAGCGACACTGCACGCTGATGTCCGGGCGCCGCCCTGGCGTGTTGAGCCACTGGGACAGCAGGCCGGTTTCGGGCTCCAGCAAGTCATTCATCGTGGCCCCGATCCAGGCATGCCGCGCCAGCCCGGTGACGCCTTCGAAGCGCTCCGACAGGTAGGTAAAACGCCAACCGGCATCGATTTCCCAGACCCAGTCGGAACTGGCCTCCACCACATCACGAAAGCGTGCTTCGCTGGTGGCCAGGGCATTCTGGCTGTTGCGCAGCGAGGAATGGCTGGCGTCCAGGGCGAGCGCGGCGGCCGTGGCGCGGCGTGAAATGACCCAGCTCATCAGGCACACCAGCAACGCCGCCAGGCCCAGCAGCGGCAGGCCTACAACCATCAGGCGCAAACCGGGGCGGGCCGGTTCCCAGTGCAGGCTGCCGGCGGCGCCGTTGTCGCCGAGGGGGAAGAGCAGGGTCTTGCCGATTTCATCCGGGGTGGCAACGTGCAGTTTATCCACCCCGAAATCATTGCCGATCACGGCCAGCTTGGCGCTGTCGAGGATGTCGATGAAGAGCAGCACCGACGGCTGCCGCCCATCGGTCGACACCGTGGGGTCGGTACCCGGTGTGATGGCGGCGGCGGCCACCAGCGCGGGGCTGCCGTGTACGTTGATAAAGGCCGTGGCCGGTGTTTCGCTGTCGGCACCGGCACGTGCCTGTTCGAGCAGATGGCCTAGGGGCTGGCCGAGCCATTGCGTGAGTTCGACGTGGTTCAGCTGGCCATCGATGACCGCATACACCGTGCGATTGGCGTCGTTGACCACAAACAGGCCCTGGACACCGAAATCGTCAAACAGCGTGGCGCCGATATTGCCGCGCACAAAAGCCCAATCCTCATCGACTTTGAGGTGCAGGTGCTTGTAGGCATCGCTCCAAAAGGCATAGTCCTTGACCGTAACCCGCAGGGTCTTCTCCAGCGATTGCACGGCTTTACGGGTATGGAACGCGCTTTCAGCTTCTTCGGCGCGGTCCAGTTCATGGGCCAGGTAAACCAGCGAGTAGGCGGCCGCCGCGAAGACCACCGCCAACAAAGCCATGAACCGGAACAGGGAGGTGCGGGCCAGAGACAGGCTGGTGCGGTGGGAAAGAGCGCGAGCGAGAGGAGCGAGGGAGTTCGGCATTGTTTCCCGCAGGGCGTCGCTGCAAGTCAGGGTTATGCTTTGCTATCGGCCGCTGCGGCGAAAAATTTAGATTGAGCGGTGGCTACCGGACCGCCAAGGCCATCGGTCAACTATCGGTGGTCAGATTCGCGAAGAAAATGCAGCCGATCAGCCGCGCAAACAAGCTGAGGGTTTCCGACAGGTTGGGGTCGTCAAACAGCATTGAGCGTGAATCCAGCGCACACAGCGCGCCGTACAGGCGCCCGTCGGGCAGGAAGATCGGCGCACCGGCGTAGCTCTCGATCGCATACTGCTTGACCACTGGACGTGCGGCAAAGCGTTCGTTCTGGCTGACCTGCGGAATGAACAGGGCCTGCGGGTCGATGAAGAACTCACTGCACAGGGTGGTTTCCAGGTCGAGTGCGTCATCGACATTGATGCCCATGTTGACCGTGTCGTGTACCGAGCACACCACCCATTTATGGTCCGTGAACTTGGCAATTCCGGCGAATCGCATGTTGGTCAGGCGGGTGACCAATTGCAGGATGCTGGTGGTGGCTTCTATTTCGGCAATAGCGGCGCGTTCGTCTGCGCTGAGCAGAGACTGTGGCGCGGTGACGCTTGGCAGCATGTGTGACACTCCATTCGTGGGGTGGCCCGGGCCACCCCGTCTGTTCAGGCGTTAGTTGATACGCGGATGCTGCTGCACCAGGTTCTGGCGCTTGGCTTCCAGCGCGGCAATCTCGGCGTCGATATCTTCGATCTTCTGCTCGATATTGTCATGGTGCTCCTGCAGCAATTCCTTGGCTTCTTCCATGTCCGAAGCGGCCGGTGCGGCACCGCGCAGGGGTTTGTTGGCGGTTTCCTTCATGGTCAGGCCGGTCACCAGGCCGACCACGGCAAACACCATCAGATAATAGGCGGGCATGAACAGGTTGTTGGTACTTTCCACCAGCCAGGCCACGGCGGTCGGCGTGACGCCGGCGATCAGTACCGACACATTGAACGCACTCGCCAAAGCACTGTAGCGCAGATGGGTGGGGAACATCGCGGGCAGCGTCGAAGCCATCACGCCGATGAAGAAGTTGAGAACGACGGCAAGGATCAACAGGCCGGCGAAGATCAGCCCGATCTTGCCGCTGGTGATCAGCATGAACGCCGGAATGGCCAGGAACAGCAGGCCGATGCTGCCGGCGATGATGAACGGCTTGCGGCCGATCTTGTCGCTGACAAAACCGATGAACGGCTGCACGAACAACATGCCGACCATGATTGCGATGATGATCAGGACGCCGCTGTTTTCCTTGTAGTGCAGGTTGTGCGACAGGTAGCTCGGCATATAGGTGAGCAGCATGTAGTACGTCACGTTGGTCGCCGCGACAATCCCGATGCAGGTCAACAGGCTGCGCCAGTGTTGGGTCGCCACTTCCTTGAACGAGACCTTGGGGCCGTGGGTCAGGCCTTCGCGGTCGCCTTGTTCGAGCTTGTCCATGTGCTGCTGGAAGGCCGGGGTTTCTTCCAGGGCATGGCGCAGGTACAGGCCGATGATGCCCAGGGGCAGGGCGAGGAAGAACGGCAGGCGCCAGCCCCAGGCTTCAAAGTCCGCTTCGCCCAGCACGCTGGAAATCAGCACCACCACGCCTGCGCCGAGCACGAACCCGGCGATGGAACCGAAGTCCAGCCAACTGCCGAGGAAGCCGCGCTTGCGGTCCGGGGCGTATTCGGCGACGAAGATCGAGGCACCGGTGTATTCGCCACCGACCGAAAAACCCTGGGCCATTTTGCACAACAACAGCAGGATCGGCGCCCAGATACCAATCGAGGCGTAGGAGGGGATCAGGCCGATCGCGAAGGTGCTCAGGGACATGATCACGATGGTTGCGGCGAGCACCTTTTGCCGCCCGTACTTGTCGCCCAGTGCACCAAAGAACAGACCGCCCAGGGGACGAATCAAAAAGGGTACGGAGAAGGTACCGAGCGCGGCGATCATTTGTACGCTGGGGGAGGCGTCGGGAAAGAACACCTTGCCGAGCACATAGGCGACAAAGCCGTAGACGCCAAAGTCGAACCATTCCATGGCATTACCCAGCGCGGCGGCGGTGATTGCCTTGCGCACTTTGGTGTCATCGACGATGGTGATGTCTTTCAATCCGATGGGCTTGACGCTTTTTTTACGTAATTTCATGCGGGGCACTCTAAAGCAGAACAGGGGGGGTGCTATCGAAGCGATGGCACCGCTCTGTCAGTTCAGATACAAGCGGACATGAAATAATTCACCACTGTCTGCGTTTTTTTGTAGATGCGTTGAACTTAATAACCCCCCACGGGAATTATTCGCATGCCCATCGCCCCCTCGCGTCTTATCTATCGCCCACCCCATCCCGCTGATGTGCTGCGATTGTTCGAGATCTTCGGCGACCCACAAACCAACTTGTTCAACCCCGCCGGCCCCATGGCCAGCCTCGACGCGGCACAACGCTTGCTGGATCGCTGGCTTGAACAGTGGACCGCCCACGGGTATGGCTGGTGGGCGATCGCCCGCGCGCAGGCGCCGCAGTCCATCATCGGCTTTGGCGGAATCGCGCCCCTCGATTACCTGGCCGAACGGCGCATAAACCTGGGGTACCGGTTCGCTGCGCAGGCCTGGGGGCAGGGCTATGCCACCGAATTGGGTCGGCACGCCCTGACGCTGGCCTTCGACACCCTCGGCTTGCCCGAAGTGTTCGGCCTTGTACGGCCGGACCACACGGCCTCGATTCGTGTGTTGGAGAAACTTGGCATGCAGCCTTTCGGCCTGCTCGACGATGTGCCAGGCAAGGCACCGAGCCGGGTGTTTCGCGTTTGTCATCCTACAACTGATCTTGCGTGACATTCCGAAAACCCGCGAAATAGCTGAATAACAGCAATCTTTCAGATTGACAGCCTTCAGGCGTCCCGATATAAAAGCCACAGTTGTACGACGACATATGACGTTACATATGTCTTACCTAACAAAAATAAAAAGTGATGCCATGAACTTGATCGAGCCCATCCACGCTCACCGCGTTGGCCAAGCTGTAGGCAACTATCGCTGGACCATCTGCGCGATGCTGTTTTTCGCAACCACCGTCAACTACCTCGACCGCCAGGTGCTCAGCTTGCTGGCGCCGCAACTGTCGACGCAATTTGGCTGGAGCAACACCGACTACGCCAACATTGCCGCAGTGTTCCAGTTCGTCTACGCCATTTCCATGCTGTTCGCCGGGCGTTTTGTCGACAAGATCGGCACCAAGGCCGCCTACGTGATCGCGATTGGCATCTGGTCCACGGGCGCCATCATGCATGCGTTCTCGGTGCCGATGGGCGAGGGCATCGCCGCCATCAGCGGTGCGATTGGCCTGGCGGTGATTCCGGTGTCGATTGCCGGTTTCATGCTGTCACGCGCGGTGCTGGCGATTGGCGAGGCGGGAAACTTCCCGATTGCAATCAAGGCCACTGCCGAGTATTTCCCCAAGAAGGAACGCTCGCTGGCCACTGGTATCTTCAACTCGGGTGCCAACGTCGGCGCGGTCCTGGCACCGATCTGCGTGCCGTTGATTGCCGGGCTCTGGGGCTGGGAGTCGGCGTTCATGGTGATCGGCGGTTTGGGCTTCGTGTGGGTCGCGGTGTGGATCGCGCTCTATAAGAAGCCGGATGAACAACCGCGCCTGTCCCCCGAAGAGCTGGCCTATATCCGCAGCGACCAGACCGTGCAGCCTTTCACCCCTGCCGCTGCTGGTACCGTCGAGAAAAAAGTTTCCTGGTTCAAGTTGCTGACCTATCGCCAGACCTGGGCCTTTGCCTTCGGCAAGTTCATGACCGACGGCGTGTGGTGGTTCTTCCTGTTCTGGCTGCCCACCTACCTGTCGGCGCAATACGGCATGAAAGGCCCCGATATCGTGCTGCCGCTGGCGGTGCTGTACAGCATGACCATGGTCGGCAGCATCGGCGGCGGCTGGTTCCCCAGCTACTTCATGGCGCGCGGCGACGCACCCTACGATGGCCGCATGAAAGCCATGCTGGTGATCGCGCTGTTCCCGTTGGTGGTGCTGCTGGCGCAGCCGCTGGGCTATATCAGCTTCTGGATCCCGGTCTTGCTGATCGGCGTGGGCGCGTCGGCGCACCAGGCGTGGTCGTGCAACATCTTCACCACCGTGTCCGACATGTTCCCGCAGAAAACCGTAGCCTCGGTGGTCGGTATCGGCGGCATGGCCGGCGGTCTGGGCGGTGTGGTGATGACCAAGATCGGCGGCTGGGTGTTTGACTACTACAAGTCCATCAACGACATCCACACCGGCTACATGATCATGTTTGCGATCTGTGCGCTGGCCTACCTGGTGGCCTGGAGCGTGATGAAGGCACTGGTGCCGCGCCACAAGGAAATCACTGACCTGTAACCGGCACGGGCAGGTCGGCGCCCGGCCGGCCTGCCAGGATGATTCGTACTGCCAGGATCACGCCGAGCAGTACCGTTGCCAGGCCCGCCGCCTCCATCAGCGTCGGGCCGCGACCCTCGAATACCAGGCCAAGCAGGCTGGCGAACACCGATTCGAGCGCAATCAACTGGCCACTTAGGACCATGGGCAGGCGACGCGTCGCGGCGTTCCAGGCCCAGGCACCGACCACGGTGGACATCAGCGCTATCACCAGGCTCCAGGCAAACAGCGGCGCCGCGTGTTCAAACCCGACACCGACGACTGGCAGCCTGAGCAGGCCGAGGCTCAGCATCAATGGCAACAGGCAAAGCACGGCCGCACCGGCGCCCATCAGCATCAACGCGGTCCAGAGTCCCGTCGCTTGAGCCGGCAGCCGCTCCAGGTAACGTTGATTGAGCACGCTGAACAGCAGCCATAACCCTACGGCGCCCAGCGAGCAGCAAAACCCCGCCAGCCACGCACCGGCATTCAACGAGGCTTGATGAGTGTTGCCGAGGTTCGACAGCAGCAGCCCCACCAGCAAGCACGACAAGGGCGCGATCAGCCGGCGCCATTCGACGCGCTTGTGCCGGGCATTGCCCAGCAAGGCGAGCAACAGCGGCACCATTGCAACCATCGTCGGCGTGAGCACCGGCCCCGCAAAATGCACGCCAGCGGCGATGCAGGCGGCATACCCCAGATAGCCGATGGCGCCCAGCCCTGCCGCGACCCATTGCTGGACGGCTGTCACCAGGCCCCATTGGGCGCGACACAGGAGCATCCCGCCAACGCCGAGCATGCCGGCGAACAGGAAACGCACGGCCATCAGATCGTAGAGGCTGTAGTCGCCGGTGACGTAGGGCGCGATGAAATTCAGCGCCCAGCCCAGGGTGGCAACCCCTGCAAGCAGCACACCTATACACAATGAGGCAGAGGCCGAGTTCATTTCGCGTCATCCATCCGGTAATGGATAAGCATGGTGAGCGGCTGTGGGGCTATGCTACAAACGAGTTTTCGGCCCTGGATGCATGACTTCAGCTTATGAATGCGCTCGGCAAAACCTTACCGCCCCTGGCCAGCCTGCTCCCCTTTGAAGCGGCCGCGCGCCTGGAAAGTTTCTCCAGGGCGGCCGAAGAGCTGCATATCACCCAGGCCGCGGTCAGCCGGCAGATTCGCGGGCTCGAGGACGACCTGGGGGTCAAGCTGTTCGTGCGACGCAATCGCGCCGTATTTCTCACGCCGGAAGGCCGCGAGCTCGGAGGCGTGGTCAGCGCTGCGCTGCATCGCATCGGCGAGGGGGCCGCCAGCTGCGCGCGGCAGCGCAGGGCAACAGGGTGGTGCTGCTGT
>JAFHKH010000329.1 GCA_016937595.1 Pseudomonas cedrina subsp. fulgida | reverse complement strand
TGCAGGAAGCGGTGGAAGAACACCGAAGGAATCCCGACCATCAGGCCCGCCGCCGTGGTGATCAGTGCCTTGGAGATGCCCCCCGCCAGCACGGCTGCGTTGGAGGTCATGCCGGAGCCCATGAATGAGCTGAAGATATCGATCATGCCCAGCACCGTGCCGAGCAAGCCAAGCAACGGCGCCATCGCGGCAATGGTGCCGAGGGCGTTGATATAGCGTTCCAGCTCATGGATGACGCGGGCGGCGGCTTCTTCGATGCACTCTTTCATGATCTCGCGGCCATGCTTGGAGTTGGCCAGGCCCGCAGCGAGGATTTCACCCAGCGGCGAGTTGGCGCGCAGTTCCTTGAGTTTTTCCTTGTCGAGCTGCTTGTTCTTGATCCAGGCCCAGACCTGCCCCAGCAGATGCTCGGGGGTGACGCGGCTGGCGCGCAGGGTCCACAGGCGCTCGGCGACGATGCCGAGTGCGGCGATGGAACTCATGATGATCGGCAACATCATCCAGCCGCCGGATTTGACCAATTCCCACACAGTGAATGTCCCCTCGAAAAAGTGCGCCACTTTACCATATAGGTTCTCCGGCCACAGGCCCCATCGGCTGCGGCGACCAGCGCCTAGGGTAACCGCTCGCGCCAGAACCTGCGTTGACTGCGCGCAACAATCGGTGGCGCGAAGGCACCCAGTTGCACACGCACGGCCCCTTGTTCGGCGCTGTCATACACCTGGCTGCCCAAGCGCTGGTAACGTGCCATCACCTGTGGATGGGGATGGCCGAACGCATTACCGCGCGCCCGTGAAATGAGCACGGAACGCGGCGCGAGGCGTTCCAGAAACGCCCAGGACG
>JAFHKH010000328.1 GCA_016937595.1 Pseudomonas cedrina subsp. fulgida | reverse complement strand
CAGAGGGCGAGGGCGCGTTGCAGGTCGGCGTGGCTCAGGGGGTACTTTTCCACGCTGATAAAATGCAGGCGCGCACCGGCCACGGCGTGTTGTTCGAACAGTTGCCAGGCGCACAGGAAATTCAAGCCGGTGCCAAACCCCGTTTCGCCGATCACCAGCCGCCCGCCCGCCGGCAAAGCGGCAAAGCGCGCCTGCAAACGGTTTTGTTCAAGGAACACATAACGGGTTTCTTCAAGGCCCGACTGGTCGGAAAAATACACATCGTCGAACACCCGCGAGTGCGGGCGGCCTTGGTCATCCCAGTCGAGCTGGGCGTGGGTGATGGGCTTCATGGGCGGCTCGGCAAAGACAAGGCGGCCATTCTAGCCGATCAGCCGGCTATGAATTGACCCACGGCAAGCGCGAATGGAATTTCCTCACTCGCCTTGCTGCCCAATCCGCTAGTCTTGAGCCATCTTGAAACGGAGCTGCCCATGTTCGAATCCGCCGAAATCGGTCACGCCATCGACAAAGACACCTACGACGCCGAAGTGCCGGCCCTGCGCGAGGCCCTGCTGGAAGCGCAGTACGAACTGCAGCAGAAGCGCTTCCCGGTGATCATCCTGATCAATGGCATCGAGGGCGCCGGCAAGGGCGAGACGGTCAAGCTGCTCAATGAATGGATGGACCCGCGCCTGATCGAGGTGCGCACCTTCGACCAGCAGACCGACGAAGAACTGGCGCGGCCGCCGGCCTGGCGCTACTGGCGCCAACTGCCCGCCAAGGGCCGCATGGGGATTTTCTTCGGCAACTGGTACAGCCAGATGCTGCAGGGCCGCGTGCACGGGCACATCAAGGATGCGCGCCTGGACCAGGCGATTGCCGGCGCCGAGCGTCTGGAAAAGATGCTCTGCGATGAAGGCGCGCTGATCTTCAAGTTCTGGTTCCACCTGTCCAAGAAGCAGATGAAGGCGCGGCTCAAGGCACTGGCCGATGACCCGCTGCACAGCTGGCGCATCAGCCCGCTGGACTGGCAGCAGTCCGAGACTTACGACAAGTTCGTGCATTTCGGCGAGCGCGTGTTGCGCCGTACCAGTCGCGACTATGCGCCGTGGCATGTGATCGAGGGCGTGGACGCGCATTACCGTGGGCTGACCGTGGGCAAGATCCTGCTCGAAGGCCTGCAAAGCGCGTTGAAGCAACCCAAGCTCAAGGCCAGCGGCATGAACCCGGCGCCCTTGCCCTCGGCGGTGGATCAGATGAGCCTGCTCGACAGCCTCGACATGACGCTTTGCCTGGACAAGGACGATTACGAAGAGCAACTGATTACCGAACAGGCACGCTTCTCCGGCCTGATGCGCGACAAGCGCATGCGCAAGCACGCGTTGGTCACGGTGTTTGAAGGCAACGATGCGGCGGGTAAAGGCGGGGCAATCCGGCGTGTCGCCGCTGCGCTGGATCCGCGCCAGTACCATATCGTGCCGATTGCCGCGCCCACCGAAGACGAACGTGCGCAGCCCTACCTGTGGCGGTTCTGGCAGAAAATTCCGGCGCGGGGCAAATTCACTGTATTTGACCGTTCGTGGTACGGCCGCGTGCTGGTGGAACGGGTTGAAGGGTTTTGCACGACGGCCGATTGGATGCGCGCCTACGCTGAGATCAACGACTTCGAAGAGCAACTGCGCGACGCGGGCGTGATCGTGGTCAAGTTCTGGCTGGCCATCGACAAGCAGACCCAACTGGAACGCTTCCAGGCCCGCGAGGACATCCCGTTCAAGCGCTTCAAGATCACCGAGGACGACTGGCGCAACCGCGATAAGTGGGATGTTTACCGCACGGCGGTCGGCGATATGGTTGACCGCACCAGCACCGAAGTGGCGCCCTGGACCTTGGTGGAAGCCAATGACAAACGCTGGGCGCGGGTCAAGGTGCTGCGCACGATCAACCGCGCACTTGAGGAAGCGTTCGCCAAGTCCGACAAGCACGCCAAGAAAGGCAAGAAGAAGTAGGCCTATCCATGGGGTGAATGGTCGTCGCGGTTGTTGGGAGCTGCATCTATTCTCGGTTCATCTCCCCAACAATCACAAGATCGAGGTAGCCCATGCGTGAAGTAGTGATCGTCGACAGCGTGCGAACCGGCCTGGCCAAGTCCTTTCGCGGCAAGTTCAACCAGACCCGCCCGGATGACATGGCGGCCCATTGCGTCAACGCGCTGCTCAGCCGCAATGGCATCGACCCGGCGACGGTGGAAGACTGCATCGTCGGCGCCGCCTCCAACGAAGGCGCCCAGGGCTACAACATCGGGCGCAACGTGGCGGTGTTGTCGCAACTGGGCACGGGCACGGCGGGGATGACCCTCAACCGGTTTTGCTCGTCGGGCTTGCAGGCGATTGCGATTGCGGCCAACCAGATTGCCTCGGGTTGCAGTGACATCATTGTGGCGGGTGGTGTCGAGTCCATCAGCCTGACCCTGAAAAGCGTGAACACCGACCACTTGATCAACCCGTTGCTCAAAGAGCAGGTGCCGGGCATTTACTTGCCCATGGGCCAGACCGCCGAGATTGTCGCGCGCCGCTACAACGTCAGCCGTGAAGCGCAGGACCTCTACGCGCTGCAAAGCCAGCAGCGTACCGCCCAGGCTCAGGCGGACGGTTTGTTTGACGATGAAATCGTGCCGATGGCGGTCAAGTACAAGGTCGAGGACAAGCAGACCGGCGCGGTGCAGATCCTTGAGGGCGTGGTGGATCGCGATGACTGCAACCGCCCGGACACCTCATTGGCCAGCCTCGCCGGGCTCAAGCCGGTGTTCGCCGAAGATGGTTCGGTGACGGCGGGGAATTCGTCGCAGTTGTCCGACGGCGCTTCGATGACCCTGGTGATGAGCCTGGAAAAAGCCCTGGAACTGGGCCTGAAGCCTAAGGCGTTGTTCCGTGGGTTTACCGTGGCCGGCTGCGAGCCGGACGAGATGGGCATCGGCCCGGTGTTCTCGGTGCCCAAATTGCTCAAGGCCAAAGGCTTGCAGGTGGCGGATATCGACCTGTGGGAACTCAACGAAGCGTTTGCCTCCCAATGCCTGTATGCGCGCGATCGCCTGGAGATTGATAACGCCAGGTACAACGTCAACGGCGGTTCGATCTCCATCGGCCACCCGTTCGGCATGACCGGTTCGCGGCAGGTGGGGCATTTGGTGCGTGAGTTGCAACGGCGCAACCTGCGTTATGGCATCGTTACCATGTGCGTGGGCGGCGGGATGGGGGCTACGGGCCTGTTCGAAGCGGTGCGTTAAACCATTGGCGAAACCGGATCACCTGTGGGAGCTGGCTTGCCTGCGATAGCGGTCTATCAGTGAAATCTATGGGGCTGACCCACCGCTATCGCAGGCAAGCCAGCTCCCACAGTTGATTTGCAGTGTTGGCTAGGACGCGATCAATTGGCGCAACACGTAGTGCAAAATCCCGCCCGACTTGAAGTATTCCACTTCATTGAGCGTATCGATCCGGCACAGCACTTCGACCTTCTCGCGGCTGCCATCCTCCCGCGTAATCACCAGCGTCAGGTTCATGCGCGGCACGATCTCCACGTCGGTCAGCCCGAGGATGTCGACTTTCTCCTTGCCCGTCAGCTTGAGTGACTTGCGGTTCTGATCCAGCTTGAACTGCAACGGCAAAACACCCATGCCCACCAGGTTGGAGCGGTGAATGCGCTCGAAACTCTCGGCAATCACTGCTTTGACCCCCAGCAGGTTGGTGCCCTTGGCGGCCCAGTCACGGCTCGAACCCGTGCCGTATTCCTGGCCGGCGATCACCACCAGCGGCGTCCCCGAGGCCTGGTACTTCATCGAGGCGTCGTAGATCGCCATCTTCTCGCCGGTCGGGATGTACAGCGTATTGCCGCCTTCTTCGCCGCCGAGCATTTCATTGCGGATGCGGATGTTGGCGAAGGTGCCGCGCATCATCACTTCATGGTTGCCCCGGCGCGAGCCGTAGGAGTTGAAGTCGCGCGGCTCCACGCCTTTTTCCCGCAGGTAGTGGCCAGCGGGGCTGTCGGTCTTGATGTTGCCGGCAGGGGAGATGTGGTCAGTGGTCACCGAATCACCGAGCAAGGCCAGCACACGGGCGCCTTTGACGTCGTTGATCACGGGTAACGGCCCGGCAATGTCGTCGAAGAACGGCGGGTGCTGGATGTAGGTTGAATCCGCCTGCCACACGTAGGTCGCCGCTTGCGGCACTTCAATGGCCTGCCACTGCGCGTCGCCGGCAAACACCTCGGCGTATTCCTTGTGGAACATGCCGGTGCTGACCTGCGCCACTGCGTCGGCGATTTCCCGGCTGCTTGGCCAGATGTCCTTGAGGTACACCGGGTTGCCGTCTTTATCGTTACCCAGTGGTTCGCTGCTGATGTCGATACGCACGGTGCCGGCCAAGGCATAGGCCACCACCAGGGGCGGCGAAGCCAGCCAGTTGGTTTTCACCAATGGGTGCACGCGGCCTTCGAAATTGCGGTTGCCGGACAGTACCGACGCCACTGAGAGGTCGGCCTTCTGGATGGCTTTCTCGATGGGTTCAGGCAACGGCCCGGAGTTGCCGATGCAGGTGGTGCAGCCGTAACCCACCAGGTCGAAGCCGAGCGTGTCCAGGTACTGGGTAAGGCCCGCCGCCTGGTAATAATCGGTGACCACTTTGGAGCCGGGGGCGAGCGAGGTTTTCACCCACGGTTTGCGGGTCAGCCCCTTTTCTACGGCTTTTTTCGCCACCAGCCCGGCGGCCATCATCACGCTGGGGTTGGAGGTGTTGGTACAGGAAGTGATCGCAGCGATGACCACGGCGCCGTTTTTCAGGCGGTAGGTATTGCCTTCGTATTCATAATCCGCTTCGCCCACCAGATCGGCATTACCCACGGCAACACCACCGCCGCCTTCGCTTTCCAGGCGGCCTTCTTCTTTGTTGGTGGGTTTGAATTGCAGGTCGAGAAAATCGCTGAACGCCTGGCCGACATTCGGCAGGGCCACACGGTCCTGCGGGCGTTTCGGCCCGGCCAGGCTGGCTTCGACGCTGCCCATGTCCAGGGCCAGGCTGTCGGTGAACACTGGCTCCTGGCCGGCGTTGCGCCACAAGCCTTGGGCCTTGGTATAGGCCTCGACCAGTTTGACCGTTTGCTCCGGGCGACCCGACAGGCGCAGGTAGTCCAGCGTGACTTCATCTACCGGGAAAAAGCCGCAGGTGGCGCCGTATTCCGGGGCCATGTTGGCGATGGTGGCGCGATCCGCCAGAGGCAAGTCGGCCAGGCCGTCGCCATAAAATTCGACGAATTTACCCACCACGCCTTTTTTACGCAGCATCTGGGTCACGGTCAGCACCAGGTCGGTGGCGGTGATGCCTTCCTTCAACTTGCCGGTGAGCTTGAAGCCGATCACTTCCGGAATCAGCATCGACACCGGTTGGCCGAGCATCGCCGCTTCCGCTTCGATCCCGCCCACGCCCCAGCCGAGTACGCCGAGGCCGTTGATCATGGTGGTGTGGGAATCGGTGCCCACCAGCGTGTCCGGGAAGGCATAGGTGCGGCCGTCTTCGTCCTTGGTCCAGACCGTGCGCCCCAGGTACTCCAGGTTGACCTGGTGACAGATGCCGGTGCCCGGTGGCACCACGCTGAAGTTGTCAAAGGCGCTCTGGCCCCAACGCAGGAAGGCGTAACGTTCGCCGTTGCGCTGCATTTCGATGTCAACGTTTTGCTCGAACGCATCGGCGTTGCCGAATTTGTCGACCATCACCGAGTGGTCGATCACCAGGTCCACCGGCGACAGCGGATTGATGCGCTGCGGGTCGCCTCCTGCCTTGGCCACGGCGGCGCGCATGGCGGCCAGGTCGACCACGGCGGGCACACCGGTAAAGTCTTGCATCAATACCCGGGCCGGGCGGTATTGGATCTCGCGGTCGGATTGGCGCTCTTTGAGCCAGGCGGCAATGGCCTTGAGGTCGGCGCCGGTGACGGTCTTGTTGTCTTCCCAGCGCAGCAGGTTTTCCAGCAGCACCTTGAGCGACATCGGCAGCTTATCCAGGTCACCCAGGCTCTTGGCGGCTTCGGGCAGGCTGAAGTAGTGGTAGGTTTTGCTGTCTATTTGCAGGGTCTTAAGGGTTCTCAGGCTATCAAGCGATGACATGATATGGCTCCTTATGGTCCGCACGGCTACGGACCTGACGGGACGAACAGAACTATCAAGGTAGCGCTGTTTTCATTAGCAGACTAATAACTGGACTCTATGGTTAAGTCCAAGGTTCCGATCTCGGCTATCATGCGCGCGTTTTCATGACAGGCATTGCGATAGCGCAGCCAGTTGCCAGGAGATTCAATGAACACCCTTTTTATGCACTGCCGGCCGGGTTTTGAAGGCGAAGTCTGCTCCGAGATCGCGGAGCACGCCGCGCGCCTGAACGTGTCCGGCTACGCCAAGACCAAAACCGGCAGCGCCTGCGCCGAATTTGTCTGCACCGAGGACGACGGCGCCCAGCGCTTGATGCACGGTCAGCGCTTTGCCGAGCTGATCTTCCCCAGGCAGTGGGCGCGCGGGGTATTCATCGACTTGCCGGAAACCGACCGCATCAGCGTGATCCTCGCTCACCTGCACGGCTTCCCGCTGTGCGGCAGCCTGTGGCTGGAAATGGTCGACACCAACGACGGCAAGGAACTGTCGAACTTCTGCAAGAAATTCGAAGTGCACCTGCGCAAAGCCTTGTTGAATGCCGGCAAGCTGGTGGACGACCCGAGCAAGCCGCGCCTGCTGTTGACCTTCAAGAGCGGCCGCGAAGTGTTCATGGGCCTGGCCGAGTCGAACAATTCGGCGATGTGGCCGATGGGCATCCCGCGCCTCAAGTTTCCGCGTGACGCGCCCAGCCGCTCGACACTCAAGCTGGAGGAGGCCTGGCACCACTTTATCCCTCGAGACCAGTGGGATGAGCGCCTGCATGGCGACATGACCGGCGTCGACCTCGGCGCAGCCCCTGGCGGCTGGACCTGGCAACTGGTCAACCGCGGCATGCTGGTGACCGCCATCGACAACGGCCCCATGGCCGAAAGCCTGATGGACACCGGCCTGGTGCAGCACTTGATGGCCGACGGCTTCACCTTCGTGCCCAAGCAGCCGGTGGACTGGATGGTCTGCGATATCGTCGAGAAACCGGCGCGTAACGCCGCGCTGCTGGAAACCTGGATCGGCGAGGGGCATTGCCGCGAGGCGGTGGTGAACTTGAAACTGCCGATGAAGCAGCGTTACGCCGAAGTGAAGCGCTTGCTGGAACGTATCGAGGAAGGCTTCAAGACGCGCGGCATCCGCGTGGAGATCGGTTGCAAGCAGCTGTACCACGACCGCGAGGAAGTGACCTGCCACCTGCGCCGGCTTGTGGACGTAAAGAAACCCAAGCGACATTGATCTCCAATGTGGGAGCGG
>JAFHKH010000327.1 GCA_016937595.1 Pseudomonas cedrina subsp. fulgida | reverse complement strand
ATCGACAACTTCCAGGTCTGGCAGAAGCAAAAAGGCAAATGGCGCTGATCGGGCGTCAGGCTTACAAGTACTGATCGCCACGGGTGAGCCGCCGGCCCCGGCTCACCATGCCACCACCCTGCGCACCGTCAGCAGCGCGTCACGCAGCGCCGGCAGCGCTACCGAGCCCAACGCCAGCCGCAGCGCATGCGGGACATGGGCAGAAACCGCAAACGGCTCGGCGGTGGACACCGCGATGTTCTCGCGCTGCAAGGCCATGGCGACCTGATCGGCGCGGGCCTCTTGCGCCAGGGGCAACCACAAGAAATACGATGACGGATGGCTGGTGTAGGTCAGCCCTTTGAACACCTGCGCCGCCAGGGCTTGCCGCGCCTGGGCGTCCTCGCGCTTTTGCGCTTCCAGTTGCGCGACGGTGCCGTCCTCGATCCATGCCACCGCAATCGCGCTCATCACCCCTGGAACGTTCCAGGTGGTGGCCATGATTGTGCGCTCCAGTGTCTTCACCCATTCCACGGGCGCCGCGACAAAGCCCACGCGCAGACCGGTTGCGACACTTTTCGAGAGCCCGCCCACATACACCGTGCGCTCCGGCGCCAGGCTCGCCACGGGCGGCGGCGGGTTTGCGGCGAGGAACGCGTAGGCCGCGTCTTCGATAATGATCAGGTTGTGCTGGCGGGCGATGGCGACCAACCGCTCGCGCTGGGCGCTGTCCATCACCCAGCCCAGGGGATTGTGCAGCGTCGGCATGCTGTACACGGCCCGTACCGGGCGCGCCGACACAGTTTGTCAGGGCCTCCAGGTCTGTGCCGGCGGGTGTTACCGGGATCGCGACGATTTCCAGGTGCAAGGTCTCGGCGAGCACCTTGAACCCTGAATAAGTCAACGCATCGACGGCGACCACATCGCCGGTTGAGCAGGGCCATCAGCGTCACCGCCAAACCGTGCTGGGCGCCGCTGACCAACAGCACTTGCTCGGCTTGCACGGCCAACCCACGACTGAGCAAATGCCGGGCGAAAACCGCACGCTCATGCAAGCGCCCCGCATGGGGCTGGTAACGCAGCAGGGCCTCGAGGTCGCCGGACAGTGCCAACTGGCGTAACGCCGTGCGCAACAGGTCGGCCTGGCCCGGCAACGCGGGGTAATTGAAATTGAGGTCGCGCATGCCTGCCGCGACCGTCATCTGCCCACTGCCCTGCCCTGGCGGCAGCGAAAGCTCACGCACAAAGGTGCCACGCCCGGTTTCACCGCTGACCAGCCCCATGGCTGCGAGCTCGGTGTACACCCGGCTCGCGGTGACCAGCGCCAGGCCATGCGCGGCGGCCAGTTGGCGGTGAGTCGGCAGGCGCGTACCGGGCGGCATTTTCCCGCTGCGGATGTCCTCGGCAAACCCATCGACCAGCAACTTGTAACGGGCACGCGGCATAGGGGATGTATCCATGACAATTTTTTGATTGTCTTAATGCTCGCCCCTAGGATGGTCCAAGCGCAACCCTTCTTTCTGGCGGGCACCTCTTCATGGAACGTACATCTCTCTTCCGCAGCCTGGACACCAGCACCCAAGGCTGGATCAACGGCTTTATCGGCGTGCTGATTTTCAGCGGCTCGTTGCCCGCCACGCGCCTGGCCGTGATGGAGTTCGACCCGGTGTTCCTCACCCTGGTGCGTGCCACCATCGCCGCCCTCCTGGGGTTGCTGCTGCTGTGGCGGTTCAAGGCGCAACGGCCCGCGCGCCAGCAATGGATGCCCCTGGCAATCGTCGCCCTTGGCGTGGTGATCGGCTTTCCGCTGCTCACCGCCCTCGCACTGCAATACGTGACCTCGGCGCACTCCATCGTGTTCATCGGCCTGCTGCCGCTGGCCACCGCCGTGTTTGGCGTACTGCGCGGCGGCGAGCGACCGCGCGCGGTGTTCTGGCTGTTTTCAACCCTGGGCAGCGTGCTGGTGATGGGTTACGCCATCGCCCAAGGCTTGAGCGCCGCGCCCGTCGGCGACCTGCTGATGCTGTTGGCGGTGCTGGTGTGCGGCCTGGGCTACGCCGAAGGCGCTACGCTGTCGCGCAGCCTGGGTGGCTGGCAGGTGATCTGCTGGGCGCTGGTGATCTCGCTGCCGGTGGTCTTGCCATTGAGCCTGCTTCTGGCGCCGTCGAGTTTGACCGGCATCAGCCTGCCGGCCTGGCTGAGCCTGGGGTATGTGGCGTTGTTCAGCATGTTGATCGGCTTTGTGTTCTGGTATCGCGGCCTGGCCCAGGGGGGGCATTGCTGCCGTCGGCCAATTGCAATTGCTGCAACCGTTCTTCGGCCTGGCCCTAGCGGCGGGCCTGCTGCACGAACAGGTGAGCCTGGGCATGGTGCTGGTGACGGTCGCGGTGATCGGCTGCGTGGCCGGTGCCAGAAAGTTCGCCCGTTAACGCTGCGGCGCGACCATCTTGAACTTGATGTTGATGTCATTGGACACCACGCTGTTGCCGGCCCACTCGCCCTCGCCGATCCCGAAGTCGTCACGCTTGAGAATGAACTCACCGTCGAACACACCAATGCCGTCCAGCGCCTTGAGCAGCACCTGCACATCCACCGGCCGCGTGATGCCCTTGAGGGTCAGGTGACCGCTGATCCTGAAGCGGTTACCGCCCAGGGCCGTGACCGCAGTGGACTCATACACGCCCACCGGATAAGTGGCGGTATCAAACCAGGACGCACGCTGCAGGGTGTCATTGGCGTCCGCGCTCCCCGCGTCGATGCTGGCGAGCTGAATCTTGAGCAGCGCATGCCCGGCCTCCGGCCTCTGTGTATCGAAGGTCAGCGTGCCCTCGAACCGGCCGAACGTGCCATACACCCGCTGCCCCAACTGCTGGAAGGTGAAACTGATCTGACTGGCGGCAGGGTTGACGTCGGTGTACTGCGCCGCCTGTGCGCCGGCGACCCCACCCAGGGCAAGGGCGAGCAGTAGAATTGCCTGTTTCATGCCGCGCTCTCCAAAGAAATAGATGTATTCCCATCAGGCGCCTGTCCTGCTAAACAGAGTAGTCGCTCACCCCAATAAGGACTTTGCATGCATTCCCCTTCTCTGCAAGACATCAAGGCCCCGGAAGGCGTCTGCTACGGCTGCGGCGGCGCCAACCCACACGGCCTGCACATCAAGAGCCGCTGGGACGAAGACCGCATCCACGTCATCGCCGAGTATCAACCCGAGCCCCACTACACCGGTTGGCCGGACCTGGTCTACGGCGGCCTGATCGCCATGCTGGTGGACTGCCATTCCAACTGGACCGCCATGGCCTACCACTATCAGGCCGAACACCGCGAACCGGGCAGCCTGCCGCGTATCGATTGCGTCACCGGCAACCTGGGCATCACATTCATCAAGCCCACCCCCATGGGCGTGCCACTGACCCTGCGCGCGCGGGTCGATGGCACTGTCGGCCGTAAAAGCCGCGTGGTCTGCGAGGTATACGCGGGCGACGTGCTCACCGCAATCGGCGACTCGCTGTTCGTGCGCGTCGACACCGCGCAACTGGCCGCCGCCGCCCATGGCCGCGAGGGCTGAACCTGGTCTACATTGATTGCCACCGCCAATCGAGGATTGCACCGATGACTCGTCTCACCGCCAAAGACTTTGCTCCCGAACTGCTGGAACTCTACGACGGCTACGCCCACGGCAAGATCAACCGCCGCGAGTTTCTCGACCGCGCCGCGCTGTTCACGTTTGGCGGCCTTACCGCCTCGGCCCTGCTGGCGGCGCTGAGCCCCAACTATGCCCTGGCCGAGCAGGTGAAATTCACCGACCCGGCTATCGTCGCCGACTACATCACCTACCCCTCGCCCAAAGGCAACGGTAGCGTGCGTGGCTACCTGGTGCGTCCGGCCAAGGCCACAGGCAAACTGCCAGCCGTGGTGGTGGTCCACGAAAACCGTGGCCTGAACCCCTATATCGAAGACGTCGCCCGACGCCTGGCCAAGGCTGGTTTCATCGCCCTGGCCCCCGATGGCCTGACCTCGGTGGGCGGGTATCCCGGTAATGACGAAAAAGGCGTGGCGCTGCAACAGACCGTCGACCCGACCAAGCTGATGAACGACTTCTTCGCCGCCATTGAATGGCTGATGCACCACGACAGCAGCACCGGCAAGGTCGGCATCACGGGTTTCTGTTATGGCGGCGGCGTGACCAACGCGGCGGCGGTGGCTTATCCGGAGTTGGGCGCGGCGGTGTCGTTTTACGGGCGCCAGCCAGACGCCAAGGATGTACCAAGGATCAAGGCGCCGATCATGCTGCACTTCGGCGAATTGGATACGCGGATCAACGAAGGCTGGCCTGCGTACGAAACCGCGCTGAAGGCGGCGGGCACCCCCTATGAAGCCTATATCTACAAGGGCGCCAACCATGGTTTTCATAACGACTCGACGCCGCGTTATGACGAAGCGGCGGCGAACCTGGCGTGGGAACGGACGCTGGGCTGGTTCCGTAAATACTTGGCTTAAACGCAAATCAAAGGCAAGCCAGCTCTTATCAAAATTAAAATAACCCGTTGATTTTAAATGGGTAAAGATTCACCTGAAATCTTGAATCCTGCATAGCCATTTCAGTCGACCGCACTCCTGTGGCGAGCGGACTTGCCTTAATGCCGTTCAGTTAAGCGCAGAT
>JAFHKH010000326.1 GCA_016937595.1 Pseudomonas cedrina subsp. fulgida | reverse complement strand
CGCGAGCAAGCCCGCTCCCGCATTTGATTGATTTCCAACGTTAGGAACGCGGTCGAATGTGGGAGCGGGCTTGCTCGCGAAAGCGGTATCAAGGCCGCTGCAAAAACGCCTGATGCATCTGCGCCAGCGTCTCGAAGTGCCAGGTCGGCGCCTCTGCATCCAGTTCCTCGAAGCTGCCAAACCCATACCCCACCGCCACTGAATCCAACCCGTTGCTGCGCGCGCCGATCAGGTCATGCTTGCGGTCTCCGATCATCAGGGTCGCCGCCGGGTCCAGGCCTTCCTCGCTCATCAGGTGAGCGATCAGCTCGACCTTGTTGGTGCGCGTACCGTCCAGCTCACTGCCGTAGATCACTTTGAAGTGCTTGGCGAAATCGAAGTGGCGGGCAATTTCACGGGCGAACACCCAGGGCTTCGACGTGGCAACATAGAGGTGGCGGCCTTGGCTGCTCAAGTCTTGGAGCAGCGGCATGACCCCGTCGAACACGCGGTTTTCATACAGCCCGGTGACCTTGAAACGCTCGCGATAGAAATTCACCGCCTCCCATGCCTTGGCTTCGTCGAAGCCATAGAACTGCATGAAGGCTTGCAGCAAGGGCGGGCCGATGAAGTGTTCGAGTTTGCGCAGGTCCGGCTCATCGATGCCCAATTTGGCGAGGGCATACTGGATCGAGCGGGTGATGCCTTCGCGTGGGTCGGTGAGCGTGCCGTCCAGGTCGAACAGGACTGTTGGGTGGTGCAGGGTCATCGGTCGAATCCTTCAGCCAGGTGCAGGTCCTTGAGCTTCACGTAGTTGGCGGCGCTGTAGGTGAAGAAGGCACGCTCCTTGTCCGTCAGTGCACGCACCTGCTTGACCGGGCTGCCGACATACAGGAAGCCGCTTTCAAGTCGCTTGCCTGGCGGCACCAGGCTGCCGGCGCCGATGATCACGTCGTCTTCCACCACCGCGCCGTCCATGACGATGCTGCCCATGCCGATCAGGATACGGTTGCCCACCGTGCAGCCATGCAGCATGACCTTGTGGGCGATGGTCACGTCGTCGCCGATCAGCAGCGCGAAGCCCTCCGGATTGAACGGCCCGGCGTGGGTGATGTGCAATACGCAGCCATCCTGCACGCTGGTGCGTGCACCGATGCGGATACGCTGCATGTCGCCGCGAATGACGGTCAGTGGCCAGACCGAGCTGTCGGTGCCGATTTCGACATCGCCGATCACCACCGCCGAAATATCGACAAAAGCCCCGGTGCCTAGGGTTGGCGTGTGGTTCTGATAGGTGCGAAGGGTCACGATAGCCTCTCTCTCTTCTGCTGATAGCTGCGGTGGGTGTTGATTGTAATTAAGATGGCCCCATCTTTGTCTTATCCGTTTCTTCAGCCAAGGTGCCAACCGTGAGCGCGAACAACCCGCTTCTGCAGTCCTACGACCTGCCGCCGTTCTCGGCGATCCGTGCCGAGCACGTCCAGCCGGCCATTGAACAGATCCTCGCCGACAACCGTGTCGCCATCGAAGGCATCCTGCAAAGCCAGGGAAAAAATCCGACATGGGCCGGCCTGGTGCTGGCGATGGACGAGCTCAATGATCGCCTGGGCGCCGCCTGGAGCCCGGTCAGCCATCTTAATGCCGTGTGCAACAGCGCCGAGCTGCGTGAGGCCTATGAGGCGTGTTTGCCGGCGTTGAGCGCCTATTCCACCGAAATGGGCCAGAACCGCGCGCTGTTCCAGGCGTTCGAAGCCTTGGCCAGCAGCCCGGAAGCCGCCGGGTTTGATGTGGCGCAAAAAACCATCCTGGAACACGCCCTGCGTGACTTCCGTTTGTCGGGTATCGATTTGCCGCCTGAGCAGCAAAAGCGCTACGCCGAAGTGCAGAGCAAACTGTCCGAATTGGGCAGCAAGTTCTCCAACCAGTTGCTGGATGCAACCAGGCCTGGACCAAACACGTCACCGACGAGGCTACCCTCGCCGGCCTGACCGACTCGGCCAAGGCGCAAATGGCCGCCGCCGCCCAGGCCAAGGGCCTCGAAGGCTGGTTGATCACTTTGGAATTCCCCAGCTACTACGCGGTAATGACCTACGCCCAGGATCGCGCCCTGCGTGAAGAAGTCTACGCGGCCTACTGCACCCGTGCGTCGGACCAAGGCCCGAATGCCGGTCAGAACGATAACGGTCCGGTGATGGAACAAATCCTCGACCTGCGTCAGGAACTGGCTCAACTGCTGGGTTATGCGTCCTTCTCCGAGCTGAGCCTGGCCACCAAAATGGCCGAGTCCAGCGACCAGGTGTTGAGTTTCCTGCGTGACCTGGCCAAGCGCAGCAAGCCGTTTGCCGCCCAGGATCTGCAACAGCTCAAGGCGTACGCCGCCGAGCAAGGTTGCGCCGACCTGCAGAGCTGGGACAGTGGTTTCTACGGCGAAAAACTGCGTGAGCAACGTTACAGCGTGTCCCAGGAAGCCCTGCGCGCCTACTTCCCGATCGATAAAGTGCTGGGCGGCCTGTTCGCCATTGTGCAGCGCTTGTACGGCATCGAGATCGCCGAGCAGAAAGGCTTCGACACCTGGCATCCGGACGTGCGCCTGTTTGAAATCAAGGAAAACGGCCAGCACGTCGGTCGCTTCTTCTTCGACCTGTACGCCCGCGCCAACAAGCGTGGCGGCGCCTGGATGGACGGCGCCCGTGACCGTCGCCGCACCGTCGACGGCGTGCTGCAAAGCCCGGTGGCCAACCTGGTGTGCAATTTCACCCCGGCCGACAGCGGCAAACCAGCCCTGCTGACCCACGATGAAGTGACGACGCTGTTCCACGAATTCGGCCACGGCTTGCACCACCTGCTGACCCGTGTCGAACACGCCGGTGTGTCCGGTATCAACGGCGTGGCCTGGGATGCGGTGGAGTTGCCGAGCCAGTTCATGGAAAACTGGTGCTGGGAGCCTGAAGGCCTGGCGCTGATCTCCGGCCATTATGAAACCGGTGAGCCGCTGCCCCAGGACCTGCTGGAAAAAATGCTCGCGGCGAAGAATTTCCAATCCGGCCTGATGATGGTGCGCCAACTGGAGTTTTCGCTGTTCGACTTTGAACTGCACGCCACCCACGGTGATGGCCGCAGCGTGGCGCAGGTGCTCGAGGGCGTGCGCGACGAAGTCTCGGTGATGCGTCCGCCGGCCTACAACCGGTTTCCCAACAGCTTTGCGCACATCTTCGCCGGTGGGTATGCGGCCGGTTACTACAGCTACAAATGGGCCGAAGTGCTGTCGGCGGATGCCTTCTCCAAGTTTGAAGAAGAGGGTGTGCTCAACGCCGAGACCGGCCGGGCCTTCCGCGAAGCCATCCTGGCGCGTGGCGGCTCCCAGGCGCCGATGGTGCTGTTCGTCGACTTCCGCGGACGTGCGCCGACGATTGACGCCCTCTTGCGCCACAGCGGCCTGAGTGAGGACGCGGCAGCATGAGCGAAGGGCCGGTGATCACCAAAAAGCAATTTATCGCCGGGGCAGTGTGCCCGGCGTGCAGCGAGCCGGACAAGCTCAAGATGTGGACCGAAGACAGTGTGCCGCATCGCGAATGCGTGGCCTGCGGTTATACCGACACGCTCAATGACCAGGGCCTGTCGGTGCCCAAGGAATTGGGTACGCGGGTCAATACCTCGGCGCTCAAAGCGCCGGCTGACCCAAAAGTCCAGGCCGTGCAGTTCTTCCCGAACCCCAAGCTGAAAAAAGACTGAAAGCCTTCCCCTCACCAGGTGGGAGCTGGCTTGCCTGCGATAGCGTCACCTCGGATGATCGTTCCC
>JAFHKH010000325.1 GCA_016937595.1 Pseudomonas cedrina subsp. fulgida | reverse complement strand
GCGGTGTATCAGTCAACAAATATTTAACTGACCCACCGCATTCGCGAGCAAGCCCGCTCCCACAATTTGAACGCATTTCAGCTTCAGGTTTGCTGACGAGACTCCACGCCCAGTTCATCCCACACGGATTCGGCCAGGTGAAACGTTGCATTCGCCGCCGGAATCCCGCAATAGATCGCGCTTTGCATCAGCACTTCCTTGATCTCGGCACGGGTTACGCCGTTGCTGGCGGCAAGTAAGGAAGTGCACTTGCCGGGTGTATGGAACTGGGTGTGGGATGCGGATTCGCACTGACCCTGAAGCCCTGCGCAGATCAAAACTGTGGGAGCGGGCTTACTCGCGAATGCGGTGTATCAGTCAACAAATATTTAACTGACCCACCGCATTCGCGAGCAAGCCGCTCCCACAATTTGATCGCATTTCCAGATTCAGGTCTGTTGGCGAGACTCCACGCCCAGTTCATCCCACACGGATTCGGCCAGGTGAAACGTTGCATTCGCCGCCGGAATCCCGCAATAGATCGCGCTTTGCATCAGCACTTCCTTGATCTCGGCACGGGTTACGCCATTGCTGGCGGCGGCGCGCAGGTGCAGCTTGAGTTCTTCGTTGCGGTTCATGCCGATCAGCATGGCGATGGTGATCAGGCTGCGGGTGTGCCGAGGCAGGCCCGGGCGCGTCCAGATATCACCCCAGGCGTGGCGGGTGATCATTTCCTGGAACTCGCTGTTGAACTCGGTCAGGGCGTTGAGGCTGCGGTCGACATGGGCGTCCCCCAGCACTTCGCGGCGCACGTGCAGGCCGTCGGCGTAACGTTGTTTCTCGTCCACGAAAAGCTCCTTAGCGGGCCAGCAGGAAGTCCAGCACACGGTCGCTGAACGCAGCCCCGGCCTGGACGTTGGACAGGTGCGCCGCATAGAACTCGGCGTACTCGGCACCCTGCACATGGTTCTGGATAAAATGGCCGCCGGCCGGCGGCGTCACGGCATCTTCAGTGCCGGCAATCACCAGGGTCGGCACTTTGATCAAGGCCAGTTGGTCGCGCAGATCGGCGTCACGCACGGCCGCGCAGTTGGCGGCGTAACCCTCAGGCGATGTGGCCGCCAGCATGTCGGTAATCAGCTTGGCCTGGTGCGGGTTGGCCGCCGCAAAATCAGCGGTGAACCAGCGCGCAATCGACGCGTCGCGCAGGGCGGTCATTGCCGCTGCGCCATCGCGCAACACCGTCTCGATACGCGGGTTCCACACCTCGGGCGTGCCGATTTTGGCGGCGGTGTTGCACACCACCAGGCGGTGCAGGCGCTGGCCGGCATTGATCCCCAGCCATTGGCCGATCAGGCCGCCCATGGACAAACCGCAGAAATGCGCGCGCGCAATGCCCAGCGCATCCAGCAACGCGATCACATCGCGGCCCAGTTGCTCGATGCTGTAGGGCCCTGGCGTGACCAGGGATTTACCATGGCCCCGGGTGTCCAGACGCAGCACGCGAAAGTGCCGGGTGAACGCCGGGACCTGGATGTCCCACATATGCAGGTCGGTGCCCAACGAGTTGGAAAGTACCAGCACCGGCGCCTCCACCGGCCCGTCCAATTGGTAATGCAGTTCGCCTTCGGCGAGTTGTACGAATGCCACGGGATTCTCCTCAAGCAAAGTGTTCGGCTACGGCGCGGGTGACCCAGGTGTGTGCCTGGCCCAGGTAGTGCGCGGGATCGAGCAAGCGGTCCAGCTCAGCCGTCGACAGCTCGGCGCTGACCTGCGGTTCATCGGCCAATACCGCACGCAGGTGCCGCCCCTCTGCGACGGCGCGCTTGCAGCATTGCTCCAGCAAGTGGTGCGCCGTTTCACGGCCCAGGCGCTGGGCGAGCACGCTGCTGACGGCTTCGGCCAATACCAGGCCCTGGGTCATGTCGAGGTTTTGCGCCATACGTTGCGGGTCGACTTCCAGGCCTTCGCTGACCAGCACGGCCTGTTGCAACGCACCGGAGACCAGGCGGCAAATCTGCGGCAAGGTTTCCCATTCGGCATGCCACAAACCCAGGCTGCGCTCATGCTCCTGGGGCATGGCGCTGAACACGTGGCCACCAGGCCCGGCACACGGGTGGCGGCGCTGATCAGCACCGCGCGCCCACCGGGTTGCGTTTATGCGGCATGGTGATGAGCC
>JAFHKH010000324.1 GCA_016937595.1 Pseudomonas cedrina subsp. fulgida | reverse complement strand
CAAGCCGGCGCGGCTGGAGCAATTTCTTCTTTGGCCTTGGCGGCCCCAACGGCCGCTGCCGTTGCATATCACCGAATACGTACGCGAACGTCAGCGCAACCATGCCGACGGCACCAGCAAGCAGTTCCTGGATGTGTTTCACCATCGCCTGCTCAGCCTGTTTTACCGGGCCTGGGCCGAAGCGCGGCCGACCGTCAGCCATGACCGCCCGGACGATGATTACTGGTCCGCACGCCTCGCCGCCTTGAGTGGCCGCGGGATGCCGAGCCTGCTCAACCAGGGGCTCATCCCGGACACGGCGAAGCTGCATTACAGCGGCCACCTGTCGGCGCAAACCCGCTACCCGGACGGCTTGAAGGCGATTCTCGGCGAGTACTTCGGCCTGCCGGTGGCAATTGAAGAATACGTCGGCCAATGGCTGGAGCTGCCCGAGCGCAGCCGCGTCGGCGTGAGCGCCAGCCGCCTGGGCATGGACTTTTGCCTGGGCAGCTTCGTGTGGGACCGCCAGCACAAATTCCGCATCCGCCTGGGCCCGCTCACGCTGGATGACTACATGGGCATGCTGCCCGGCCGCCAGCCGTTCAACGAGCTGGTGGCGTGGGTGGCCGAGTACCTGGGCCATGAATTGGACTGGGACCTGAACCTGGTTCTGCAACAACCCGAAGTCCCGGCGCTGCAACTCAACGGCCAGTTCCGCCTGGGCTTCAACACCTGGCTCGGCCAACCTGCGCATGACGCCAACGACCTAATCCTGGCCCGGCACTACGCCGATCAAGCCACCACCTCAAGGAATCCAGAGCATGGGTGAAATCAGTCGCGCCGCACTGTTCGGCAAACTCAACAGCGTGGCCTACAAGGCCATCGAAGCCGCCACCGTGTTCTGCAAACTGCGGGGCAACCCCTATGTGGAACTGGCGCACTGGTTCCACCAGTTGCTGCAACTGCAGGACTCGGACCTGCATCGCCTGATCCGCCAGTTCAACCTGGAGCCGGCGCGCCTGGCCCGCGACCTGACTGAAGCCTTGGACCGTCTGCCGCGCGGCTCGACCTCGATCACCGACCTGTCCTCCCATGTGGAAGAAGCCGTCGAACGCGGCTGGGTCTACGGCAGCCTGATGTTTGGCGAAAGCCAAGTGCGCACCGGTTACCTGGTGCTCGGTATCCTCAAGACCCCAAGCCTGCGCCATGCGCTGCTGGGCTTGTCTTCCGAGTTCAACAAGATCAAGGCCGAAGCCCTGAGCGAGCGGTTTGACGAATACGTCGGCGACTCGCCGGAAAACGCCCTGAGCGCCAGCGACGGTTTCAATGCCGGTGCGGTGCCCGGTGAAGCCAGCGGTGCGATGGCGCCGAGTGCGATGGGCAAGCAGGAAGCGCTCAAGCGCTTTACCGTCGACCTCACCGAGCAAGCCCGCAGCGGCAAGCTCGACCCGATTGTCGGCCGTGACGAAGAGATCCGCCAATTGGTGGATATCCTGATGCGTCGCCGCCAGAACAACCCGATCCTCACCGGTGAAGCCGGTGTGGGCAAGACCGCCGTGGTCGAAGGTTTCGCCCTGCGCATCGTCGCCGGCGACGTACCGCCTGCGCTGAAGGACGTGGAACTGCGCAGCCTCGACGTGGGCCTGCTGCAAGCCGGCGCCAGCATGAAGGGCGAGTTCGAACAGCGCCTGCGCCAGGTCATCGAAGACGTGCAGGCCTCGCCCAAGCCGATCATCCTGTTTATCGACGAAGCCCACACCTTGGTGGGTGCCGGTGGCGCCGCCGGTACGGGCGATGCGGCCAACCTGCTCAAACCCGCCCTCGCCCGTGGCAGCTTGCGCACCGTGGCCGCCACCACCTGGGCCGAGTACAAGAAGCACATCGAAAAAGACCCGGCGCTGACCCGCCGTTTCCAGGTGGTACAGGTTGCCGAGCCGTCGGAAGACAAGGCGCTGCTGATGATGCGCGGCGTGGCCTCGACCATGGAAAAACACCACCAGGTGCAGATCCTCGATGAAGCCCTGGAAGCCTCGGTGAAGCTGTCGCACCGTTACATTCCGGCGCGCCAGTTGCCGGACAAGTCCGTGAGCCTGCTGGACACCGCCTGCGCCCGCGTCGCCATCAGCCTGCACGCGGTGCCGGCCGAAGTGGACGACAGCCGTCGCCGTATCGAAGCGCTGGAAACCGAACTGCAGATCATCGCCCGCGAGCATGCTATCGGCGTTGCGATTGGTGCGCGCCAAACCAACACCGAGGCGCTGTTGAGCGCTGAGCGCGAGCGCCTGGCCACTCTGGAAAGCCGCTGGGCCGAAGAGAAAACCCTGGTGGACGAACTGCTCGCCACCCGTGCGACCTTGCGTGAAAAAGCCGGCATGGTGGACAGCGGCAGCGATGCACTGCGTACGCAATTGGTCGACCTGCAACAACGCCTCAGCGCCCTGCAGGGCGAAACCCCACTGATCCTGCCCACCGTGGATTACCAGGCCGTGGCCTCGGTGGTCGCCGATTGGACCGGCATCCCGGTCGGCCGCATGGCGCGCAACGAATTGGAGACGGTACTCAACCTCGACCAGCACCTGAAAAAACGCATCATCGGCCAGGACCATGCCTTGCAGATGATCGCCAAGCGCATCCAGACCTCCCGCGCCGGCCTGGACAACCCGAGCAAGCCGATTGGCGTGTTCATGCTGGCCGGCACCTCCGGCGTGGGCAAGACCGAAACCGCCCTGGCCCTGGCCGAAGCCATGTATGGCGGCGAGCAGAACGTCATCACCATCAACATGAGCGAGTTCCAGGAAGCCCACACGGTGTCCACGCTCAAGGGCGCGCCGCCAGGTTATATCGGCTACGGCGAAGGCGGCGTGCTGACCGAAGCGGTACGGCGCAAGCCCTACAGCGTGGTGCTGCTGGACGAGGTGGAAAAAGCCCACCCGGACGTGCATGAGATCTTCTTCCAGGTGTTCGACAAGGGCGTGATGGAAGACGGCGAAGGCCGGGTAATCGACTTCAAGAACACCCTGATCCTGCTGACCACCAACGCCGGTACCGAGCTGATTTCCCATGTCTGCAAAGACCCGGCGAACATCCCGGAGCCGGAAGAAATCGCCAAGGCGCTGCGCCAACCGCTGCTGGAGATCTTCCCGCCGGCCCTGCTCGGCCGCTTGGTGACCATTCCTTACTACCCGCTGAGCGACGAGATGCTCAAGGCGATCACTCGCCTGCAACTCAACCGCATCAAGAAGCGCGTGGAGAATACCCACAAAGTCGCCTTCGACTACGACGACGCGGTGGTCGACCTGATCGTTTCGCGCTGCACCGAAACCGAAAGCGGCGGGCGCATGATCGACACCCTCCTGACCAACAGCCTGCTGCCGGACATGAGCCGTGAATTCCTCACGCGCATGCTCGAAGGCAAGGCACTGGCGGGGGTGCGTATCAGCAGCCGGGATAATGAATTGCACTACGACTTCAGCGACGCCGTTTGACCTGACGGAATGCAATCCAAATGTGGGAGCTGGCTTGCCTGCGATAGCGGTCTGTCAGGCACATTGATAGTGAATGTGCCGCCGTCATCGCAGG
>JAFHKH010000323.1 GCA_016937595.1 Pseudomonas cedrina subsp. fulgida | reverse complement strand
CAGTTCCTCGCGGCTGAGATTTTTCTCCAGCCAGTCGAACTTCTGGTAGAGCTTGCGGGTAACGTCTTCCAGGGTCACGTCGGGGTATTTGTCGCGGTTGCGCAGCTCGCTGACCAGGGCCAATACCGGCTGCTCGAACATGATGCAATGCAGCATCGGGCCGATCACGCGGATGTTCAGTTGGCCGTCGACTTCGCTGACGTGAATGTAGCGCAGGTTGAAGCGGAACAGGCCGAGGAAGCGCTCGTAGTCCGGGGTAAGGTATTCGCGGAAACGTGGGTTGAACAGAAAGCGCAGTTCACCTTCGCGCATGTTCAGGCCGGCGAGTTTTTCCAGTTCGTCGCGCAATTGCGGGATCAAGTGACCCAGCTTTTCCCTGGAGCGGACGATGAAGTTGTATTCGACATCGACGTTGGGGTGCTGGTGCAGCACGGCCTGCATCATGGTGAAGGTGTAGTAGTCGGTGTCGAGCAGCCCCTGGATGACCGGGGATTCGTAGTCGTATGCACTTTCCATGGTGTATCTCCTTAACGCGTGGCCATCGCGGCCAGTTCTTCGCGGGTGCTGCTGATCACGGCACCGGCCTTGAGCAACTCATTGACCGCCTGTACGCCGCCCTCCTCGGTGATGCTTCGGCACGCCGGCAGGTGCAGGACCACTTCCAGGCCAGCCTGGAGCAGTTGCAGCGCGGTGGTCTTGACGCAGTAGTCCAGGGCCAGGCCGCCGACGATCACGCGGGTCACGCCCTGGGCCTTGAGGTACTCGATCACGCCGGTGGACAGCTTGTCGTGCAAGTCGTGGTAGCAGGCACCGTAGGGGTGCAGGTCGGGCTCGACGCCTTTCCAGATGAAGTAATCGTAGTCATAGGGAGTGGGCAGTTCGTCCAGTAACGTGAAGCCTTCGGTGCCGGGCACGCAGTGGCTCACCCAGGTCACATCGGCGTGGACCAGACCGGTGGGTTGCAGCATCGCGCTGTGTTGGCTCACCACCCAGGGCGCGTGCGGCGTGTGGGCGTCTTTGCTGCCGACGCGATGGCCGGCCAGACTGGCCATGTAATTGAGTTCGGCACCGATCAGGTCGCCACCGGCCACAGGCAATTCATCAGGGCACAGCGGCGTAAAGCTCTTCTGGGCGTCGACGTCGAATGAAGCAAGGGCGGTTTTCGCGAGGGTCATGGCGTTCTCCTGTGGCCTGGAAACAAAAGTACACGTCATGTACTTTCATTGCAAGAAACATTTGGATATCTGTGCAGGAGCCAGTACATGACATATCTGCTCGATTCGTTAGACTGTGCCCCACCGCTGTTAGAAGGACGTCCCATGCCACTGAGCGCCTACCTCCATACCGTTGACCTGTGCGTGCTGTTTTATTCCCGCGCGGACGGAGAACTCAAGCTGCTGCTGAACAAGCGCGAGGCCGAACCGTTCGTCGGGCACTGGGCGTTACCGGGCGTCGTGGTCAACGGCGGCGTGCAAGATTTAAGCCTCAAGGATGCCGTGGAGCGGTTGCGCGCCAGTGACAAGGTCGGGCTGGCGTTGGCCTGGAGCGAGCAAGTCGGCACCGTGGGGGATGCGTTTCGTGATCCGCGCTGCTGGTCGTCGTCCACCTACTACCTGGCGATCGTCAGCGATGAGGCGCAATTGGCTGAGCATCAGGGCTGGTTTTCGCTGACGGCGGTGGCCAACGGCGGGATCAAGTTGCCCTTCGATCACAACAGCATCGTGGCCGCGGTCAAGGAGCGGCTGTTTTCCAAATCGCTGTACAGCAGCTTGCCGCTGATGTTCCTGGGCGATGAATTCAGCGCGCCGCAAGCGACGACCATCTTTTCGCTGGTGCTGGAGCGGCCGGTGTTGAAGACCAGTATTCGTCAGCGTTTGCTCAAGCTGACCGAGGCGGGGTATTTGCGCGAGACCGGTCGCAAAAAGCAGGGTGAAGGCGGCAGGCCCCAGGCGACGGTGGAAATGCTCAGGCCTGGGGAGATCTACCTGTTTGATCGCAGTTTTGCCGACTAGTCTGGATTCCAGTCACATTTGAATCTCCTTTTGTTTGAACGGGCACTAGTTCATCCAGTTACCGCCATCCACGTTGTAGGTCTGCGCGACGATGTAATCGGCGTTCCCTGAAGCCAGGAAAATCGCCATTCCCGTCACATCCTCCGGCGTGCCCATCCGCCCAAAACGGCACCTCGGCCCCTACCCGTTTCTTCTTCTCGCCGGGCACCAGGTCGAACAGCGCGGCATTATTGATGAGGATGTCCAACTTGCCGGCCTGTGCCACCACAGCGGCAATCGCGCCGTCGATGGAGCCTGGGTCGGTGACGTCCGGAAACGGCCATGCACGTGTTCCAACACATTAAAAAAATGCCACCCAGCCAATGCTGACCAAAAGGTCGACTAAATCAGCTTTTTTGCTTTCTGATCAAGCGATTGGGCAAAGTTGGTACAACCTGTGCAAACGCTTGCGGTACGGACTTGCCCGCCAAGTTCACCCTGACCCGAAGAATCGGGTTCAAACCGCGTACGAACAGGGATTTTCAATGCAGCCCACTTCAAGGCGTCCCGCCACTTTTGGCGTTTCCTTGCTACTGATCGCCGTTACGGGAGTACTCAGCGCCCCCATTTTGGCGCAAGGACAACCCGTCGATGACTCAGCACAGGGCGAAACCCTCAGCCCACAAACCAAGAGCCCTGAACCCAGCCCGGCAAAACCAGGCGCGTACCTGTCGGACTGGTTCAACCAGGACCTGACGTTGATCGGCAGCAAAGACATCAGTTTCGGCCCCAAGCCGCAGGACGATATCTACCTGGAATACGAGTACTTCGGCCGCAAGGGGCCTTTTGAGCTGTACGGCTACATCGACGTGCCGAAGATCCTCACCATCGGTAACAGCCATGACAAGGGCGTGTGGGACCATGGCTCGCCGGTATTCATGGAGCATGAGCCCCGTATTTCCATCGACTACCTGGCGGGCCGCAGCCTGGCCATCGGGCCGTTCAAGGAATGGTACGTAGCGTTCGATTGGATCTACGACCACGGCAGCCGTAAGGAAAACCGCGCCAACACGCTGTACAGCGGCCTGGGCACGGACATCGATACCCACTCGCGGGTCAACCTGTCGGCCAACTTCTACGGGCGTTACCAATGGGAAAACTATGGCGCCAGCAATGAATATTCGTGGGACGGTTACCGCGCGCAAATGAAGTACATCGTGCCCATCAGCACGTTCGACAACGGTGCCTCACTGACCTATATCGGCTTCACCAACTACGATTTCGGCTCGGATTTGCACAAGGACAACCCCGCGCGTACCGCCAATTCCCTGGTGGCGACCAACGTGCTGTTGTATTCGTTTACTCACCTGCGCTTCACCCTGGTCGGCCGTTACTTCCATAACGGCGGCAACTGGGAAGATGGCAGCGAGTTGAATTTCGGCGAAGGCAACTTCCGCGCCCGCTCCGACGGCTGGGGTTATTACGCCGGCGTGGGCTACCAATTCTGATACAGGAGTTACAGATGAAAGCACTTACCCGTCTCTCGCTGGCCGTCGGCCTGGCCCTGCTGCCCCACGTGGTGCTGGCGGATACGCCCGCACCGATCAAACCCAAAGTGATGCTGATCACCATGTTCGCCCCCGAGGCGCAAACCTGGATCGATCGCCTGGCACTCAAGCAAGAAGTTCGCGTACCAGGACTGTCCGCCGAATACCCGGTGATCCGCTGCAACACCCAGGAGGTGTGCCTGCTGGTCACCGGCATGGGCCAGACCAATGCCGCCGCGTCCACGCTGGCCCTGGCGCTGTCGCCCAAGTTCGACCTGCGCCAGAGCTACTTCCTGATCGCCGGGATCGCCGGCATCAACCCCAAGCACGGCACCCTCGGCACCGCCGCCTGGGCACATTACCTGGTGGAGTTCGGCACCCAATGGGAACTCGATGCGCGGGACGCGCCCAAAGAGTGGCCGACGGGTTATATCGGCATCAACACCAAGGGGCCCAACGAGAAACCACCGTTGGACTACAAGACTGAAGTGTTTGAACTGAACCCCAAGCTGCAGGCCAAGGCATTTGCCTTGTCGCAACAGGTTGAGCTGAGCGAAAGCAAAGCATCGAGCGCCTGGCGCAAACACTACCCTGCGGCACCGGCCAACCAGCCACCGCGCGTTACCCGTTGCGACACCTTGGCGGGCAACACCTGGTTCTCCGGCACACGCCTGAGCGAACGTGCCGAAGTCTGGACCCAACTGCTCACCGACAACAAGGGCGAGTACTGCACCACCCAACAGGAAGACAATTCCACCTACGAAGCGCTGCTGCGTGCCAGCCGTGAAGGCCTGGTGGACATCCAACGCCTGGCCGTGGTGCGTGCCGGCTCGGACTTCGATCGCCCTTACCCCGGCTACAGTGAAGTGGACAACCTGCTCAAATACGCGGACCAGGGCGGCTTCGTACCGGCGCTGGAAAACCTGTACCGCGCGGGCAACCCGTTGGTGCAGGCGATCCTCCAGAACTGGTCGGCGTGGGAGAAAGGCGTTCCCGAAGCCTGACGCGGATAAAAATGGGTTGTCAGGGCAGCAAGATGATTTTGTCCGCACTGCCCTGATTCACCGCTTCAAAACACGGCACGCCGTCGCCAGCGCCACTTCGCGCAGGCCGGTAGGCAACGGCAGCGCGCCTTCGTCGAAGAAGCGCCCGAACTGCTCCAGCATCACCGCACATTGCTCGCAGTCATAGAGCAACGAATTGATCCCGACCACCGAGCCACCCTTGCGGTACAGGGCCAGCGCCGGCAGTTGCACCTGGCCGTCGACCGGCGCCGCAATAATGGCGATGCGACCGAACGGCGCCAGGCCCGCCACGGCGGCCGGTAGCCAGAACCCGGTGGTGTCGAAAATCACATCGGCGCCGCCCTTGAACACCCCGAGGACTTGCGCGCCAAGTGCCTCCGGATTGTCCAATACAATCGCCTCGAAGCCCTGCCCCTGCAGCATTTCAGCCTGCTGCGGCCGACGCACGGCGGCCAGCACCTGGGCACCGCGAATCTTCGCCAGGGCCAGGGCCGCACTGCCGACCGCGCCATTGGCCCCGATCACCAGCACGCGCGTGCCCTTGCTCACGCCGCTGCGCTCCAGGGCATCCCAGGCGGTGGTATACGGCACGCCGAGGCTGGCGGCCTGGGCAAAGCTCAAATGGCTGGGCTTAGGCGCCACGCCCTTGGCCGATACGGTGAGGTATTCGGCGTGGGAGCCGTCAGCGAAAAAGCCCAGGTCGCGGCCCGTGCCCCAGACTTCCTGGCCGACCAATGCCTGCGGGCCTTGCACCACGACACCGGCGAAATCGCGGCCCGGAATGCGCGGCAGCGTGGTGTAGGGGAAACGGCCGAGCACGTTTTTGACGTCGCTGGGGTTAAGGCCGGCAGCCTTGATCCGGACCAGCACTTCGCCGGGAGCCGGCACCGGCGTGGCGACTTCAACAAAGCGCAGGGCGCTGAGGTCGCCGGTGGCGGAAAATTGCAGTGCGTTCATGGCCAATATCCATCCAAGTAAAAAGAAGTGATCAAGACAACCAGTTGCCCACCAACTGCCGGCCCAGGGGCCAGAGCTTTTCGCCCAACAGCATGCCCATCAGGCCTATCAGGGCAATGGCCGGCGGCGCGGGCGAGCGGAAGTCCAAGGCGCCGTAGATCACGCCGACAAATAGGCCGATGACAAGGGAAATCAGGTAGCTCATGGGGCGGCGCCTTGTAGGTAGATGCGCTCAGTGTAGAGAGCGCATGCCTGAAGCATCGGCCAAGTGCTTCAGGATTTCGGCCAAGCCTCAGCCGACGTAATGCGAAGGCGCCATGCCGAGTTCTCGACGGAACATGTCGCTGAAACTGCTGGGTGAATAGCCCAGGGAGCGCGCGATAGCGCTGACTGGCTGGCCCTGGATCAATTCGGCCACCGCCGTGGCCAATTGCACCTGGCGCCGCCATTCGGCGAAGCCCATGCCCAGGTTATTCTGGAACAGCCGCGCCAAGGTGCGCACGCTGGCCCCGGCCGTTTCGGCATGCTGTTCGAATGGGATCGCCAGGGAGGGTGCGGCCATGACCGCCTGGCAGGCGCTGATCAATCGCCGGTCGGCCGCCACCGGCATGGTAATGCGGATCGGCGAGCGGCGCGCCCGTTGCAGTTCCAGCAAGGCCAGGCCAACCACCGCGTCATAGTAGGCCGCATCACCGCTGTCCCCTTCGTTCACCAGCGTGATGATCAGCTCGCGCAGCAACCCGCCGACTTCGATCACTTGCACCTGGCTGTCCAGCATGGCGGCCAGCGCCGGGCGCAGATAGATATTGCGCATCTGCAAATCCGATACCACACGAATCCCGTGTTCCACCCCCGGTGGCAGCCATACCGCACGCTGCGGCGGCACCACCAGGGCTTCACGCGGCGTCTCGACCCACATCACGCCGCTCATGGCATAGAGCAATTGGCCCCAATCGTGGCGATGGGGCTCGATGTACAGCCCGCGAGGATACGTGCGCGCCAGGGGCTGCACGGGCACATCGTGATCACTCAGGTCAGGGGGCGCAGCCAGGGCCATAGCGGGCACGTCAATCAGGGCATGGACGACCATGGTAATGATCACCGCCCGACAATCCGAGTGAATTTTCGCGACCGCAGGTGATCACTTGCTTACACCACCAGGGTTGATGGACCGATGAATAACGCAAAACTCTTTGTGATCGACTACCGGCTGCATGGCGAGCCCAAGTCCTTCATTATCCGCCTGGAAAAGCTCGACAACCTGGAAGCCTGGCATTGGGCGAGCTGTGATGCGGGCATCGGCCGTATCGGCAGGTTCGCGCGTGAGCAGGTAAAGAAGACCAGCCGGGAACACGCCGAAAAATTCGGCCTTAGCGGCGTGCAGTGGCGCCGTTCCGATGCGCGCGCCCAGGCTTGATCGAGGAGAAATACCCATGGATTCACAGCAACCGGTCAATCGCAAAGCGCGCATCGACTACACCCAGGACACGTTGTTCGGGCCCATGGCCAAGCAGGCCGAGTGCCAAGTGGCCGTGCAGCGTCAGACCGGCGGCATGGTCCTTCAGGTCTTCCAGCCGTTGCCGAACGATCTGCATGCAGCGCACACCGTGGTTGTCGCGCTAGATGGGCGGCGAACCAGTGGCGTGGTCAGGGAAAGCCGGCGGCTGTCCGACGATAGCCTGAGGCTTGAACTGGACATCCAATAAACCCCGCCATCGCAGGTTGGCGAGCCTCCCCTGTGGCTGTGGCTGTGGCGAGCGGGCTTGCCACAGAGGCGGAGATCGGCATTGCTGACGGACCAACTGCCACAGTGTTCAACCGCAGTCAGTCTTGAGCGGATTTGGCGCACTCACAACCATTTACCGCCGCACACGGCTCGCCATGGGCATGGTGCTCGGCACAGCCCTGGCAGCAATAGCCTTTACCGTCCTTCATCACCGCGTCAATGCCCAACACACATCGGCAGTGTGGGCAGGCACAAGTT
>JAFHKH010000322.1 GCA_016937595.1 Pseudomonas cedrina subsp. fulgida | reverse complement strand
GAAGATTCAATGTGGGAGCGGGCTTGCTCGCGAAAGCGGTGTGTCAATTGAGGCGTTTGTGTCTGACACGCCGCTTTCGCGAGCAAGCCCGCTCCCACAGGGGGAGTTCGACAGCCTTCAGGAACTGCGCTTTGGCTGTTCCTCACTCGGTTTCGCTTCCGGCGTTATTGCCCCATCGCCTCCAGGATCGCGTGGGCTGCCTTCACCCGTTCGGCATTCGGGTAGTTCCTGTTCGCCAATATCACCACGCCCATGCCTTTGCTCGGCACATACGCCACATACGCGCCGAACCCGTTGGTGGAACCGGTCTTGTTCACCAGCCAATCGGCGTTGGGTGCCTGCGGCGGGGTCAGCCAGTTGACCGTGTGCGGCTCAATGGCCATTTGCGTCGAGTTGCCGGCCACCAACGCATCACGCTTGATCGGGTAGGGGTACATCTCCCAACCCAGGCCTTGGGTCATGCCGTCGACGGTGTAGTAGCCGGTGTGGGTGATGGCGATGGCCTGTCGCAGCGCAGGGTCGAGTGTTGCCGGGCGCATGTTCACCTGCACGTAATGCAGCAGGTCCGAGGCGCTGGTCTTGATGCCGTAGGCTTCGCTGTCCAGCGCGCTGGGCCTACGCGCACGGGCTTGTCATCCTTGCCATAGCCTTGGGCGTAGAGGCTCATCTGGCGGGTGGGCACGTGGATGAAAGTATGCTGCAGACCCAGTTTGGGCAGCAGGGTCTTTTCCATCAACTGATCGAACGGCTGCTTCAGGCTCTGCGCCGCCACATAACCGAACAGGCCCAGGCTGGGGTTGGAATACAGGCGTTGGGTGCCAGGGGCGAAGTCGGGTTGCCAGTGCTGGAAGTAGCCGAGCATGTGCTGGTCGTTATCGGCCTCGCGGGGGAATTGCAGGGGCAGGCCACCGGCGCTGTAGGTGCCGAGGTTGAGCACGCTGATGTGTTCGAACTTGCTGCCGCGCAAAGCCGGCAGGTAATGGCTGGCCGGGTGGGTGAGGGTCAGCTTGCCGGTCGCCACGGCGTACCCGGCGAGGGTGGCGGTGAAGGTTTTGCTCACCGAACCGATTTCAAACAGGGTGTTTTCACTGACCGGCTGTTGCGTGTCTTTGCTGGCGATGCCGTAGCTGAAGTAATGCGTCTTGCCGTCCTTCACGATGCCGACGACCAGGCCGGGAATCGACTGCTGTTGCATCAGCGGCTTGACGCTGGCGTCCACCACCGTGCGCAGGTCGGTAGCCGCCAGGCAGTGGCCGCTGGCGAGGAGCACCGCCAGGGCGACGAATTTAAGCACGCCAGAGGGGCGCAATTGAGGCATGTTATCGCTTCCATGAGAATGATCGAATAAGTAAAGAGCCTGCTCGGCGTGGCAAATGTAGGCAGTTCGCCAGCTCTCGGCAAGGAGATGGGCGTAGGTTATTTTTGAAACATGATGAAACATTTGCCGGAGGCCAACGCTCTACCGCAACACCCGTACTGAGTTATTCCATGAAAACACCGCGCCCCTCCGTCCGCATGCCCCACCTGACCCAATTACGAAACCTGAAGATGGCGCGCTCTGCTCACGCTTACGTACGCGGCAGCACCGTGCAATTCTACGAGTGGCTGCACAGCCAGACCGGCCGCCGTTTGCCCCACGGCCCGGCGATCTGGATTTGCGGTGACTGCCACGCCGGCAACCTGGGCCCCACCGGGGATACCAGAGGTCGCATCGATATGCATATCCGCGACCTTGACCAGACGGTGATCGGCAACCCCACCCACGATCTGGTGCGCCTGGCCTTGTCCCTGGCCACCGCCGCGCGGGGTTCTGACCTGCCAGGGGTCACCACTGCGCGCATGCTCGAAGAAATGATGGGCGGCTACGAACAGGCGTTCAAGGACAAGCCCGATGCCGCGCCGCCGCGTCCGTCCCAGGTCAAGGCGGGCATGCGCAGCGCCGTGGAGCGCACCTGGAAAAACCTGGCCCGTGAGCGGATTGAAAACGCCAAGCCGAGTTTCCCCTTGGGCAAGCATTTCTGGCCGTTGTCACGCGCCGAAAAAACGGCGCTGGAGACTCTCTGTGCCTCGGATGAAGTCCACCAGTTGGTTACCTCGCTCAAGGGCCGGCCCAAGGACGCCAGAGTCGAACTGCTGGATTCGGCCTATTGGGTCAAGGGGTGCAGCTCCCTTGGGCTGCTGCGGTATGCCGTGTTGCTGGGCGTGGGCGACGGCGACGGGGACGAGCAGGAATATTGCCTGCTCGATATCAAGGAAGCCGTAGGCGCCGCCGCACCTCGCGCGGCACGGGCGAAGATGCCCAGGGACAATGGCCGTCGAGTGGTGGAGGGCGCGCGTCAGCTATCTCCGAGTCTGGGTGAACGCATGGTGGCGACGCGCTTGCTGGATCACGGGTTCTTTATCCGTGAATTGCTGCCCCAGGACATGAAGCTGGAACTGGACGAATTGAGCGAAACCGATGCCATGCACGCCGCCGGTTACCTGGCCCGCGTGGTCGGCATCGCTCACGCACGGCAAATGGACCGCCAGACCCGCAAGGACTGGATGGCGGTGTTGCAGGAAAATCGCTCCAAACAGCTGGATGCACCGTCCTGGCTGTGGACCAGTGTGGTGCAACTGGTGGGTAGCCATGAGCAGGGCTACCTCAACCATTGCCGGCGCTATGCCCTGGAGCACTGACCGACACAACCAGGAATAACACCTGTGGGAGTTCCCACTATCTCTTCGACGTAGCGCTGTCGCGCAGCAAACTGGGACCTCTGTGGCGAGCGGGCTTGCCCTATGCCGATCAGTTAGCAAACGCAATGCTCAAGCAATGAAGTCAA
>JAFHKH010000321.1 GCA_016937595.1 Pseudomonas cedrina subsp. fulgida | reverse complement strand
TTGAGCACCTGTCGCGACAGTGCGGGTCGTCCTGCAGCGCCCCAGCTTATAGCGCGTCAACAGGTTCGGGTTGGCACGCACATCAAGCGGCGCCCATGGGTTCCACTGCGCCGGCAGCGGCAGCCAACCGCGCCAGACGCCAACGGCAAAAGCCCCCGCCAGAATCAGCAACAGGCCGATCACGCTGAAGAAACGCACCGCTTACCTCTTGAAGAACTGGTTGGCCTGACTGAACGGCATCTTGCGCTCGGTAAAGCTGAACGTGCCCAACTCATACACTTCCTGGGCCGCGCGATAGAACTCCCCATAGGCGGCCAACGCCAGCGCCGAGCCGACGCTGATACGCCGCACGCCCATCTCGCTGAGCTGCGCAACGCTGAGGTTCAAGCCGCCGGACATCAACACATTCACCGGTTTGGGCGCCACCGCCTTGACCACCGCGAGCACCTCCTCGGCCGTGCTCAGGCCCGGCGCATATAACACGTCGGCACCGGCTTCGGCGTAGGCTTGCAGGCGGCGGATGGTGTCAGGCAAATCCAGGCGACCATGCAGGAGGTTTTCCGCGCGGGCCGTCAACGTGAAGGCGAATGGCAGGCTGCGGGCGGCGGCAACGGCCGCTTCCACGCGCTCGACGGACAGGTTGAAGGCATAGATCGGGTCGGCGGCAATGCCTGTGGCATCTTCGATGGAACCGCCGACGATACCGCTGGCAGCGGCGCGCAGGATGGTCCGGGCGCAGCCTTCGGGCGTGTCGCTGAAGCCATTTTCCAGGTCGGCGGCTACCGGCAACGCAGTGGCCTGGGCGATCATGCCGGCATTGATCAGCGTGTCTTCCAGGGACAACGCCCCTTCCGCATCCGGCCGCGCCAAGCTGAACGCGTAGCCCGCACTGGTGGTGGCCAAGGCTTCAAAACCCAGGCTGGCCAGCATGACGGCGGAGCCCGCGTCCCACGGGTTGGGCATCACGAACGCACGGTCGCGCTCATGCAAGGCCTTGAAGGTGTCGGCGCGAAGGGTTTGGGCATCCATGTCTGGCTCCTGGGCGGAAAAGGAGCCCTAGAGTAACCCCAGTTGCTCCGCTACGGGAGCGCGATCCAGGGTGGCCAGCGGCGGCAGGCCGGGCAGACGTGCCATCAATTGGTCGTGGAAACGCAGGGCCAGTTGCGCGGCGAGGCGGTTGTCCGAGGTGTGCAGAAACACGTAAGGGGTGCGGCCTTCTTCGATCCAGCCTGCGACCTTTTCCACCCAGGGTTTGAGGAACGGGTCGTTGGCGTCCAGGTCGGGATGGCCGATAAAACGCACTTGGGGAAACGGCGTCAGCGCGGCCGGACGGGGTGGCACCTTGGGCTTTTTTGACTGCGCATGCAGCACGGCCGGCGAGGTGGAGGTGCAACTGAACAAGGCACGTGGATCAAGGCATATCCGCTCGACGCCACGGTCACGCAGCAAACGGTTGAGCATGCGTTCGGCATCGCCCTTGGCGAAGAATTCCGAATGCCGCACTTCGACGGCCATCGGACGGTCGAGCCCATCGATGAAACCTGCCAACTCCCCCAGGCGCTGCGCCGTGAACGTCGCGGGCAGTTGCAGCCAGAGCGGCGAAACCCGCTCACCCAGAGGGCTCATCAGCCCGACGAAACTCTCGGCGGCCGGCAATTGCTCGATCAGGTTGCCACTGTGGCTGATATCGCCGGGAAACTTGGCCGTGAAGCGAAAGTCTTCGGGCATGATCTCGGCCCAGCGCTGCACCGTGGCGGCCGAGGGTCTGGCATAAAACGTGGTGTTGCCTTCAACGGCATTGAAGACCTGGGAATACAGCGCGAGGTAATCGGAGGAGCGTGCATAGGCCGGGTACAGGTACTCGCGCCAGGCGTTCTCACTCCAGGACGGGCAACCGAGGTAGTAAGGCAGACGCATCAGATGTGGATGTCGAGACCCAGCACTTCCATGTCCCATTCGACAAAACCGGCGGTGGTCAGGTAGCTGGCCAGGGCGGTGGCAACGCTTTTGCTCATTGAGCGTGGGAAGACCATGTCTTGCTGACGGGCGGGAAGACCGCTGATACGTGCTTGAGTGTTGGCCTGTGCATCGGACTGGACTTCGATAAAGTCCGGCGAATCCTCGACGGACTCGTCTACCGTGACGTTTGCCTTACGCGGCTTACGCTTGATGGGGTAGGACTGTGAGGAAAAGCCTTCTATACGCATCGATGCGAACTCGGTATCGGTGATGGCATTTTAGTGGCGCAATCCGTAGCGCGCAAATGCTCTGGTGATAACTAGAACACATAATTTGAAAAAGGTTTAAAAACGGGGGCAAATTCTGACGATTGGTTCCAATTAGACGCATCGCTCGGGATTGCCCTGCAACCTACGGCGAGAAAGCTTGCTCCCGTGGAGTCCTTACGGCCGACAGCTATAGAGTTGGCGAAACGCAGGCCAAATGTGGGAGCGGGCTTGCTCGCGAAAACGGTGTGTCA
>JAFHKH010000320.1 GCA_016937595.1 Pseudomonas cedrina subsp. fulgida | reverse complement strand
AAGCCAGCTCCCACATTTGTTAGCGCATTCCCGCCTGAAAACGTCATGCTTTTGACGTCAAAAAACTATCGAAGCTTCTCTAACATTTCTTTCACTCGACATTCGTCGGTTTTTTTCGTAGTGGCACCACTTTTTTTAAACACTAGTGGCACAAAACTATCTCTTCGCGCCAACTCCCCGCAACTACTGGCCCAAATTGCAAGTGCTATCAATATAGTATTAGTGCCATCCCCGCCGATATTTCAAAAAATTTCTGGAAACAGGATGAGCGGCCCGGAACTTCGTCTAAACGCACGGCTCATACCACCGGTAACGAAATTCTCTGTTTCTGTAAGAGATGACTTACATAGCGACCCAAGGAAGCAGCCAAGTTGTCCCATCAACTTTGACTCACGGGTCACATCATCGACTGAGATGAGTTGAGGGCGGCGATAAGGATCAATTGCTATCCCCGAAAGGCCAAGGCAGCGCTTACCTGAATGTGTCAGTGATGACACCCAAGGCGTTGATATTTAAAGGCTTAAAGCCTCTATCTACACCTTGCGGCACTGGCGCCGACACCTTCCCCCAAGAAGGCCGGCTGCATTTAAGGGCAAGCCCCAATAACAAGGCCAAGTTGCGCACAACTTGAGTGCAATAGTTAGTCACTCACTATTCAACATGCCTGTACGCGGTAAGTCGGCGTCTATTCGCCCAACTTCCGTGGCATTCAGTGACGCTTGTAAAAATGAACTCGCCATCTATTGGCATGATTAACACCGTCTTCAATGACAATGAGGTAAATGCGATGCGCATCAGCATATTTGGTTTGGGTTACGTGGGCGCAGTATGTGCCGGTTGCCTGTCTGCCCGTGGCCACGACGTGGTTGGCGTAGATATCTCCAAGGACAAGATTGACCTGATCAATGCCGGCAAATCGCCAATCGTTGAACCCGGCCTGGGCGAACTGTTGAGCCAGGGTATTGAAACCGGCCGGCTGCGCGGTACCACCAACTTCGCCGAAGCCATCCGCGATACTGACCTGTCGATGATCTGCGTCGGCACGCCGAGCAAGAAAAACGGCGACCTGGAACTCGATTACATCGAAGCGGTATGCCGCGAGATCGGCCTGGTCCTGCGTGACAAAGCCACCCGCCACACCGTGGTCGTGCGCAGCACCGTGCTGCCAGGTACCGTGGCCAACGTGGTGATCCCGATCCTCGAAGACTGCTCCGGCAAGAAAGCCGGCGTCGACTTCGGTGTTGCGGTCAACCCGGAATTCCTGCGTGAATCCACCGCCATCGCCGACTACGACCTGCCACCGATGACCGTCATCGGCGAATTCGACAAAGCCTCCGGCGATGTCCTGCAGTCGCTGTACGAAGAACTCGACGCCCCGATCATCCGCAAGGACATCGCCGTTGCCGAGATGATCAAATACACCTGCAACGTCTGGCACGCCACCAAAGTGACCTTCGCCAACGAGATCGGCAACATTGCCAAGGCGGTCGGCGTCGACGGTCGTGAAGTGATGGAAGTGGTCTGCCAGGACAAGACCCTCAACCTGTCCCAGTACTACATGCGCCCAGGCTTCGCCTTCGGTGGTTCGTGCCTGCCCAAAGACGTGCGCGCCCTCACCTACCGTGCCAGCTCCCTGGACGTGGAAGCGCCATTGCTCAACTCGCTGATGCGCAGCAACGAGTCCCAGGTACAGAACGCCTTCGACATCGTGTCCAGCCACGACAAGCGCAAAGTCGCCCTGCTGGGCCTGAGCTTCAAGGCCGGTACCGATGACCTGCGCGAAAGCCCGCTGGTCGAGCTGGCCGAAATGCTGATCGGCAAGGGTTACGACCTGAGCATCTACGACAGCAACGTCGAGTACGCCCGTGTCCACGGCGCGAACAAAGACTACATCGAAGGCAAGATCCCGCACGTGTCGTCCCTGCTCAACTCGGACTTCGACGACGTGATCAACAACTCCGACGTGATCATCCTGGGCAACCGTGATGAGAAGTTCCGTGCCCTGGCGCAGAACGCACCGCACGGCAAGCAAGTGATCGACCTGGTGGGCTTCATGTCCAAGGCCACCAGTGCGGGCGGTCGCACCGAAGGCATTTGCTGGTAACAGCAACGGCAAGTTCCGGGCTGCAAGCGTACTGATCCCCAGCGCTTGCAGCCTGGAGCCTTCTTCACCTTCGGATGACGCTTATGTCCAAGTTAAAACACGTACTCCTTCAATCCGCCGGCTGGTTGTTCTTCCTGAGCCTGCTGATGGGACTCGCCCTGCTGCTGCCGGCGAGTACGTTCGACTCCGAGTCGAAGAATTTTATTTTCCTGATTGGCGCCGTCGGTATCTGGCGCTACTCGATGGGTGCTACGCATTTCTTTCGCGGCATGCTGTTCCTGTATGTGGTGTACCCGCACCTGCGTCGCAAAGTGCGCAAACTGGGCAAGACCGCCGACCCGTCCCATGTGTTTCTGATGGTCACCAGTTTCCGTATCGATGCGTTGACCACCGCGCAGGTCTACAGCTCAGTGATCCGCGAAGCCATCGAGTGCGGTTTCCCCACCACCGTGGTGTGCTCGCTGGTGGAAATGTCCGATGAGCTGCTGGTGAAAAGCCTGTGGGAGCGCATGAACCCGCCGGAGCATGTGAAGCTCGACTTCGTGCGGATTGCCGGTACCGGCAAGCGCGACGGCCTGGCCTTCGGTTTCCGCGCCATCTCGCGCCACCTGCCGGATGACCGCGCAGTGGTGGCGGTGATCGACGGCGACACCGTGCTCGCCGAAGGCGTGGTACGCAAGACCGTGCCGTGGTTCCAACTGTTCGGCAATGTCGGCGGCCTGACCACCAACGAGTTCTGCGAAGTGCGCGGCGGCTACATCATGAGCGAGTGGCACAAACTGCGCTTCGCCCAGCGCCACATCAACATGTGCTCCATGGCCCTGTCCAAGCGCGTACTGACCATGACCGGTCGTATGTCGGTGTTCCGTGCCAGCGTTGTCACCGACCCCGGCTTTATCGCCGACGTGGAAAGCGACTCGCTGCAACACTGGCGCCTGGGCCGCTTCAAGTTCCTCACCGGCGATGACAAGTCCAGCTGGTTCAGCCTGATGCGCCTGGGCTACGACACCTTCTACGTACCGGACGCCGCGATCCACACCGTGGAACACCCGCCGGAAAAGAGCTTTATCAAGGCCAGCCGCAAGCTGATGTTCCGCTGGTACGGCAACAATCTGCGCCAGAACTCCCGCGCCCTGGGCCTGGGTGTACGCCGCCTCGGTCTGTTTACCAGCATCGTGCTGTTCGACCAGCGTGTGTCGATGTGGACCTCCCTGCTCGGCCTGACCGTGGCGATGATCGCCACCTTCAAGTACGGCGGCGCGTTCATCCTCGTCTACCTGCTGTGGATCGGCATCACCCGCCTGATTCTGACCCTGCTGCTGTCGTGCTCCGGCCACAGGATCGGCCCGGCGTACCCGGCGATTCTCTATTACAACCAGATCATGGGCGCGTTGGTGAAGATCTACGTGTTCTTCCGCCTTGATCAACAGTCCTGGACCCGCCAGGACACCAAACTGACCCGCGATTTGGCCAGCTTTCAACGTTGGTTCAACACCTGGTCGTCTCGGACCATGACCTTCTCCGCCGGCAGCATCTTCGTTGCCGTGTTGCTGATGATGGTCTGACCCTGCCAAGCCTGAATTAACCAAGGAATTACACCGTCATGAACAGCCAAGTAAACGCCAACGTTGTCCACGAATCCGAAGCCCAGCGCCAGCACGCCCGCGTGAAAATCCCGGCCAAGCTGCGCTTCTTCAATACCGACCGCTCCCAGACCGAAGCACGGGTGATCGACCTGTCCGCCGGCGGCCTGGCGTTCACCGCCACCCAGCCATTGACCGTGGGTGAGGTGCACAAGGGTCGCCTGCAGTTCGTGATCGATAACCTCGGCCTGGCCATGGACGTTGAGCTGCAGATTCGCTCCTACGACCGCCAGACCGGCCGCACCGGTTGCCAGTTCCAGAACCTCGACGCCCAGGATATTTCCACCCTGCGCCACCTGATCACCTCGCACTTGTCCGGTGACATCGTGACCATGGGCGACGTGCTGGCCACCCTGCAACGCGACAACTTCACCAAGGCACGCAAGAACAAGGACAGCGGCAGCAACATGAGCGCCTTTGGCCGCTTGCGCGCGGTGACGTTCAGCCTGGCGATCTTCCTGGTCGGCCTCGCTGCGTTCGGTTTTGTCTTCAAGTCTCTCTACGGCATGTACTTCGTCAGCCACGCCCAGGCGGGCCTGGTCAGCGTACCGGGCATGAACGTGACCATGCCGCGCGACGGCACGGTGCAAAGCCTGCTCAAAGGTGACGGGATCGCCGCCAAAGGCGCTCCACTGGCCACGTTCAGCACCAGCATGCTCGACGTGCTCAAGGGCCATCTGGACGAAGATCAACTGCAACCGGCCAAGGTTGAAGAACTGTTCGGCAAGCAAATGACCGGCACCCTGACGTCGCCATGCGACTGCCTCGTGGCCCAGCAACTGGTCGCCGACGGCCAGTACGCCAGCAAAGGCGACGTGATCTTCCAACTGGTGCCGCGCGGCGCCCAGGCCAACGTTGAAGCACGCTTCTCCTATCGCCAGTTCGGTGACGTGCGCCCAGGTACGCCGGTGACCTTCCAGGTCGCCGACGAAGAACAGACCCGCACCGGCACCATCGTCAGCAGCACAAGCCTGAACAGCGCCGACCTGTCTTCCGACATCCGCGTGCAGATCAAGCCTGATGCGCCGCTGGACAGCACCTACGCCGGCCGCCCGGTGGAAGTGACCAGCGACCGTGGCCCGTCGCTGAACTGGCTGATCGATAAAGCCATGGCTCACGGTCTGTAAGCGAGGACATGCCTGTGATGACTCCTACTTCAAATACACCGTTGTCCCTGCGGGAGCGGGCTTGCTCGCGAAAGCAGTGTGTCAGCCAACACATGCATCAACTGACAGGCCCCCTTCGCGAGCAAGCCGCTCCCACAGGGGTTCCATAGCGTTACTGGCAATGGCTATCAGCCTTGCCGGCTGCGCAGGTTTACCCGACCAACGCCTGGCTAACGAAGCACTCAAGCGTGGCGACACCGTCACCGCTCAGCAGAATTACCAGCAACTGGCAAACCTGGGTTACAGCGAGGCCCAGGTGGGCCTGGCCGATATCCAAGTGAGCACCCGCGACCCGGCGCAAATCAAGCAGGCCGAGGCCACCTACCGTGCGGCGGCGGACACCTCGCCACGCGCCCAGGCCCGTCTGGGCCGCCTGCTGGTGGCCAAGCCAGGCAGCACCGAAGCCGAACACCATGAAGCCGAAGGCCTGCTGAAAAAAGCCTTTGCCAATGGCGAAGGCAACACCCTGATCCCGCTGGCGATGCTGTACCTGCAATACCCGCACAGTTTCCCGAACGTGAATGCCCAGCAGCAGATCAGCCAATGGCAAGCCGCCGGTTATCCGGAAGCCGGCCTGGCCCAGGTGCTGCTGTATCGCACCCAGGCACCTACGACCAGCATCTGGATGACGTGGAGCGCATCTGTAAAGCCGCGCTGAACACCACTGACATTTGCTACGTCGAACTGGCCACGGTCTATCAGAAAAAAGCCCAGCCGGAAAAACAGGCCGAGCTGCTCAAGCAGATGGAAGCCGGCTACAGCCGTGGCACCGTCACCGCCCAACGTGTCGACAGCGTCGCCCGTGTGCTGGGCGATTCGACCCTGGGCAAGACCGACGAGAAAACCGCCCAGGCCCTGCTGGAAAAAATCGCCCCTGGCTACCCGGCGTCGTGGGTCAGCCTGGCGCAACTGCTCTACGACTTCCCCGAACTGGGCGACGTCGACCAGATGATGAAGTACCTGGACAACGGCCGCGCCGCCGACCAGCCGCGCGCCGAGCTGTTGCTGGGCAAGCTCTATTACGAAGGCAAGTGGGTACCGGCCGACGCCAAGGCGCCGAAGCCCATTTCCAGAAAGCCGTGGGCAAGGAAGTGGCCGCCGATTACTACCTCGGCCAGATCTACCGCCGTGGCTACCTGGGCAAGGTCTATCCGCAAAAAGCCCTGGACCATTTGCTGACCGCTGCGCGCAACGGCCAGAACAGCGCCGATTTCGCCATCGCCCAATTGTTTTCCCAAGGCAAGGGCACCAAGCCCGACCCATTGAACGCCTATGTCTTCAGCCAATTGGCTAAAGCCCAGGACACGCCAGAGGCCAATGACTTGGCCACGCAGCTCGAAGCCCCGCTCACGCCGGAACAACGCGCGCAAGGCCAACGCCTGGTGCAACAGGAACTGGCCGCCCGCGGCACCCTGGCCCAGAGCACGCTGCAACTGCACGCCCTGGATGAAGAAGAAGACGGCGAGGAATCCCTATGAAGCTCAATCCATTCGTCAAGGCCGGCATCGGCCTGACTTTTGCCCTGTTGTGGTCCTGCCCGACCCTGGCCGCCCTGACCGAAGCCAAGAACTTCGGGCTGGAAGTCAAAGCCACCGCGCAATCCGAAGATGACCGCGACCTGGGGACGCAGAAAGGCGGCGACGTCAACGGCATCGGCCTCGACCTGCGCCCATGGATCTACGGCGAAAGCGGTGCGTGGAGCGCCTACGCCATGGGCCAGGCGTCGCGTCCAGCGACATCATCGAGACCGATACCCTGCAACAGTCGACGGATGACGCCAACCAGCAGACCACCAACAACGACCGCAAGGCCAAGAAAAACTACCTGGCCATGCGCGAATTCTGGGTCGGCTACAGCGGCTTCACGCCTTACCCCGGCGAGATCCTCAAATTGGGTCGTCAACGCCTGCGCAATGACGACGGCCAATGGCGCGACACCAACATCGAAGCGCTGAACTGGACCTTCGACACCACCCTGCTCAAGGCCAATGTCGGCGTCGCCGAGCGTTTCAGCGAATACCGCACCGACCTCAAGGAACTGTCGCCCAAGGACAAGGACCGTCAGCACCTGTTCGCCGACGCGGCCTACCAGTGGACGCCAGGCCAGTGGATCGGCCTGCGCGGCCACCACACCCATGACAACGGCAAGCTCGACTTCCCGGAACCGGGCGTGGCCACCGACTCGTTGGACAAGCGCGAAAACGGCGACCTGAGCTGGCTCGGCATCGAAGCCAACAGCGACGCCTATAACTGGCGCAACACCAACACCGTCAACTACTGGGCCAGCATCACCGGCATGCGCGGCGACCGTGACACGGTCAACGCCCTGAAAGCCGACGGCAGCCGCCCCGACCAAGCCAAGCGCAGCGACGATGTGAGTGGCTGGGCCACCGACCTCGGCGTGCGTCTGCGCCTGGACCCGCAGTGGCAAGTGGGCGCGGCCTACTCCCGTGCCAGCGCCGAGTACGAACAGAACGGCCTGCAAAGCAACCGTTCGAATTGGACCGGCACCCAGTCCCGCGTGCACCGCTTCGGCGAAGCTTCCGTGGCGAGATGAACAACATGCAGTCCATGAGCCTGTTCGGTTCCTGGCAACTGCGCGAGGACTATGACGCCAGCCTGGTGTACCACAAGTTCTGGCGCGTCGACGGCAACAAGCCGGTGGGCAGCAACGGCATCGATGCCGTGCAGAACAACACCGACGACGTGACCGGCGCGATCCTGTCCAGCACTTCCCTGCCGCTGGAAGACGGCAAGAAAGACCTGGGCCAGGAGATGGACCTGGTGGTTACCAAGTACTTCAAGACCGGCCTGTTGCCGGCCGCGCTCAGCCAGTCGATCGACGAGCCGTCGGCCCTGGTGCGCTTGCGTGCCGGTGTGTTCAAGCCGGGTGACGCCTACGGCAGCCAGGTCGACTCGTACATGCATCGCGCCTTTGTCGACGTGATTTGGAAGTTCTGATGGGAGCCTGCGCAATGAACCCTCAAGCCCTCAAAGGCTCGGCCATGCTGGCGGCAGCGATGCTGCTGGCAAGCGGCGCCGCCCTGGCCGATGTCGCGCCGCAGGCTAAAGCGCCGACCATCGCCAAAGAGCTGCAGCAGGCCAAGACCTACACCATTTCCAGCCCGCCGACCGCGCCGCTGGAAATGGCCAAGCCGGCCCTGCCGGACCTGTCGGGCTACACCGCGGCGGCGATCGAGAAGAAGATCGTGCGCACCAAACCAGGCAAGATCAGCCTCCGCCGCATGATGCAGGAAGACGCCCTCAAGGACTTCATTGGCGGTGATAACAAGATGGCCGAATGGGTGGTGCGCCAGCACGGCATCCCCCAGGCGATCTTCATCGACGATGGCTACATGAACCTCAAGGACCTGCTGGGCAAAGTGCCCAAGCAGTACCTGAGCGAAACCTCGCCGGGCGTGTTCCTGGCCAAGCTGCCGATCGTGGTCGGCCGCAAGGGCATCCTGGATATCGACAAGAACACCCAGGAGCTGCGTCTGTCCCAGGAAGCCGGTTCGTTCCTGATCAACGACGGCCAGCTCTTTGTGCGTGACACCAAGGTCACCGGCTGGAGCGAAAAGGCCAACGGCCCCGCGCTGTTCAAGTCGCCCAAGGAATTCCGCCCGTTCCTGCTGGCCTGGGGCGGCACCGAGACCTACATTTCTAACACTAAGATGGCCAGTTTCGGCTACGCCAACAGTAAGTCGTACGGGGTGAGTATCTCCCAGTACACGCCCAACATGGCCAAGGTGCTCAAGCGTCCGGAACCGACCGGCTGGATCATCGATTCCGAGTTCTCGGACATGTGGTACGGCTTCTACTGCTACGAGACCACAGGCTTTGTGCTCAAGAGCAACACCTACAAAGACAACATCGTCTACGGCATTGACCCGCACGACCGTTCCCACGGCCTGATCATCGCGGACAACACGGTGTACGGCACCAAGAAGAAGCACGGCATCATCATTTCCCGGGAAGTGAACGACAGCTTCATCTTCAATAACCGCAGCTACGACAACAAGCTTTCGGGGCTGGTACTGGACCGTAACAGCGTCAACAACTTCGTGGCGGATAACGAGTTCTACCGCAACCACACCGACGGCATCACCCTCTATGAGAGCGGTGACAACCTGCTGTGGGGCAACAAAGTGATCGCCAACCGTCGCCACGGTATCCGCGTGCGTAACAGCGTGAACATCAAGCTGTACGAAAACATGTCGATGGCCAACGGCCTGACCGGTCTGTACGGCCACATCAAGGATTTGACCGACACCGACCGCGACATCGCGCTCGACCCGTTCGACGCCAAGGTCTCGCTGATCGTGGTCGGCGGCGAGCTGGCGGGCAATGGCAGCGGGCCGCTGTCCATCGACTCGCCGTTGAGCGTGGAGCTGTACCGCGTGTCGATGCTGGCCCCGACCAAAACCAGCGGCATCAGCTTCAACGGCGTGCTGGGCGATCGCCAGGAAGAGATTCTCGATCTGCTGGTGCGCCAGCAGAAAGCCGTGCTGATCGACCCTGTCGAACGCCAGACCGAATTGCAGGACTGAGGATGACCCTTATGCACCCACACATGATCAAACTGCTGAGCCTCTCGGGTCTGACCCTCGGCCTGCTCGCGGCCAGCCAGGGCGTGCGCGCCGACGAAGTCAAGGCGCCGACCTTCACCGCCGAACCTTGCTGCAGCCTGTGCCCGGCCGCCCATGACGCGAAGAACTACACCACGCGGTATCAGCAGAACTTCACCACCCTGGTGCAAGCCCAGGGCGACTGGCTGTTCCGGACCCAGGAAGACCTGCGCACCGAATTCGACACCACCCCGGCCGGCTACAAGCGCTTGCAACAGTTGCACGATGCGTTCAAGAGCAAGGGCGTGGAACTGGTGCTGGTCTACCAGCCGACCCGTGGCCTGGTAAACCGCAACAAGCTCAACCCCGAGGAAAAAGCCAGTTTCGATTTCGACAAGGCCCTGGGCAACTACAAGACCATGCTCGGCCGTTTCGCCAAGATGGGCTACGTGGTGCCGGACCTGTCACCGCTGACCAACGAGCAACTGCCGGATGAACTGCCGGCCCACGACTTCTACTTCCGTGGCGACCAGCACTGGACCCCGTACGGCGCCCAGCGCACGGCAAAAATCGTCGCGGCCAAGGTCAAGCAACTGCCTGAATACGCCGAAATTCCCAAGCGCGAATTCGAGACCAAGCGCTCGGGCCGCATGGGCAAGACCGGCACCCTGCACAACATGGCCGGGCAACTGTGCGGCACCAGCTACGCGATCCAGTACATGGACCAGTTCACCACCGAGCCCAAGGGCGAAGCGGGCGACGGCGACCTGTTCGGTGATTCGGGCGACCCGCAGATCACGCTGGTGGGCACCAGCCACAGCGGCAAGAACTACAACTTCGCCGGTTTCCTGCAAGAAGAAATCGGCGCCGACATCCTCAACGTTGCCTTCCCCGGCGGTGGCCTGGAAGGGTCGATGATCCAGTACCTGGGCAGCGAAGAATTCCAGAAAAACCCGCCGAAAATCCTCATCTGGGAATTCTCGCCGCTGTACCGCCTCGACCAGGAAACCATCTACCGCCAGATGATGGCGCTGCTCGACAACGGCTGCGAAGGCAAGACCGCGCAGATGTCCGCGAGCACAACATTGAAACCCGGCAAGAACGAATTGCTCGTTAACAGTTCGAACAAAGACCTGCGTAATGCCAACCACCAGGTCGATATCCGCTTCGCCGACCCGTCGGTGAAAACCCTGCAAGCCACCCTCTGGTACATGAACGGGCGCCACGAGGACATCAAGATCGAGAAACCCGAAACATCCGATACAGACGGGCGTTTCGCCTTTGAACTGCGCACCGATGAAGACTGGGCCTCGCAGAACTTGCTGGCCGTTGAAGTGCAGGGCCCCGAAGCGGGCGCTGCCGCGCAGAAGGTCGAAGCGAAAATTTGCACACGCAACGTATTCCCAAGCGGCGGTCAACAGACGGCCCAACTCGGGAAGTGAGGTTACTTATGCAAAAGCTGATGCTGCCTACATTACTGAGCCTGGCGATGTTCGCCGGCGCCGCGAACGCCGCCGCGCCGCTGCGTCCGCCTCAGGGCTACTTCGCACCGATTGAAGCGTTCAAAACCGGCGACTTCAAGGAAAACTGCGACACCATGCCGACGCCCTACACCGGGCCGCTGCAGTTTCGCAGCAAGTACGAAGGTTCCGACAAGGCGCGTTCGACCCTGAATGTGCAGTCGGAAAAAGCCTTTCGCGACAGCACCGCCGACATCACAAAGCTGGAAAAAGACACCAGCAAACGCGTGATGCAGTTCATGCGCGACGGCCGCCCGGAACAGCTCGAATGCACGCTGAACTGGCTGGTGTCGTGGGCCAAGGCGGATGCGTTGATGTCCAAGGACTTCAACCACACCGGCAAGTCGATGCGCAAATGGGCGCTGGGCAGCATGGCCTCGGCCTATGTGCGCCTGAAGTTCTCCGACTCGCACCCGCTGGCCAATCACCAGCAGGAATCGCAACTGATCGAAGCCTGGTTCAACAAACTGGCCGACCAGGTGGTGAGCGACTGGGACAACCTGCCGCTGGAAAAAACCAACAACCACTCTTACTGGGCCGCCTGGTCGGTGATGGCAACCTCCGTCGCCACCAACCGTCGCGACCTGTTCGATTGGGCCGTCAAGGAATACAAGGTCGGCGTGAACCAGGTCGATGACCAAGGCTTCCTGCCGAACGAATTGAAGCGTCAGCAACGCGCCTTGTCGTACCACAACTACGCCCTGCCGCCGCTGTCGATGATCGCCAGTTTTGCCCTGGTCAACGGGGTTGACCTGCGCCAGGAAAACAACAGCGCGCTCAAGCGCCTGGGCGACAAAGTGCTGGCCGGCGTGAAAGACCCGGAAATCTTCGAGCAGAAGAACGGCAAAGAGCAGGACATGAAGGACCTCAAGGAAGACATGAAATACGCCTGGCTTGAGCCCTTCTGCACCCTCTACACCTGCGCGCCGGATGTGATCGAGCGCAAGCATGGGATGCAGCCGTTCAAGACGTTCCGCCTGGGCGGTGACCTGACCAAGGTCTACGACCCGGCGCACGAAAAAGGCAATAAAGGCAGCTAGTCGCTGATCGTTCCCACGCTCTGCGTGGGAATGCAGCACGGGACGCTCTGCGTCCCAAAGCGTGACGCAGAGCGTCACAAGAGGCATTCCCACGCCAGAGCGTGGGAACGATCACCGAAAGTCTAGCTTGCGGAACGAGCTTGTTGCAAAGTATGTCTAGGCTATAACG
>JAFHKH010000032.1 GCA_016937595.1 Pseudomonas cedrina subsp. fulgida | reverse complement strand
TTCGCGGGCGCGAAAATCTATGGTTGCTGGTGATACCCAGCGCGACAAGTCACCCCGGCTCTCACCAGCTCGTTTGGAAGCACAGTGTTGAGTGTCCAAGCGAGCTCCAAGCACTATTTGCTCACCGCGCAGATGAGGTTTCGAACCGTCTATGATTTTCGCGCGCGAGAAAATGAAGAGCCCCCGATGAAGTAGAAACAGCCCGGCGTTCTGTCACGGCTATCAATTTTTAGCTCCCGTCAGCGGGTTGTAGCCTTGGGCAGCGCATCTGGCTCTCGCCATGATGCTGGCCGTACATTCCCTCTGCTTCGCTGCTGCCGCAGCTTCCGATTGGCGTTTTGCCGCCGCTAGTCGGCGCTCGGAGTCTTGCTCTACTCGGCGAGTAGCCTCGGCGGCTGAGCTGGCCTGGCGATCAGTGTCACGTTGGCGTTGAATAGACAGGCGTTGTAGTTTCTGTTGCTCCCGTTCTGCCTGCTGCTCTGCCTGTCGAGCGTCTCGCTCTACCTGACGTGCTTGATTCTGAGCGTCTAGCTTTGCCTGTTGCTCCTGCCTTTCTGCGTCTCTCTCCGCTTTACGGATCGCGCTGCTGAGCGTGTCAATCGATGCTGCAGGTGTAGGTATCGGCTGCTTCCGCTCAGATGGCTGTTCTCTATCGTAATCATCGGAAGTTTGCTCTGCCACCGCTGCTGGCCCGAGCGCCCCTGCCTTATCGCCGTTCAATTGCACATCTAGCCGATGAACCAGGTTCTCAGTCTGAGCCTGTAGCTTGAATCCCTCTTGCAGCACCGGCAGGGCATCAAGTACGCCATCTGACAAGCGCTGGTAGTCGAAACGAGAGGGTCGCTTGACCTCAAGCGCGCTTAGAAATAACTTTCCCTCGACGCTCAGCGGCACCTGTTGTTTCGTAAGATTTTTGAACGGTGATGTCTCGATAAGCTGTTGTGCCTGATGGTATTTTTCCTGTTGTGCCGCTGCTTTCTGAAGGACCTGTTCCGGGCTTGGCGCTTTGATACGCGACAGCTGCGCCTGAAGGTTAGACGTCTGTTCGGTTGCAACTTCTCGCAGCCACTCAGGCTGGTCCGCTATCAAAACTTGCAGGCGAGAAAGTGCTGCCTCAGTGTGTTGCACTGATTGGGCGCTTAGCGCATTGATTGCTTCAAGGCGTTGAACGGCCTCGCCAGCTTTCATTGCGGGATATCGGTAGGCATACACGACTGCAACTAAAAGCAGAGCCAGTGCGAGGAGAGTGGCTGGAGAAGTGGACCCTGGCCAATACCAGCGACCCTCTGTTTCACGCATCACGGGCATACGGATTTCAGTAGTCATCATGCAGTACCCCCCTGTTTTTTCGGATACAACCGGATTACGTCCCGACGTTGAATACGTCCACGATTGATGATTGCTATCGCAGTGCCAGGGATGGCGAGCAACGTATCAATCTCATCAGGCTGGATAAGGGGCGATAGCTCTAGCTGTAGCGATGGACGCTGCGGTGCCTGAGTTGAATCATCCGGCACTACCATTCCATTCAGCCAGTTCATTGCCTTGGGAGTCCACTGACGGTGCCAAAGACCGATAGCGTAAGACAGACGTGGCGCGCCAAAGCGACTCTGTCGATTCAGCGTCGTCGATTGCATTGCTTGATCCGTACCGGAGTTAGCGTATAGGCCAAGGTCGCTTGCCGCGTCTGGTAGTCCTTGGAAGCTTTGTGTTGAGGCCTTCCATACATGGCCACCACGCTTGGAAACGTAATTGTTTGAATCGTCTGTACGGGGAGCTAAAGCAATGATGCTGGCCAGGTTACCGAGCATTTGAACCGCACCATCACGTTCCAGGCGTTTGTATAATCCGTCGACGTTTTGCGTTGCAAACATTAGGTACAGGCCCAGGCTGCGTGCTACAGGAACAGTCTCTAAGTCTGCTTTGGTCAACAGGTTCTGAACTTCGTCGGCTGCAAGTAACACGGGCCGGTGGCCTTCCAGATGTTGCCAATTGTCGCCGCGTTTTTTCACCGCGTCGTAGACTCGTCGCATGCATAGGGCCGAGATCGCAACCCCGCCAATACCATATTCCGATTCCGGTAATAGGAGTCCGATTTTCTGGCCGGTCATTACGCCCTCAACCCTGAAGTGGGTATCAGTTGTATTGACCCAAGGCCCCAGCTTTTCTTGAAGCAGGATGTTCCCCAACCAAGTCCTCAGCATGTTGCTGATGCAACCTGCAGTCTTCTCTGGGAAATCGGGATACTCCAACAACCAGTAGTGAGCGGCTGCGAGCAGGCGGCCGCTGTGGTCAATCTCGTTTGATATTGGGTCTAGCAAGTCCGCTCGCTCTTGATGGCTTGCCAGGCAAAACTGCTGGATTTGTGTCAGCGTATAGGGAAGATCGGGATGTGCTTCCACTAGGATTGCCGCCATACGCAGCATCAGGCGGGCAGAGTCCCGCCAGAAGGTATCTCCTTTCCCGTCGTCGCAAACGTCAGGCAAAACATCAGCCAGAGCATCTGGCGTCATCTCGTAGATAGGATTGAATGGGCCGTGGTCCGGGCTGATGAGCGTGTAGCCGTCGATACCATGGAACTCAAGCGGCAGTGCACCCTTACCATCGAGCACCAGAAGACCTCCTAGATCGCCATCGATCCACTGTTTGGTGAGCGGACGAATGACCCCTGAAGTTTTGCCCGTGCCGCTAGCTCCTAGCACACCGACATGAGTAGCCAGATCTGTAACCGACAGGCCAAACGGTATACCCGCTTCTGTAGGTGCTAGCGGGTCACGTCGTTGCGCTAACAAGCCAGTACTGGTTCCGAGTTGGATGAAAGGAGAGCTGTCCGTTTTGGCGTTTTTGATCTGCTCATTCCGTGCTTCCTCCAAGTGCTGGAAATACGCGCGCCCGGCCTTGTCGATTAATAGCTCGGTACCGCTTTCACGCACGGCTTGATCAAGCAGCATTGCGCGAACCGTAAGAGGGGATTTGGCCGTGAAGGTAAGATAGATTGCGAAACCCCACATACCTAAAACGTATAGCCAATTAATCAGCTGAGCATCCAGGCGAACGAATGTGTCCAGATGTTCACGATAGGACGCCGAGAGTCCCACAAAAATCAGGGCTGGAATAATGACTATTTTGAGGACAAGGAGGAATACAGACTGGTCCGTTTCCTTCTGTGCCGGTTGTGCTTTTTCCTGATCACGCGGAATCCAGAAGGCAACACGTTTCCACACCAAAAGGGCGAAATAATCCAAGACCGCAAGCATGGGCGATGAGATTGCGAGAGCCGGAGTTAGCATTACCAAACCAACCATGAACAGCACCGCCTTCGTGGTCATCCATTCAGAGCGAACAGCGGAAAATTCTAGGTCGGTGGCTAGTACTTGTCCCGTTACAGACTGGCCGTTGGAGTCTGTCACCAAAAGCCGGGCGCGGTCTGCCAAATCGGGCGGAGTTCCTGGCTCCAAATCACGAATAACGCACCGGGAAATAATGCTTTTCACTGAGTCGATTTCATCCTGACGTACAGGTGTTCTTGGCAGGAGTATTTGAGCGATCAGAGGGCCAAATAGTGTTGCAGAACAACACAGCAAAACGCTAAGCCATACAGTGATCGTAAACGCCAGAGGGATGAGAGTGTCATTTGTTGTCGTTCCAGCTTTGTTCACTAAAACATAAGTTAAAAATAATCCGATGAGCATCAGTGCCGGAACAGCCAGCCAAGTTCGTTTTGCCCAAATACGTTGCGCGAGGAAAACACCAATTTGAGACAGCGAGAGCCTCTGAGCCATTCTTTCGATATGATCATTTGATAGCCCGTCATGCTCAGTATCCGTTCCACTGATCCAGTAAACTTGTGGATCTAGCACACCCTCATACTTGCGCCTGATGACAGTACGCATTCGTTCCTGTTCGTGATGTAGAAGCCAGTACTTTGTCTTTGATACAGGGTCATCAAAAAAACTATTTTTTGAAATGCTCATTATTATCGCCTATACAAGAAGTGATTAAGGTGCGGCTGGTAGTCGCTAACTTTTTCTTGGCCGCTCACGACTCGCGAGGAGTGCGTCTCCCGTTCGCTTCCACTCAGTCCTCAACGCATCGGTGACGGACGTTTCCTCAACCCCAATCAGAGCGCCTAGTAACTCGCCGCGATCAATCAACGGGCTTCCTGTCTTCGTATCGACGAGGCCCGCCAATATGAGTAGTCCCGCTGCTTGATAGAGCTCGCGGTCCCGGGCTTTACGTGCAGACTCTTTCTCTGCATTAACAATACGAGCTACGTCGCTTCTGGCCTTCTGTGCCTTGGCTTCTGCCCACTCTGCCTTGATGAGAAAACTGAGCTTTCGCTCCTCGTCATTTGTTCGAGGGATTTTCTCTGAAAGCATCAGGAGTAATCGCTGTTGATCACTTGGTGATTTCAGATTTTTTATATGGAGAATTCTTTCGCTAAGCCATTTATCTTTCATTTCGCTTAATTACGCTAAGTTTGTTTTTAGGGTTTTAATTATAACTATTATATGTTTAATGTGCGCGCGGACTGCTTTATCCTTCCAGTATTGGAAGGCGCGCTTAGTTGTTTCTTCGTTCCTCAGAAACAGCGCGCCCTGCCGGGGGCAGAAGCGAAAATCAAAAGCAAATTTTCGCGGGCGCGAAAATTCAGAAGCGTAGAGGTAATGCGCACATGGCTATTGGCCGTCTAAGCATGAAGGTAGGGAGAGTTGGGAAGGCAGGGCCGCATGCGGCCTACATCGCCCGTGAGGGTAAGTACGCCGCGCGACTGGAAAGAAATGAAAAACTGGAAGCCACCGAATCCGGGAACATGCCGGCTTGGGCTCAGTATTGTCCTCAAGAATTTTGGAATGCCGCGGACGCGAATGAGCGCAAAAATGGCACTACTTACCGCGAGATGGAAATAGCATTACCTCGTGAGCTTTCACCACAGCAGCGTGCTGACCTGGTGCGTGACTTTGTGCGCCAAGAAATAGGGGCGCGCCACGCTTATCAATGGGCGATTCACTCACCTAAAGCAACAGACGGCAGAGAGCAGCCCCACCTACATTTGATGTTTAGTGAGCGGCAGCGTGATAGCTACGAACGTGATCCTGAGCAGTATTTCAAGCGCTATAACTCTAAGAATCCAGCGATTGGTGGTGCTCGTAAGGGCTATGGCCCAAGCGCTGGACTCACCCTGAGTGCGGCTGAGCGTAAAGCGGAGTTACGTCAGTTGCGATACCGCTGGGAGACGAGCTGCAACACACATCTACAGCGAGCAGGGTTTGCAGAGAGAATCGACATGCGCAGTCATGCCGAACGGGGCACTGGGTTAACCCCAGAGCGGAAATATTTGCCTAGCGAGTGGAGAGATCCGTTGCTGCGTGCAAAGGTGATCGACTTCCGACAGGCCCGAGCCGAGCTTTCCCGTTCTCGTGATGATTTACGGCGCGAAGTGCCTAGCGCTGGAGCTGAGATTATTAGCCTCGATAAAGAGCGCGAACGGCGAACTCAATTGCAAAAAAACTCGGGTGGTAGCCCGCAACAGACCATCATTGCGGCCGGTCCGGTCGGGAGGCAAAGCGACGTGTCAGATAAATCCAATCGTAGTCCTACTAATAAAGAAAGAGCTGAGCGAATTAGTAGAGAAGAGGCCGGACGAATCGCCACAGCGCTCTCCCAAAAGAATGAGCGCCGCGAGAACCTTGAAACCATGCGCCACATCGAAATGATTCCGCAGGCGGAAAAGTTAGCTCAAGAATTGCGAGATCAAAAAGAGCGATCAGACCAGGAGAAGGAGGTCCGCGACCAGATCCGTAGAATGGAGCAAGCGCGAAGCGATGATGGAGAGCGTTTGATTAATCAACTGCAGCGAGACAGAGGGGAGGGAAGTGCCTGCTTACCTAGCGCGATGGAGCAGATGAAGGCCTCGTTGGCCCGCACTGGAAACGCAGAAGGTCGCGGCCATGTACATGGTCAGAACGTTTCCAGCATTGAGCAGATGCGATCCAAGGCAGTGGAGCGAGGTCACGTTAAAGATCAGGCGCTAAAGCCCGATCAGGAACAATCCCGGGCGTCCATTACACTGGAGCAGATCAGGTCCGAAGCCGAGGCACGTCGTCTTGCGAAAGAGCAAGATTCGCGTGAGGCAGATATCGAACGCTGACGTGATTTGCCTATAACATCTCTAGCTGTTGCCGAACCTTGGGCGGTAGCCACTCCAATTCAGGAAGATCGAGTTCCTCGAGGGCGTGCAGCATGGCTTGCAACTTGCGCCGGTGTCTCTCAAGAGCATCTTCGACGGATTCTTTTGGCAGCGTAATGATTGCACAAAGCTCCGTATCGTCGAAAATTCCTCGCCAGACAGCAAGGCCGAGCGGGGTTTTATCTAGGGCGATGAAATAGTCTCGCCAGTAGCTAGGCTGCTCGATAGGTACGTTCGTCATGTGTTTTTGCAATCCCGGATTTTTTTCCGCATCTCTTCCAAATCGATTAGGGCGTTAGTTTGAAAGCGACCGATCAGAAGCTTGCTTAACTGCGCCTGTGGAACGGCCGCCAGTCGTGCTGCGTCACCAAGTGACAGCCCTTTTTCCTCGATGAGTCGGATGATCGAGGAAACCGTCCGTGCTTTGGCCAGCATTTCCTTCGCTTCAGGGTCGCCAATATCAGCGTATACGTTGCCGCTGCCTGCTTCGACCTCAATCATTATGGTCTCCAAGCTGTATTAAGATGATTATAAAAGGATTAAGGCGATGCGCGTTGTCCGCGCAGCCCTTCAGTGGCGAGGCTTGCAGCCATTTAGACTTGTAAATAATTTAGCCAGCCGTACGGTATTTTTTAGCCGACGGTACGGTACATCCGAGCCAACGGTACGGGGCTGTCTAGCCAATGGTACGGTACTTATTTTTTTGCTTTAGAGCCGCTGCTTCTCCTTGCAATGTGCCTAGCCTGGCTATTGGTTGGGGTTTTTGTGAAATACACGTTGCCACCGCTGATTTCGTAGCTGAACGGCTGTCCGTGCAGATTGCTTGCCTGCTGCAGTGCGTCCAATGCCCTTCGAATATTTTGCTCACGGCTTGATGTAGAGCTGTCGAGACTGCGGCCATCTTCATTAGCGTATCAATCGAAACAGGGAAGGGCTCAGCATGGCTCGACAAATACCCATGTAGCCACTGTGCTAGTGGTTTCGCGTTCAGACTTCTGCGAACGGCCCAATCAATGTGGGTGAAGTCATTTGGTCCGAACAAGTAAGAAAGCTCAAGGTTCAAAGTGATGACGAGCTTTTGCTCGGTATCGTCTCTATGGATCGAGTCAATCAGGCCGCCTGTATAGGAATGGCGTTTTGCTGTTAACTCAAGCGTGCCCGCTGCGAGGCGGAACAGGCGCTTGTAGAGCGTTTTTCTATTATTCCCGGCATCCGTCTTCCCTTGTAGTTTCAGAAGCTCGTACGCGCTGGTTTTAAAAGATTTCCCCATCTGCTTTTGGCGAGCGATATGCAACAACGTGATCCAGACATCCAAATCGCCCTGGTCTAAACGTGGTCCCGTGTATCTCATTTGCGTGGGCCTCTGGGTGTAAATTTCGGCGCGCTGTAGGAATGCGTTGCAAGCGGAGCGACTGGACCCGAAAAGCGCAGACCGGAGAGTGATATTGGGTACGCCTCTCACTTCGTCTGGCCAGCTCGTCAGCACTTTTTCAGACCGGACTGGTTCCAGTGATGCCACCGTCGGAGTGGTTGGGAGCCTGGAAGCCCGTTCCACCAGTCGCGATAGTTTGGTCACTGCGGACACGGGCTAGTCTTACGCTTCGTCAATAAATCGAGCTATGCCAGCTACGCGGAAATAGACGCGCCGACCAATTTTTATCCTGCAGGGTTTCAAGTTTCGGGCGATGTCGTTGTCTCCCGATAATGTTATGCGCAACCCCTCAGGGCTGCGATGAAGGATCTCTGCGACCTGCGATAGTGACAGTAGGGGAGAGCCCCCGTTGCTGGTCAGAATTAGCTCTTCGGTTGTCATGTTTCTTTGCCTACAGTGAGTAATGTAGGTAGAACATTACGAGTAATTACGCCTAGAATGAGGCGAATGTTTTTAATTTCTAGGTTGACATGGCGCGCCTCGATTACCTGACGAATCTGCTCGATGTTTACGATCACGATCCTCGTTGTTCAGTCCAGTTTGCTTCTGGCTACAGAGCGGTGTTAGGTCGGCTTAATGCATCCTCGAGCCTAACCTCCAGGCGCTATCCCATCTGGCCTCTGGTGAGGGCGAATTTGGATGGGCCGTTTGATCAGTGCCTAGCTGGTTACAAGGGCGACTGGGCCAAGAGTTTGCTGATTGGTGCTCGGCTGTCGGAAATGGCCCATATCCCACCACCTTTTTACGCAGCACCTTACGTTGCACAACCTGAGATAGATGGAAGCGGTCTGACGGCACATGTTCTGGCTCGCGATTTGATACCTGTTAGACCAGAAAATATGCCGGAGATCGACTGGCAGCTCCAAAACTTGGATCGCTGGGATTCAAATATTAGGTTCGCAATTCGTAGCTTGCTCAATCCGAAGGGTGTGCCGTTCGAAGGCGCGGAACCGCTTTGCGGAGCTTTGGAATCTGTACGTGACTTGTTTCGATTGATGCATCACTTCAGACCTCTGCGTACAAAGGCACTGAGGGACTTTGATGCCGCTATAGATGACCGGACCCGTCCGCAGGATGGCGGTTACTGTGAGCTTTGTTGGAGAGTTAGCATCCGGTCCGACAGGCTGCAGGAGCTTGCAGCACATCAGCGTCACGAGGTCGGCGAGATTGTCCGCTCCGCTCAGTGCCAGCTCTCAGATGAAGAACAAGAGGCCAGGCTGGCGCAGGCTTGGATGCTTGAAAGCAGTCTACGGTTCTCTCCATTCTGTATTTTGATATCGAAAGCAGAGGCTGCAAAGCTGCGCCTCGTATTCGAACGGTTTCGCATCGAGCGAATCGTTGCTGGAAATCTAAGTAGTCGGTACTGCCACGTACATAAGCCAGGTTCGTCTAAATATCATGCTGACTTACGCTACAAGGCTGCGTTCCAACGCCATCTAACCGCACTCAGCGGAGCGGGACGATCTGAGTTTGCGTTCAATTTTCGAGCACCTAGTGCTGCCGATACTCAAGAGGTAAGAAAGGTTGCCTACGACCAGGTGCACTCAGGTTTGCATGTGGTGACTTCGCGTAAAACTCCCTCATTTGGTCTGCGCGAGAAAGTTTGGCTCATGCACGTAGAGGGGATCAGCCAATCAGAGATGGCGAGGCGGTTGGGCATATCGCGTCAGGCAATATCAAAAGCTAAGAAAAGCCTTGAATCGTTGATGAATACGCAGCATGCAGGCAGCTACATCAACCCGCTAACCGGCGAGGCGCAGGTTCCGGAACTAATTCGAAAGGCGATAAGGGATGCCACGATGAAAGGGCTATCGATCACGGTAATCGCTAAGGAAGTGGGGCTTAGCAAGGGTACTGTCGATGGTCTAGTTCGTCTGATGGGAGAGCTATAAGCGTGCAAGAACTGTTGAAGCTTGGATTGGTGAATAGGCCGTTTAGGCGTATGGGCAAGTACACTGCAGCAACGGCTAATATGCATAACCAACGACCGGTAATTTGTATTCGTGCTGAGCGATCGTATGCATCTGGCCTGACCTGCGGACCCTGCAGTGGTCGACCCAAGTACAGCGGTTCAGCACCTGCAGATCACCAAATTGAGTTGTATCGATAAGGGCGGCCGATCAGAGGAGGCAAAGCTAGCGCGGACCCTAAATTGCTGGTGACCTCCCTGACGCTAGCTTCTTCTTGATATGGTTTTACACAACGATTGCTAATTAACTTACGATTAGATGCTCAGATCCTCGCTGGGTCGTATTTGAGTAAGTAGGCCTTCTAGTAACCCTACCACGTCCGACGAGCATGTAAAAAGCGCACGATGCTTTTCTTTAGAAAATCCTTCGGTGACCATTACGTCGATATGCGCGATTAGATATTTATAAAAGTTACCGATATCCAATAGGCCAATGGGTTTACTATATAAATTGGACTTTTTAAGCATGTAGGTTTCGAAAAATTCATCAAGCGTTCCAATCCCACCAGGAAAAGTGATAATAATATCGGATAAATCACGAATTGCTTTCTTGCGATCACTAACACTTGGAACTGAGTGTATGTGAATCAAACTAGGGTGGGGGATTTCATTAGAAGCTATTTCCCTAGGCAACACTCCAATGACGACCCCCCCTGCATCAATCGCGGATCCAATCAGTTTTCCCATCATCCCGCTACCACTGGCTCCGCAGATGAGGACATGACCACGTGCTGCAATCTCCTGACCCAACAGTAAGGCTGCATTTGTGTACAGCGGAGACACATCACGCGATCCAAGGTAAACGCCTATCTTAGCCATGATTATGCTCCAAACTGTTAATGCTCCAAAGATATAGAGTGTCTATTTTGAGGTTGGATTTCTTTTATTGATAGAAGCTGAATTTTTCTCTAGTTTATCTAAGCGTTGCTCCAAGGCTTTTTGAGAAGCTTCGTTTTTCTCTATTATAGCGTTAGCCTTTTCAGAGGAGCTAGTAGCTTTATCTGCGGCCGAACTGGCTTTGTCAGCCATTGTGTACGCATAACCAGCAAGGATAAACGTGATAGTTGCTACAACTCCAAACCAAGTAACAAAATCAGATCGTATAGTCTTAGCGGATTCACGTACCTCTAATCGCAAAGTTTCATGTTTTCCTTCAAGACCTTGCTCCACCGCAGTTAGGCGTTCAAGAATTTTCCCACCCGGGCTGATTGCGACCCGGCCACTTACGAAATCCTGGAATGTACTTTTACTTTGGTACTGCCCGCTATAGCCGGGGGAAACTCTGATGGTCGTACAGAACTGCATAGTAGCAAATTTTAAGCCTCGATTGAGCGCAACCGTTGCATCCGTAGTATTGTACAACATGCAGAAAAGAGCGCCGCGGTAACCAGGATCTACTTGTGGGCCGTTAGACAGAATTATGCCATCAAAAAACATTGAAACTGTAAGGTCAAAGCTGCCGCTGATGAATCGAGGTAAGCATGCTTCTTCCTGCGCCGTAACGAATACAAAAGAATACGCAGGAATCCGTACTACTTCATTATTGTTAACTTCGATATATTGACCTTGGCACCAGTATTTATCTGCCAAGGTAAGATCATAGCTTGCAGTCTCAATTTGAGAAGGCTTTGCATTAGTAAGAAGAGCGCCGGCTGCAATAAATTTTTTTATAGTATCAGAATCAATCAAGCCTCCTCGTCCAGTAACGCTACGAATAATGGCTTCAACCCCATCGGCTATCACATTTTCGTTCCCGCTAAGAACTACATCACATTCTAGTACCGCCGTATGCTGACGCTCAAACTCTTGCTGGTCCGGGATTTTGCGACTTGCATCGTTGTTGACGCGAGAGTGCTGATCGCTGAGGGTCGATAGGGTGTCCACACCTATAGTTATAACTTCGAAATCCAAATTAGGTTTTACTGTCTCTAAAGTATTAATATTTCCCGGTTCGAATACTGTTATTCCGACATCGATGACAGCAGCTAATTCTGAAAGGCGCATGCCATATTTCGAAGTTCCAAATGTTATTTCCCAAGCCATCAATGACGATTCCCAAGCGGTTTCGAAATGATAGTCGTTGGGCGACTCGTTGGGACGCTGCGCTCTTGAGGTAGATGGACGAAGTACCTTGAAGTTTTTAACATTCTGCAGTGCAGTGGTTTTTCCGGCTCCCTGCAAACCCACTAATACGAGTAGTTTTCTCATTTCTATACTTCCTGGTCTAGAAACCGTAAATTTGGATAATTTCTTTTTTTATGGATGTCCATGATTGTCTGGCTCTGCCTTGACGGATAGAGCGTTCAACTTCCATCAATTTACTGCAGTCAATACTCCTTAGATATGCTTCAATCCCTACTGGCCCGGCCTCACGGCCAGCATCTTTATGCGGTAAAACGAAAGCCAGCGATGCGTTGGACGAGAGATAGGTTACCTGCTGTGACAACGCGTGTACCATATCTGAAACCCAATTAGCCTGCGACGCTGGTAAAAATCTTTTTCTACGAGCTCCAATTTCCATACTGCACAGTGTTTTAACATTGTCTTCACTGTGGCCTAACAGGTAGAGAGATAAACGTTGTGCCAGCGTATAGTCAATAGCTCCTGCATAAGGAGGTGACGTCAATAATACATTAACCTCTATACTAGGCTTGATTTTTGGTAGTTTTCGCTTCTGCCAACTGTGTAAGGACAACCAAAATCTTTTTTCGTTACCTGGGCTGCTAGTGACCTGAGTCTTTACTATAATGTTTTGCGTGCGAGAGAGCCAGTTATTGCACAGCTTATATATATCCTTTGATTCAAACGATTTTGGCAAAACATTGTCGGCAATGTGTCCCCAGCTCTGGGTTTGGGAAGAAGCAGGGCGTAGTATTGCTGAGGTCATAACTAGACCTGCTAATTTTCCAAAGTTTCCAAGTGGGGTGGTTTTTATAGAATAATGCAGCTTCCGTAAGTTGATCAGCGTCTGCGGTTCAACCCACTTTGCCAAGCTTTCCCAATTGGGTTCGCATGAGAAAGCGTTATATAATTGCTTCGGTGTAGGTTGGATAAGTTTTGCTAGAATGTTATCGATATCTTTGCCGACATTATCTTCCTTGATTCTAAGCTGTACAGTCAAATTGTCGTTTTTGTTCGATTCTATAATTGATCGCAAAGATGCTACGAGTATCGCAGGGAGGGACGGGTCCACGCTTTTTAGAAGCAGCAGGCCAGCCGAGACATAACTGATAATGCATCCGACAGGATTTCCCTCCACAAGCCATGCGCGTCTGCCTTGACGAAGAGACTCAAGTGCAGTGGTTCCTATTCCTCCATATGGATCGAAAATAAGGTCATCTTGCGCTGAAAGGGCTTGTATCAGCGTCCCAGGCACCTCCGAAGGAAAAGTCCCTGGATACCAATGGATTGCCTTGCTACTCCCTAGCAAATGCTCGGAAAAGTCCCAGTCAATGTTTTCCAGTTGTCGCCATATGCGGGTAGTTATCATATCAAATTCATTTGCAGGTCATGGGCTGGAGCTTGATCTATTTGTTTTTCAGCCATAGGATCATCTATATCAGACAAATCTGTAATGCCGTATTCGTTCAGCATGGTATTTATCTGTATGCCTAATAACCTTTGATTGCTATCAGATAAGCTGTTTCTGGATACAAAAAATCCAATTAACAGTTTTTTACTGTTTTGTCCCAAAGTTTGATATTCGCCACTTTCTTTTAGTCTTAATGACACTGCGCGCTGTGTCTTTCCGTTGTCTAATATTAAATGCATAATTATCTTGATTTTTGTGTTGTAAGTTTTTTTCGTGTATTCAGTAATTTTGGACTCAAACTCTGCTTTTCTTTCAGGAGAGTTTAGGTCGTTATAGTAGTTAATGTGAGCACATTGCAGCATAGCGATCGGCCGGTACAGCTCACCCACTCGAAGGCGTTTAACTAAGTCGCCGACAGCTTGGTTCTCACCGATGCCGTTTTTTTCCAAAACCGTGAGTAGCTCGGCATCCGTGTGTACCCAGCTATTGGAACCTAATATGTTTTTGCTTAGAGCTATTTCCATTGCTCGTGTAAACATAGCTTTTGCTGAAAATTCGGCCCAATCTAATAGCAAAAGGTTGTAAAGATCACGCCGTATTTTTATCCAGCGCATAATACTAGGTATAGTCGCTTCGGAAAAATTTAGTTCGCCGTTAATTACGTCCATATCGCGAGCCAGAGTTATAGCTACTTTCGAGTCCTCCTGGCATGCGACCCCCACGTGGTAGGCTAATCTGACAACGTTGTCAATATTGTCTAGGTCCATAGTCCCGGATATCAGCGGACCTAATCGGCCTTTACCTTTTATCAGTTCTCCAACATTTTTCCACCTAGAGCCAAGTAATGCGTCAGCGCCGAAAGGCCTACCAGCAAAAGAGGCGTTAGCGATTAAATCTTGATGATAGTGATTTATTTTGCCATGTGCGATATCTTCATGAACAAAATCCCCCTCTACCTCATTCTCTTCTAAAACGTATTGCAAGGAGTGCCCAAAAGGGCCTGTTTGCATATCGTGTAACAATGCCGCCGCAGTCAAATCATTAGCTTCTTCAACAGAAACTATATGGTATTTTATCCACTCCTGAGTGAGTCTAAGTACACCGAGGGTATGCTCAAATCGCGATATTTCTGATGCGCCAGTCACCAAAAGTGAATTAATGTTGCACATCCGAATACCCCTTAACCGCTGTACTTCTGGCAGCGAGATAAGCTTATATTCGTATTTGGAGAAATCGGTTCTACCGTATAATGGGTCCCATGCTCTAGTGGTTAATTTCACTTAAATATTCCTCCGATGCTAGCCAACCTGATATTGCGGCTTGTAACAGTCCTCGAGCGTGACCTGCGCTGTCCCCTAAGGCGTAGATACCACGAAGGGAGGTCTTATGCGACGGTCCGCTACAATAGGTCCCCCAATACCAGTCAATCAAAGGGTAGTGAATCCGAAATGGAAGATCCCAATTTATTAGATGCAAATCTCCAAGTATATTGGTGAACTCTTGCAGTTCTTTGGTGATCTTCTCTCCTAACAAAATACTTAAAGGTAAGTCGGCACACAAATCAGGTCGGCCGGTCTGAACTCCCGATTTCGGTAGATTTCTAATTTTTGCGTAGTTATCAACTATTTCACGGCCGCTTTTTTCCTTGTCCTTAATTCGAGACAGAATTCCTACATTGGCGGTGTTCACGTTGTCGTTGGCGACCACCCCTCCAGGTATATCCATATTTCCATATTTGTAGTAAAAAATTTCGCCGGGGGAGTTTAGGCAGAATGTCCTAGCACTTTTGTGCATGATCTTTGCATCTGGGCCTAAATCTCTCAGCGCCCCTACTGACTCGCGCTGCATGAACTCTACTCGGAAGCCTACATCGAGACCTTTACCTGGATACTCTTCAGCGCCTGCATTAGTGAGAATTTTAGATTCTAATCTTCCTGCTGCGTAGAAAATAGTTTTTGCAGTAAAATTCAAAGTTAAGTTGCTATCTATCTCTCGAACGGCCACAACCCAGCTTTGTTCATTTGGCGAAATTGATTCGGCTTTTCCCCTGATTAATTGGCAGCTATCTGAAATAAGCGTTGTCAATCTTGCAAGTAAATCATCGATCTGTGGAGGGCTTAGTACTATCGAGTTATACGATCTCAGCTCAGTATCTAATCCTAGATATATCTCTTCATCTGCCCCCCGCTCAAAAGAGGAATGCTTAGCTAAACTCCCAATTCCTAGTATCTCAATAACTTCATCTATCTTCTGGTGTAGCCTTTCTTTTGTACCAGCTAGGGTCAATAATCCCATCCCTGCAGGAGGTAGAGAAAATTTGGCGCCGGAGAATTTTGCGAATCCTCCTAATTTCCCCCCTGCTTCCGGCAGGCTGTTATCCACTACTGTGACTTTTTTTCCCTGACGTATAAGTCTAATCGCAGCCATCAGGCCTGATAGACCACCACCAAGAATAATCACGTCTATTGGGTCGGAAGTTTTCAAATCGAGCTCACGGAAAAGTACACCTCGGATAGGGGGTAGCCAGGTAGGAATACAGCCTGCCGACCGTTACATTTCATAAGTCTTATCTCCAACCTCATCCTACCATGCGCGTGGCTAGGGAGGTGCCGATCTCTACGGTGCATTGCTATACCGAAAAGTGGCTATCTTGAGGCCGATGGTGGTGAAATACTGCCGCTATGGCCTGTTGTTTAGGAGGTGATTCCGTCAACCCCCTAGCCTGGGGAATGATTAGTTGCTTGGGGAAAGTACGTCGGACGAGCTCGTTTTGGGCGGGGGATTGACCGCCCGGAGCAGACCTACAGCAATAAGTACGGCTGGAGTCTGCACGCATCAAGCACGTGACTTGGTTGAGGCGGGAAGTTCAAGGTTAGAAAGCGCAGTTGTCACCTCCATGGAGTGGAGTCCACAGTTGTGATTCGCTTATCAAAATCCGGTCTCCGTTTTTAGCAAGCTTTACCGGCCCAGCCGAGTACTATAAGTACTGAGCATCCGCCCTAGGTCGGTCTGCCGGTGATCGCCACAAAACGAATTGGTCGAGTCCACTGCAAATGACGGGTCCTGTCGAATGCAAAGGCTCCGGCAGGTCTGTGCAGCTTCATTTGGAGTTTCTTGCTTCTAACTTATCTAGTTTGCCTACCAAGTCCTCAGCTCGTAGGTGCGTGTAGCGCTTCAGCATCTGCATCGACTTATGCCCGCTGATGGCTGACACCTCCTGATCAGAAAGGCCGCCCTCTACCAATCGGCTTACTGCTTCATGGCGAAGGTCATGAAAGCGCAGGTCGGGCATGCCCAGCTTCGTTTTCAACTTGCCCCACGTTTTGGTGAAGGCATAGGCGCTGCGCTTGCCTTCTTTGCCAGGCTCCCCAAAAAACACCAGGTCGCAATCGATTGGGCGAACAGGGTTGCTCATCGCCAGTTGGAAAGTGTCAGTGGCCAGCCGGGTCAGCGGTACGGTCCGTGCGCTATCGTTTTTAGTATCAGAGAGGCGCACCACGCGTCTTTTCAAATCAACCTGATGCCGACGCAAAGATGTTATCTCCGACGAGCGCATGCCGGTCTCCAGGGCGATTCGAACAATCCAACCAAGCATGGGATTACTGTGAGCATTCACTGCAGCTAGCAACCGACGTTCCTCTTCGGCAGATAGGCGCCGATCTCTGCCTTCGCCAGGGCTCGGTTTGCGGATGTTCAGCACCGGGTTGAAACTTAGCCCCAAGCCCCACTCCTGAATGGCCACGGTGTACAGATGGCTCAAAAGAGCCAGCTCCAGACGCACGGTGTTGTTGCTTGTTGGCTTGCCACGACTGGTGATTGATGCCAGGCGCGTATCTCGGTAATTGGCAATGATTTCTGCGGAGAGTGCAGCCATCGAGTATTTGCCTAGATGGCTGATCAACTGCTGAGCTTTGGTTGCCTCGGCGCGCTGAGTTGTCGGTTTCTTCGTTGGGCTGATCTCGGCCAGATATCGTTTCAAAGCCATGGCTAACGTCATGCGCTCTGAACCGCTCCGCTGGATGTACACGCCTCTGACCATTTCGTCTTCCGTGCGACGAGCCCAGTCTTCAGCATCACGCTTTGTACGAAAGGTCTTGGCGTTGGCCGGCCAGCCTGTTTTCCGCACTAGGGCTTTCCAGGTGCCAGCGTCCGTTTTGACGATGGTGGCCATGTTATTTCTGCTCCAAAAACGTACCGTTGTTTTGGCACTGTACTGATTTTGTACCTGTGGACCATAGGACTGGTCCAGCTGTTTTTCTCGCAGACAACAAAAAGCCGCGCAACGCGCGGCTTTGAGTATGGTGGGCCCAGTAGGACTCGAACCTACGACCAAGGGATTATGAGTCCCCTGCTCTAACCAACTGAGCTATAGGCCCTCAGTAGGCCGCGGATTATAACGATGGTTTCCCCACTGTGCCATCCGAAAAATCCTCAATGCTCATACGAAGAAACTTCGCGGCAAAAAGCTCGGGCGGTAGGGGCAGGCTGACGATGTAACCCTGCATCTGTTCACACCCTTCAGCCGCCAGGAAAGCCTGTTGCGCGGTGTTTTCCACGCCTTCGGCAATGATGGTGAATTGCATGCTGTGGCCCAGGGCGATGATGGCGCGCACGATGGCGGCGTCGTGGGGGTCGTCGGGCAGGCCGCGGACGAAGGATTGATCGATCTTGAGGAAATCCAGCGGCAAGCGCTTGAGGTAGCTCAAGGACGAATAACCGGTGCCGAAGTCATCAATGGCCAGCTGTACGCCCAGGTCCTTGAGTTGGTGCAGCACCTCCAGCGCTTCTTCGGCCTGGCTCATGATGAAGTTTTCGGTGATCTCCAGTTGCAGGCGGCCTGGGTCGAGTCGGTAGTCGCGCAGCAGTTGTTCGATACGGGCCAGCAAGCCGGGATGGCGCAATTGGGCGCCGCCAGGTTGACCGACAGCGGGCCGAAGTCGTCGAAGGTGCCTTGCCAGGCATGCAGTTGTCGGCAGGCTTGTTCGAGCACCCAGTCGCCGATCTGCAGGATCATGCCGTTTTCTTCGGCCAGGGCGATGAAGTGTTCGGGCGGCACGTCGCCAAAGGTGGGGTGCCGCCAGCGGATCAGCGCTTCGGCACCGATCAGTTCCTGGGTCGCCAGGCTCAGTTTGGGCTGGTAGTACAAGCTCAGTTCATCGCGCTCGATGGCGCGGCGCAATTCGTGTTCGAGTGCCACGCGTTCGTTGGCTTGCGCGGTGAGATCGCTGGTGTAGCTTTCGACCCGGTTACGCCCCTTGGCCTTGGAGCGGTACATCGCGGCGTCGGCGTTCTTGACCAGCGTGGCCACGTCGTTGCCGTCCTTTGGATACAGGCTGGTGCCGATGCTGGCGCTGATAAAGAACTCGTGTTCACCCGCCTGGAAGGGCGGGGCAAAGCAGGCCAGCAGTTTATTGGCCAGGTAGTGCGCGTCGCTGGCGTGTTGCAGGCCGGCAGCAGGATGATGAATTCGTCACCGCCCAGGCGCGCAACGGTGTCGATGTCGCGCAGTTGTTCCTTGAGGCGCACGGCGATGCCCTTGAGCAGCAAGTCGCCTATCGGATGGCCGAGGCTGTCATTGATGTGCTTGAAACGGTCCAGGTCCAGGAACAGCACGGCGCCTTGCTTGCCGGTTTCCTGATGCCCGTTGAGGGCGGCCTGCAGGCGGCTTTCGAACAGCGTGCGGTTGGGCAGGCCGGTCAGCGGGTCGTGGTGCGCCTGGTAGTCGAGGCGGGCCTGGGCCAACTTGAGGCTGGAGATGTCGGCGAACACCGCGACGAAGTGGGTGATCGACTGGTCTTGGTTGCGTACGGCGTTGATGGTCAGCCAGCTAGGGTACAGCTCGCCGCTTTTACGCCGGTTGGAGATCTCGCCCTGCCAGTGGCCGTGGGCGGCCAGTTGGTGCCACATGGCGACGTAGAAGGCGCTGTCGTGCAAGCCGGAAGCCAGCAGGCGCGGGGTCTGGCCGAGGGCTTCGGCCTCGCTGTAACCGGTGATCTCGGTGAACGCACGGTTGACTGCGCTGATGTTCTGGTGAGTATCGGTGATCAGTACGCCCTCGGCCGTACTTTCGAACACCGTGGCGGCCTGTTGCAGTTTTTCCTGCATCAATTGGCGTTCGGTGATGTCCCGCGCAATGGTCAGCATGCATTCATCATTGCCAATGCTCATGGGGCGGCTGGACACTTCACAGAGCCGAATCTGCCCGTCGCTGCGCCGTATATGGCAGATGTAGTCACGCACAAAACCATCGCGCTGCATCATTGCCAGCAGGTGTTTGCGTTCGTTGGGGTCGACCCAGATGCCCAGGTCCAGCGCCGATCGGGCGAGCGATGTGGCGCTGGAAAATCCGGTGATTCGAGTGAAGCCGTCGTTCACTTCAATCAGCAGGCCGTCCCGTTGTCGGCTCAGCAGCAGGCCATCGGGGGAGGCGTGGAAGGCCTTGGCGAATTTCTCTTCGGAGGTCTGCAGCAACTGCTGGGTTTGCTTGAGTTGGGTGATGTCGCGCACCACCACCACGATGGCTTCCGTGGTATCAAGTTGAAACGGCTCGGCGGAAATCAGCCCGGTAAAGGCCTTGCCATTGCTGCGCAGGAAGGGCATTTCCAGGTTACGGATGCTGGTGGTCTGCATCCGCTGCAGCAAATCAGGGCCAAGCCCTTGAATGTCCCAGATATCCAGCTCGATGACTCTTTTGCCGATCACGTCGGCGGCCTTCAGGCCAATCTGGTCCTCGAATGCCTTGTTCACCTCCAGCAGGCAGCCATCGGACAGTCGTGCGATCAGCAGTATGTCCGGGCACTGCTGGAACACCGAGGCAAATTTTTGCTCGGACAGTTGCAAGGCTTCCTCGGTGTGCTTGGCCTCGCTGATATCAATCATCAAGCCGCGCAGTACGGGCTCATGGCCGTGCTCGATCAGGCTGACGATGTCCCGCACCCATAAGCAGCGGCCATCGGCGGTGATTACCCGGTAATCAACGCTGTGGTCCCGGTTGGCGCGGGTTTCCCGGTAGCAGTAGGCTTCGGTGCGGGTCAGGTCGGCGGGGTGAATGATGTTGCGCCAGAAGCCTGGAATCAGCCAGTGAGCACGGGGATACCCCAACAGGTCTTCGGCGTGGGGTGACACGTAGCTGTAGGTGAAATCGGCAATGCTGGCTTCCCAGGCGATAGCAGACAGGCTCTCCACCAGGCCACGATAGTGATATTCGCTGCTGCGCAGTTCCTGTTCGAGGGCGACGCGGCGGGCAATTTCCGAACTGAGCCGGCGATTGATCCGGATCACGATGGCCAATACGGTGCTCAACAGCAACACCGCCGGTAGGCCGTACAGCAGCAAGTCAGACCAGAAGGTGCGGTGGTCGGTGAAACTGCCTACCCAGTGCTGCTGGATGGCGTTGGTTTCTTCCGGGCTCAAATCGGCGAGCACCTTGTCCAGGATGCCCACCAGCATTTTGTCGTCGCGAGGTATACCCATCGCCAGTTGATAGCGGTAGGGCGTCTCGCCACTGACGTACAAACCGTCAAGCTTGAGTTCGCGCAGGTTCCACACCGTCGAAGCCAAATCGCTGACCACGGCGTCGACTTCACCGGTGGCCAGGGCTTGCAGGGTTGAACTGACGTTGGGCAATGCCACCAGATTGAGGTCGGGGTGGTGGGTGCGCAGCAGTTCGTGAGGGGAATAGTTCTCGACCACCGCAACCTTCAGTCCGTAGAGGTCCTTGAGATTGCGCGGACGAGCACCGCCTTCGTGGGCAAGGATGACCATCGGGAAGTCAATATAGGGGCGCGTGAATGCCAGGTAGTTTTGCCGCTCCGGTGTCGACATGATGCTGGGTATGAGGTCCAGCTGATTGTCTCGCGCCATCTCCAGAACGACGCCCCAGTCGGGTGGCTCGATAAGCTTGATCCTCACGCCGAGGCGATCCTGGATCAGGCGCACGTAATCCGCCGCCAAGCCTTGGTAGTGGCCTTTTTCATCACGGTATTCAAAGGGTGGCCATGACGCGTCCACCCCCAGGCGCAGTTCCTGATGGTCCGCCAGCCAGGCACGCTCATCGTCGCTAAGAGTCAACGCGCCAGCCGTTGCGGTCCAGGTCAGCAGCCACAGCAAAAACACAGCCGGCAGTCTGGGCATAACGGTCTCGTTATGGCACGGGGAATGTTTCGAGTGTAGACGGGCTTTTGGAAGAGGGGTCTGGCGCGAGGTTTATTCTGTAGAAACAAAAACCCCGGCCTGGGCCGGGGGTTCTGGTATCACTCGTCGAGGAAGGAGCGCAGATGCTCGCTTCGCGTCGGGTGGCGCAACTTGCGCAGCGCCTTGGCCTCGATCTGACGGATCCGCTCGCGGGTCACGTCAAACTGCTTACCGACTTCCTCAAGGGTGTGGTCGGTATTCATGTCGATGCCGAAACGCATGCGCAGTACCTTGGCTTCACGGGCAGTGAGGCCGGACAGTACGTCGCGGGTCGCTTCCTTAAGGCTCTCAACAGTGGCGACATCGATTGGCGACTGCATGGTCGAGTCCTCGATAAAGTCACCCAGGTGGGAGTCTTCGTCATCACCAATCGGGGTTTCCATGGAGATCGGCTCTTTAGCGATCTTCAACACCTTGCGGATTTTGTCCTCAGGCATTTCCATGCGTTCGCCCAGCTCTTCCGGGGTCGGTTCGCGACCCATTTCCTGCAGCATCTGCCGGGAAATACGGTTGAGCTTGTTGATGGTCTCGATCATGTGCACCGGAATACGGATGGTGCGGGCCTGGTCGGCGATCGAGCGAGTGATCGCCTGACGGATCCACCAGGTGGCATACGTCGAGAACTTGTAGCCGCGACGGTATTCGAACTTGTCCACCGCCTTCATCAAGCCGATGTTGCCTTCCTGGATCAGATCGAGGAATTGCAGGCCACGGTTGGTGTACTTCTTGGCGATCGAGATCACCAGACGCAAGTTGGCTTCAACCATCTCTTTCTTCGCGCGGCGGGCCTTGGCCTCACCGATCGACATGCGACGGTTGATGTCCTTGATCTCGGCAATCGTCAGGCCGGTTTCGGTCTGCAGCGCGATCAGCTTTTGCTGGCAACGAATGATGTCCGGCTGCAGGCGACCAATGGCTTCGGCGTATTTCGCCTTGCCCTTGGCCAGTGCGTCGGTCCAGCTTTCGTCGACTTCGTTGCCCGGGAACTGGCGCAGGAAGTCGGCGCGCGGCATGCGCGCATCACGGACACAGAGCTGCATGATCGCACGCTCTTGTGCACGCAGGCGCTCAAGGGCGCTGCGAACACGCTCGACCAGGCCTTCGAATTGCTTGGGCACCAGCTTGATCGGCATGAACAGCTCTGCCAGGGCAACCAGCTCGGCGATTGCCTGCTTGTTGGAACGGCCGTGCTTCTTCAGCGCCTTGCGGGTGATTTCCATCTGATCGGAAACCGCACCGAAACGCTGGGCAGCCACGATCGGGTCCGGACCGCTTTCAACTTCATCCTCGTCGTCGCTGCTGGCTTCAGCATCGTCGTCTTCGGTTTCGTCGTCGGCTTTCACGGCTTTCGGATCGACAGGCGGCGGCACTTCGGCGGCAGGCGGCGCGATGCCGTCGTCCGGGTCGATGTAGCCACTCAGCACGTCGGACAGGCGGCCACCTTCGGTGGTGACGCGGGTGTACTCGGAGAGAATGTGGTCGACCGTGCCAGGGAAGTGCGCAATTGCGCCCATCACTTCACGGATGCCCTCTTCGATACGCTTGGCGATTTCGATTTCGCCTTCGCGTGTCAGCAGCTCGACGGTACCCATTTCACGCATATACATGCGCACAGGGTCTGTCGTGCGACCGATATCGGTCTCTACTGCAGCCAGCGCGGCCGCTGCTTCTTCAGCGGCGGCCTCGTCGGTATCGGCGTCGGCCAGCATAAGGGAATCCTTATCTGGTGCGACTTCGAATACGTTGATCCCCATGTCGTTAATCATGCGGATGATGTCTTCCACCTGCTCTGGATCTGAAATATCCTCAGGCAGGTGGTCGTTGACCTCCGCGTAAGTCAGGTAGCCCTGCTCACGACCGAGTGTGATCAACTCTTTGATACGAGACTGCTGTTGCGCTTTTCCGGACATAACACCCTATCCACTGAAGGTCTTGGCGGGCAAAAAACAAGCCGAGGATTATACCCGAGCTATGACCTCACACGCCAGCTGAGGTCGGGTTTGATGCGCAAACATTCTGTTTTAAGAGGTCGCGCATCTGTTTTGCTATCTGAATTTTCTCTTCAGCCGATAAATCCGGCTGCCTTGCTCGCTTGATGAGCTCATCGAGGGTCTGCGTGTGCTGACCCGCGGATAACCTATTAATGGTGTCTAAAAACTGTTGTTCAAGGTTATCGCCGTCAATTAGCCACTCCTTTTCCGCGAGTGCTTTCAACAGCCGCCCTTGTTCGGTGCCGTGCCAGCGGGCCATCAGCTGAATGGAGTTTAGCTTAGGATTTTTCTGTACCGCCTCGATCAAGGCGATCAGCACCTGGGCATAGGTATTGCTGGCGTTGGAAAAATGGTCGGCACTCTCAACCTTGCCCGCCAGCTGCGGGTGATGGATGAGCGTGCGCAGTGCAATCAGCGTTGGCGCTTCAACGGCCACGGGCGTTCGCGGAGCATAGGGCGCGTCGCGATCGCCGCGCTTGCCGTTCTTGCTCCAGGGCTTTTTGTCCCATTGCTTGCCGCCGGCGCCGGGTTTTTTCGGTGTCCACTCCTGCTGGGGCGTGTAGGCCTCCTGCGGTTGGTGGAAGTCGGCATAGTCCGGCATGGCATCGTAATCCATGCCGGGGTCGTAGGCCGGCGGGGCATCTTGCGGTGCGTTGTGCACCAGTTGGCTGACGGCTTCGCCGCTCAAACCAGTGATTTCCAGCAGGCGCATGCGCATCAGTGATTTCAGGTTGGCGCCGGGGACTTTGTCGATCAGGGGGGCCGCTAGGGTGGCCATGTGGGCCTTGCCTTCGAGCGAGCGCGGGTCGGCTTCTTCGGTCAGTTGCTGGAAGAAATAGTCCGCCAGCGGCTGTGCATGTTGATTGATGCGCGCACGGAATGCGTCGGTGCCTTCGGAGCGCACCAGGGTGTCCGGGTCTTCACCTTCGGGCAGGACAGGAAGCGTGCGCGCCGCCCGTCCTGCAGGCTCGACAGCGTTGCTTCCAGCG
>JAFHKH010000319.1 GCA_016937595.1 Pseudomonas cedrina subsp. fulgida | reverse complement strand
CTTGGACGCGCCGTACGCTTCGGCGCGCGGCATCGGCAGGTAGGTCACCGCGCTGGCGACGCCGACCAGGTGCGGCCTGTGCCCGGCGCGCAACAGCGGCAGGGCGGCTTCGATGCAGTAGCTGCTCGCCAGCAGGTTGGTGCGCACGACGTGCTCGATGATCGATGAATCAAATTGTTGGGCGTCCACGTACTCACAGGTGCCCGCATTGAGGATCACCGTGTCCAGCGAGCCCCAGACCACACCGATATGTTCGCCGATCTCGCGCACGGTCTGGCTGTTGGTCAGGTCGCCGGCCACCACCAGCACTTGGCCGGGGTAACGTTGTGCGAGCGCTTCCAAAGGGCCTTTGGTGCGGGAGCTGAGCGCGACATGGGCGCCGCTGTTGAGCAATTGCACGGCCAGTGAGGCACCGATGCCACTGCTGGCACCGGTCAACCAGTAACGGCGGGGCGGTGTAAGGCTCATCCGATTCTCCTTTTCAGCCAGCCAACGACCTTGCCCAGCACGGGCAAGTGTTCGTACAGCAGCGCGCCGGCATCGAAGTAGTCTCGATGGCGGTAAACCTTGTCGCGCCACATCAGGTGAGAACAACCCTCCACCCGGATCACCTTGCCATTGGCCAGGCGCGGGTGGCAAAAGCTCATTTTCCAGCGCAGGTAGCCTTCGCCTTCGGCGACCTGGTCGAAACCGTGGAAGTCGAAGCGCAGTTGGCTGACATTGCCATACAACTCGCCGAAATACCGGTGCAGTGCGGGCAGGCCATGTACCTCATGCAACGGGTCGGTAAAGTGGATGTCCTTGCTGTACAGGCTGTCGAGCAGGTGCAGGTTGTGCTTGTCCAGCGTGGCAAAGCTTTGGGCGAAGCGGCGCAGGAAGTCACTCATGGGCGGCCCCTGCGGTTTGTCGTGGGGGCAGGCTGCGGAAAGCGGCCAACGCGCGCTCACGGGATTTTTTCAGGTCGACGATCGAGCGCGGGTAGTCGGCCACGCCAAACAGGCCGCCGGCAGCTTCAGGGTCGTGCACCTCTTTTTTATTCAGTGCGGCCAGTTCCGGCAGCCAGCGTTTGATGAAGAGGCCTTCGCTGTCGAACTTCTGCGACTGGCTCAACGGGCTGAATATCCGGAAGTACGGCGCCGAGTCGGTGCCGGTGGACGAACTCCATTGCCAGCCACCGTTGTTGGCGGCCAGGTCGCCGTCGATCAAGTGGCGCATGAAGAAGCGCTCGCCTTCGCGCCAATCGATCAACAGGTTCTTGGTCAGGAACATCGCCACCACCATGCGCAGGCGGTTGTGCATCCAGCCGGTTTCGAGCAACTGGCGCATGGCGGCGTCGATGATCGGCAGGCCGGTGCGCGCTTGCTGCCAGGCCGCGAGGTCCTCGGGCGCGTTGCGCCAGGCCACGGCCTCGGTTTCGGGGCGGAACGCACGGTGGCGCGATACCCGTGGGTACCCCACCAGAATGTGCTTGTAGAACTCGCGCCACAGCAGTTCGTTGATCCAGGTGATGGCGCCCTTGTCGCCGCTCTCGAACTCGCCGCCGTTGGTTTGCAGCGCGGCGTGCAGGCACTGGCGCGGCGAGACCACGCCCGCGCGAGGTAGGCGGAGAGTTGGCTGGTGCCGGGTTTGGCGGGAAAGTCGCGCTCGTCCTTGTAGTAGCTGATCTGTTGATCGGCGAAGGCGTCAAGGCGGCGCCGGGCTTCGTCTTCAACCGGCGG
>JAFHKH010000318.1 GCA_016937595.1 Pseudomonas cedrina subsp. fulgida | reverse complement strand
CGCCGGTTCAGGTCTTCGCGCACAAACGTGGCATCGGCGGTGTTGCCCAGCTCGGCGAGCAAGCGAAACAGGCCGTCACTGCCCGGCTCTTCCTTGAGCCCGGTCCAGGCGAAGTGCTTTTCGGCAAAGCCGGCGCTGCGCTCGTCGGGCAGCCATAAGTCGCGCGCCTTCTGCTCGTTCAAACGGGCAATGTCATCTTCCAGATAGCCCATGCCGACGCCCATGCGCCGTCGGTATTGCCCCAACGCCCACTGGGTGCGCGCCTCCAGCGGGTTGTGCCGCACATTGACCGCTTCGGTAAACGTGCGCGGCATCTGAAACAGCCAGTCGGGCAGTTGGCTGATGTCGTTCTGGCGCACGTCGATATGCTTGAGGTACGGCAAGCGGCGAACCGTGCCTGGAAAATCGCGCAGGCGACAATTGCGCAGCAACACCTCGCGAAGCTCGAACATCGCGCTCACGTCAGGCGCATCCAGCAGCGGGTTGTCATTCAGGTTGAGGGTTTTCAGCTGGCTCAGGCCGGCCAATTTCTTGTGGGTGTAGTCGCTCAGTTGCAACTGATTGGCGTCCAGATACAGGTGTTGCAACTGCGGCATGTGCGACAGGACTTCGGGCAGGCGCGTGATGCGGTTATTGCTCAGTTCCAGGCTGTGCAACCCGGTGAACGCCTTGAGAAAATACGCCACGTCGTCGTTCAGGGCCATGTTCTTCAGTGACAGCTTGCGCACGTGATCGAACTTCACCTGCGCCGGCAGCGTCGGCAAACGTCCCAGCAGCATGCCGTCCAGCGCCAGGCCTTGAACCGGCGCACCGTCAGCGTCGCGCAGGATGAACAGTTTGCGCCAACTGCGCTCGATGGCCTTGACGACCTGATGGCGACTCAGCTGATAGTCCCAGCGCGGTTCGGTCTGCGGGTCGTGCCATGACGTGTCAAGGCGCCAGAACTTCAGCGCGCGTTGCAGATCCCGGTATTGCAGTTCCAACTGCTCCACCGCCTTTGCCCGACTGAGGGGGTCAGTGCCGGCGGCCTGCAGCAGGTCCGCGATTTGCGCTTGGCTCAAACCGGGGTAGAGCTTTTTCAGCTTGCGCAGCAGCACCACCGGCATCTCGGACGGCTCCGGCGCCTGGGCCTTGACACAGTGCTCAGCAAAGGCTTCAACGCTGGGGCGTTCCGGCCACAGGGAACGCGCCACGGCCGAGCGGTCATCCTGGGTCTTGAACCGCAGTTGGCTACGCAGGCGACTGGCGGCGTAGTCACCGTGCAGGTGCATTGCCTGGCGTTGCGGTGGCGACAGGCAGTCGAGCAGCGCCTGGTAAAAGCCCTCGGGTCCATCGGCAACCGGGTTGAGCGGCGCACCGTCAGCGTCGAACGCCTGGTAGCGCTCGGCAATTTTGACCACTGTGCGGCGCGACTGTGCCGCGGGCGGCCCGGTTTGAGCCAACACCTCACCGTCCACACGGCCCTCACGCAATTGCAGGAACAGATCTTTTGGCCACGCCCCCAACTGCCCCAGCATGCCCACGGCGATTTGTCGTGTCGGCGTGTCTGCCAATTGCGGCCAGTACAAGCCCATCAAGGCCTGATCCTGTTGCAACTGTTCAATCGATTCACGGGTGCGCTGGGCCAGCCTCAGCGGCACGCGACCGCTGGTGCGCAAGGTCCGACGCTGCGCGCGAGTGGCCTTGGACATCAGCTCCCAGGCGACATTGCCCGGCAATTGCGGATACCGCCGAGTCAGCGGCAGCAGTTCACCTTCAACGCGATAGCTGCGATTGCGGTACAAGCGGCGGCACAGTTCACGGTGATTGGACTTGACCGTGTCCAGCAGGCGCCGGGCCAACAAGTCCTGTGCCGCTTGCCCGGTGGCCGGTGTGCCCAGCAGTTGGGTGCGCTCCTCATCATTGAGGACGGTGAGCAAGGTGCTCATGACCTGATTCTGCTTGAGCTGTTGCTCGGTGATATGAATGCTCAGGTCTTCGTAGTCGAACGGCGCCAGGTCTGGATGACTTTCAAGCAAGTTCCCCTGGCTGTCGAGCAACTCGAAAAAGCGCCCCTCGGGCCACGTGGGCATCATCGGTAACGCCAGCAACTGGGTATGGGCATTGAACGGCCCGGGAGGTGTTTGATGTTCCAGGTGGTGGGCCAGTTCGGTGACTTTGCGATGCTGTTCGTAGTGCAGCACGCAGTCGTGGAAGCGCTCCGGCAGCGGCTCGTGTTCCTGCGCCAGGTACTGCAGGTCCGCGACGTCCAATTCACTAATCGCCGAGATATTGCCCACCGCCTCGGGCGGCAACACCTTGAGGCTGGGGTCGATGCGTTGCAGGTTGTACAACGGGTACTGCCACTCAGTCGGGCGCTCGTGAATATGCTGCCAGCCCCCCTGATTGTTATGGGCCAATGGCGGGCGATACGCCTGAGGCCGCTTGGGGTGATCGATACACCAGCGGCCCAGGTGCGTGTCGTAAGACATCCCGAACAGCGAGCCATCGAGCTTGATATAGGAACGACCATTGGCCTGGTACACCCCCTGCGGGTTCGCGACCCACTGCAACGCCACGTCATCCGGTTGCCGGTAAGGCGCCAGGCGCGGACGCCAAAGCCGGGGGCGCTGGTCCGCCAGCGTGACCGCCTCGGTCTTGTCGAAAAAATCGCTGACGCCCCCCGCCTCGCGCCGCAACGTGCCGACCACGCGCCCGCCCGCGGCGAACAGCGCCATGGCGGCAATGTTCTCGGCCACATTGACCAAGTGCTTGAGCGCCTCGGCACGGTCGTGGTGGTTCCAATCCTCGACGCCGTCAAACACTTCGCCGAGTAGCTGGCCGATGGCGACACCGAGCATCAGTTGGCCCAGGCCCGGTACCACGAAGGCGGCGAGATTGAGGAGGTCCAGGCCGGTCTCCAGGTAGCCGAGCAGGCGTTCGCGTCGTGCCTGCTCGTCCACCTCGGCGACGGGCACCGCCAGCACACGGGCGTCCAGCTGGACTTTGCCGACGCAGGCGTTGAAGAAGAATTCGGAAAAACTGGCGCTGACCGCCAGCGCCTCGACAGCTCCCAGGGTGCGGCGCTTATCAAACCGCTGGAAAAACCCAACGCGCTCGGACTCGTCCAGGCAGCCTTGAAAAAAACGCCGGAAGGACGGCGCCTGCAATTGGAGCGTCAGGTACGTCTTGAAATCGTCCAGCGACGCATACTCAAACAAAGGGCGTTGCGGTTCGTTGGGCATGTACACCACGACACGCTCTCCCGCGAAGTGGCCGGGCGTGTCGTCCGACAGCACCATCACGCCCCAGACACAGGCCTCGTCGATGTTCACGCCTTGCCAGATCAGGCGCTTGCCGTCGGGCGCAAGGTAGTCCACATCGCCCGCACGGCGGTCGGCCTTGACCAGTTTGAGCAACCTGTCAAAAGTCGCTTCGCTCAGGTGTCCCTTGGCATGGGCGATGTGCACGTCGATCTGCAGGTCCAGGCACTTGGCGTGGCCGATGTCCAAGGCCGCCTGGTTATAGCTGAAGGTCACCAGCCCCTCGCCGGAGGGCGACAGATTGAAGACCTGGCCCAGATGCGCCTGATAGGCGCCGCCCAGGTCCAGCTCCTGGCAGTAACCAATGAACTGCGCCACCGTGATACCCGCCGCCGCCTCGCCCGTGGCCGCCGAGCGGATCAACGCCGGGGGCATCTTCGACTCGGCCGCCGAGGCCGGAAAATTCTGCATGGCGGCCTGTATCAGGGTGAGCTGCTCCCAGTGGTTTTTATGGATTGAAACGCCGGTCAGATACGGCGCCACACTGAGCTCGGTCAGCACGGGCAGTTCCAACCGGTCGCGGTGCACGTCCAGCCCGGGATGCCCTTGGGCAATCAGGTGTGCCTGCAAGCGCTCCAGGCAAAATCGGTCCAGCGGTACCAAGCGGCTCAAACGCTCTTCCAAGCGGCGGTGCGCGCCTTCGGTTTCGCCATGCAGCTGTTCCAGCGCTGTCAGGGTGGTGCTTTTGGCTTGCACCATCCAGCGCGGCAGGGTGCTGCGCAGCACGCGGACCTTGTCCAGGTCGCCGGTCATGCCCAGCAGAGCGCTGTCGAGTTCGTCCTCGGTCACAGGCTTTGCCACGTCGATCAATTCGGGGATTTGCGTCATCGGCAACGGTCCTTATTGCGTTGAGTAATGCCCCCTACCATAAGCGTGCACGTGGCTGCGATGGATTCAAATAGCCGCTCGATCCGCCCCGCCACACCCGCACTTTTTGCGGGCAAGCCAGACCTGTCTACCACCTTTTGCGCACAGCCCGCAGGGCGGTTGGCGCCTGGCGACGAAGCAACCGGCCAGGTGCCTTATAACTTATTGATCTAAAACTCCATGGATAGCACTGGGTCAGTTTCTGGGTACGCGCCCTTTCGGGCGTATTGAGTTTCGACCCTCCCCAACGGAAAAACCGGTAAGGAATTTATGTGCGGATTAGCTGGAGAATTACGTTTCGATGCCCAACCTGCCGACCTGGCAGCCATTGAGCGCATCACCCATCACCTGGCCCCTCGCGGCCCCGACGCCTGGGGCTTCCATGCCCAAGGGCCGATTGCCCTGGGCCATCGCCGCCTGAAAATCATGGACCTGTCGGACGGCTCGGCCCAACCGATGGTCGATTCGCACCTGGGCCTGAGCCTGGCCTTCAACGGCGCGATCTATAACTTCCCGGAATTGCGCCAGGAGCTGGAAGCCCTGGGCTACGCCTTCTATTCCGGCGGCGACACCGAAGTGCTGCTCAAGGGTTACCACGCCTGGGGCGAAGCGCTGCTGCCCAAGCTCAACGGCATGTTCGCGTTTGCCATCTGGGAGCGCGATGCCCAGCGCCTGTTTATCGCCCGTGACCGTCTCGGCGTGAAACCGCTGTACCTGTCGCGCACCGGCCAACGCTTGCGCTTCGCCTCGGCGCTGCCGGCGCTGCTCAAGGGCGGCGACATCAACCCGATGCTCGACCCGGTGGCGCTCAACCACTACCTGAACTTCCACGCCGTGGTGCCCGCGCCGCGCACCTTGCTGGCAGGCGTTGAAAAACTGCCGCCGGCGAGCTGGATGCGCATCGATGCCAGCGGCAACACCGAGCAGAAAACCTGGTGGACCCTGCCGTACGGCCCACGCGAGGACGAGAAACACCTGAGCCTGGAAGACTGGACCGACCGTGTCCTCGACAGCACTCGCGAAGCCGTGGCCATCCGTCAACGTGCCGCAGTGGATGTGGGCGTGCTGCTCTCCGGCGGCGTCGATTCAAGCATGCTCGTGGGCCTGCTGCGCGAAGTCGGCGTGCAGGATCTGTCGACCTTTTCCATCGGCTTTGAAGACGCCGGCGCGAGCGCGGCGACGAATTCCAGTATTCGGACCTGATCGCCAAGCACTACGGCACCCGTCACCATCAACTGCGCATCGCCGAACGTGAGATCATCGAGCAACTGCCGGCCGCGTTCCGCGCCATGAGCGAACCGATGGTCAGTCACGACTGCATCGCTTTTTACCTGCTGTCGCGGGAAGTGGCCAAGCATTGCAAGGTGGTGCAGAGCGGCCAGGGCGCGGACGAGTTGTTCGCCGGCTACCACTGGTACCCGCAAGTGGACGGCGCGAGCGATCCTTACGCCGCCTACCGCGATGCGTTCTTCGACCGCAGCTACGACGACTACGCCGCGACCGTCGCGCCCAAATGGTTGACGGCCAATGACGCCGCCGGAGACTTCGTCCGCGAGCATTTCGCCATGCCCGGCGCGGAGGCGGCGGTGGACAAGGCCCTGCGCCTGGACAGCACGGTGATGCTGGTGGACGACCCGGTCAAACGCGTCGACAACATGACCATGGCCTGGGGCCTGGAAGCGCGCACGCCGTTTCTGGATTACCGCCTGGTGGAGCTGTCGGCCCGTGTACCGGGCAAGTTCAAACTGCCCGACGGCGGCAAGCAAGTGCTTAAAGAAGCCGCGCGCCGCGTTATCCCGAGCGAAGTGATCGACCGCAAGAAAGGCTATTTCCCGGTGCCGGGCCTCAAGCACCTGCAAGGCGATACCCTGAACTGGGTGCGTGAGCTGCTGCTGGACCCGAGCCAGGATCGCGGCCTGTTCAATCCGGCCATGCTCGACCGCCTGCTCACCGACCCACAAGGCCAATTGACCCCATTGCGCGGCTCCAAGCTCTGGCAATTGGCAGCGCTGAACCTGTGGCTCAGCGAACAAGGACTCTGATCGATGAAACCCCACGCAGCGGCTTACAGCCAACGCTTACTCAAGGGCCAGGCGCCAACCTACGAGCGTCTGCAAGCGCGGCTGGCCGAAGATGGCAGCCCATTGGCCGCCGAACCGATCGTGGTGCATTGCGGCTGGGGCCGCTTGTTGATCGGTCATACCTTTGCCGAACCTGCGAGCCTGGCCCAGGAGCTGCTCAATGAGCAACCCGGCGAGCGCGATATCGCCCTGTATGTGGCGGCACCGCAGCAGATCCTGGGGATCGATCCGCAGCAGCTGTTTCTCGACCCCTCCGATACCCTGCGCCTGTGGTTCAGCGACTATCGCCCGGCCACCCGGGTGTTTCGCGGCTTTCGTATTCGCCGCGTACAGTCCGAGGCCGACTGGGCGGCCGTCAACCAGCTCTATCAGGGGCGCGGCATGTTGCCGGTGGATGCCCAGCGCCTCACGCCGCGCCATCAAGGTGGCCCGGTGTACTGGCTGGCCGAAGACGAAGACAGCGGCGCGGTGATCGGCAGCGTGATGGGCCTCAACCACCAGAAAGCGTTTCACGACCCGGAAAACGGCTGCAGCCTGTGGTGCCTGGCGGTCGACCCGCAATGCACGCGCCCCGGCGTGGGCGAAGTGCTGGTGCGTCACCTGGTGGAGCACTTCATGAGCCGCGGCCTGAGCTACCTGGACTTGTCGGTGCTGCACGATAACCGCCAGGCCAAGAACCTTTACGCCAAACTCGGTTTCCGCGCGCTGTCCACCTTTGCGATCAAGCGCAAGAACGGGATCAACCAGCCGTTGTTTCTCGGCCCGGGTCCGGAAGCGGGGTTCAATCCGTATGCGCGGATCATCGTCGAGGAAGCTCATCGACGCGGGATCGATGTGCAAGTGGATGACGCCGACGCCGGTTTGTTCACCTTGAGTCACGGCGGGCGCCGCGTGCGTTGCCGGGAATCCTTGAGCGACCTGACCAGCGCCGTCAGCATGACCTTGTGCCAGGACAAAAGCCTGACCCATAAAACGCTGAAGGCGGCCGGTTTGAAACTGCCGGCGCAGCAGTTGGCGGGCAGCGCCGACGACAACCTGGAGTTTCTCGACGAGCACCAGCGCATCGTGGTCAAGCCGCTCGATGGCGAGCAAGGCCAGGGCGTGGCGGTGGACTTGCAGAGCATCGAAGAGGTGCAGCAGGCGATTGAAGCAGCGCGCCAGTTCGACAGCCGCGTGCTGCTGGAGAGCTTTCACGAAGGCCTGGACCTGCGCATTCTGGTGATTGGTTTCGAGGTGGTTGCCGCTGCAATTCGCCGGCCCGCCGAAGTCACCGGCGATGGCCATCACAGCATCGGCGCGTTGATCGAAGCCCAGAGCCGGCGGCGCCAGGCGGCCACCGACGGTGAAAGCGAGATCCCGCTCGATGGCGAGACCGAGCGCACCTTGAAAGCCGCCGGTTACGACTACAGCAGCATCCTGCCACGCGGCCAGACCCTGGCCGTGCGCCGCACCGCCAACCTGCACACCGGCGGTTGCCTGGAAGACGTCACCGCGATCCTGCACCCGACGCTGGTGGACGCCGCCGTACGCGCCGCCCGCGCCCTGGACATCCCCATGGTGGGCCTGGACCTGATGGTGCCCGCTGCCGATCAACCCGAGTACGTATTTATCGAAGCCAACGAACGGGCCGGCTTGGCCAACCATGAACCGCAACCCACTGCGCAGAAGTTTGTGGATTTGTTGTTTCCTCACAGTCAGCCGACGGCTTGAGTGAAGTGTTGTCTGTATCGGCCTCTTCGCGAGCAAGCCC
>JAFHKH010000317.1 GCA_016937595.1 Pseudomonas cedrina subsp. fulgida | reverse complement strand
GCTCCCACATTTGGACCGCGTTCCGCTTCAGAGTCCGAGGTATTTTTCATTCAGCGCATATAAGATCGCGCAGGTCTCTGCGTCCAGAGACCCACAATAATCGCGCGGGCGAAAGTGCATCTGAAACGCCCGCGTCCTTTGCTCAAACGCCCGCCGGTTCTTCGCAGGCGCGTAGCCGTAGCGCTGAAACGCCCTCTCTACCTCGACTTCCGAGGGCAGTCCGGTGCAAAACCGGCGTTGATACATCGCCCGCGTCGTCTCGTCGAACCAGGCACCCACGCCGGCTTCATGCAAACGATGCCAGGGGAGGCGCGGCCCCGGATCGCTTTTACGCGCATAGGCCACGTCCGAATGCCCAAGGATGTCGGTGGGCCCGACCTGCGGATAACGCCCAAGCATGTCGCGAACCAGCGCTATCAACACGTCGATCTGTTCCTCGCCGTATGACGGAAACGTGAACACGCCGCCGTCATCCCGCGCCAGGTTGACGATCTCGATGCCTATCGAGCGGCTATTGAGGTTATCGCGCCCCGCCCAATGGCTGACCCCGGCATGCCAGGCGCGCTTTTCTTCGGCCACCAGGCGAAACACCCGCAGCTCTTCATAACCGGCAGCGCGGTAGCTGGGGTCATCTGGATCGGGCAGCAGATAGTGCGCGCTGACCCCATCCTGGGTCAGGGTGCGCAGGGAGGAGCCAAAGGGCGCCGCGGTGTAATGCAGGATGACCTGCCGCACAGGCTCGCCGTTACGTTCGTTGAAGCCCGTGGCAGGAAAACTGGTATCAATGACCAACATAAGAACCGTCCTTTTCAATTCAGGCCGAGTCGTTCAGCCCGTTCAAGCGCAAAAAATCAACGTCATCCTGAAGCCTTGAACCTCAGGAAGGCGGTAACTATTTGGTACTTGAAAGAAAAGTGGGCGCCTGAAAGAACAGCGATCAGCGCCGCAGCGGCATCCCCAGGTCGACGCGCAGGCCATCGGCCCGGCTGTCGAATGTCAACGAGCAGGCACAGCGCTGCACGATCGCTTGCACGATCGCCAGGCCCAGGCCGCAGCCCTCGCTGTTGCCATTGCGCCAGAAGCGTTGGGTCAGGTATTGCAGGTCCTCGGCGGCAATCTGCTTGCCATGGTCACGCACGCGGAACACCACGTTATCGGCCGAGGTGATCACGCGCAGCTCCACCCGCGTATCCGCCGGCGTGTGGCGCAAGGCGTTATCCAGCAGGTTGCGCAAGGCCGCGACCGCCAGGCCTACCGGCATGCCCACCGGCGCGTCGGACAGGTTGCCCGGCAGGATCAGGTCGATGCGCGCATTGTCGCCGGCATTCGCATCCTGGATCGCCAGCCGTGCCACTTCTTCAGCATTGGACTGCACGCCATCGTCGAATGACAGGCTGCCTTCCACGCGCGCCAGCAGCAGCAATTGCTCCAACGTGCGATGCAGGCGGTCGGCGCCCTCCTCGGCATGGGCCAGGGACTGGTCGCGGGCCGCGCCTTCGGTCATGCGCGCCACTTGCAGGTGGGTCTTGATCGCCGTCAGCGGGCTGCGCAGTTCGTGGGCCGCATCCCCGGTGAGGCGGCGTTCGCGCTCGATGGCCTTGGCGATGCGTTGCAACAATTGGTTCTGGGTGTCGAGCAGCGGCTTGAGTTCGCTGGGCAGTGGGTGGATCTGCAGCGGCTCAAGGGAGTCGGCGCTGCGCCGCATCAGCGCGTCACGCATGCGGTTGAGCGGCAGCAGGCTCTGGCCGATGCCCAGCCACAACAGGCACAGGCAGCCCAGCATCGCCACGCCCACCGGCACCGACGCCGCCAGCAGGATCGACAGGTTCAGCGCCTCACGCTCGACCTGACGGTCGGCAGTGGTGATCAACAGATCGCCACGGGACAGGGTAAAGCTGCGCCAGTTGACGCCATCGATCACCTGGTCCCGAAAGCCACTCACCCGTGACTCCAGCCCTTCATCCGGGGTCGCGTGACTGCGCGCCAGCACTTCGCCACGCAAGGAGCTGACCTGACACGCCATGCCCCCCGGTATGTTCAGGGTCCCATGCACATGCGCGCCGGCGCTCTCACTGGCCAGGCCCGGCATCTGCTCGGTGAGCCCCGCCACCATGCGCGCCGACGCCACCAGGCGCTGGTCGAGGGAGAACATCATCTGGTTACGCAAGTCGTTGAGCATCCAGGCCGCCGCGAAGGCCCAGATCAGCACAAAGGCGGCGCCCAGCTTGAACGTCAGGCGCAGGCGCAGACTTTTCACGGTGTGTCCTCGCCCCCGTCAGCCGGGCCCAGGCGGTAGCCCAGGCCGCGTACGGTCTCGACGATGCCATTGCCCAATTTGCGCCGCAAGTGGTGGATATGCACGTTGAGCGCATTGCTTTCGAGCTCGTCGTTGAAGCCGTAGACACTGTCCTTGAGCTGCTCGCTGGACAGCACGCGGCCCTTGTTGTGCAGCAGGGCTTGCAGCAGCGCCTGCTCACGGCGCGACAGGTCTACCGGCTGGCCGCCCAGGAAGGTTTCGCGGCTGCTGGGGTCGTAGGCCAGGCGGCCATGTTCGATCAGGTTGACGCTGCGCCCGGCCACCCGGCGCAGCAGGGTCTGCAGGCGCGCGGCGAGCTCGCGCAGGTCGAAGGGCTTGAGCAGGTAGTCGTCGGCGCCGGCTTGCAGGCCGTCGACGCGATTGGTCACCGAGTCCGCGCGGTGAGAATCAGCACCGGGATT
>JAFHKH010000316.1 GCA_016937595.1 Pseudomonas cedrina subsp. fulgida | reverse complement strand
GCATGCGCATTGCCGGCAAACTGGCCGCCGACGTGCTGGAAATGATCGCCGAGCACGTCAAGCCTGGCGTCACCACCGAAACCCTGAACCAGATCTGCCACGACTATATAGTCAACGTGCAAGGCGCGATCCCTGCCCCGCTGAACTACAAGGGCTTCCCCAAGTCGATCTGCACCTCGGTCAACCACGTGGTCTGCCACGGGATTCCGGGTGACAAACCGCTGAAGGACGGCGACACCCTGAACATCGACGTGACCGTGATCAAGGACCGCTACTTCGGCGACACCAGCCGCATGTTCCATGTCGGCACCGTGGCGCGTGGGCCGAGCGCCTGTCCCAGGTCACCCAGGAATGCATGTACAAGGCCATCGAAATCGTCAAGCCCGGTTGCCGGCTGGGCGACATCGGTGAAGTGATCCAGAAGCACGCGGAAAAGAACGGATTCTCGGTCGTTCGCGAATTCTGCGGCCACGGTATCGGCACCGTGTTCCATGAGGAGCCGCAGATCCTGCACTACGGCCGCGCCGGCACCGGCATGGAACTCAAGGCAGGCATGACCTTTACCATCGAGCCGATGATCAACCAGGGCAAGGCCGACACCAAGGTGCTGGGCGACGGCTGGACCGCCATCACCAAGGACCGCAAGCTCTCGGCTCAATGGGAGCACACCCTGCTCGTGACCGAGACCGGCTACGAGATCTTTACCCTGCGCGCCGACGACACCATCCCCCGCGTCTCGGCATAAAGGCTGTACAGGTTTTCCCAACGGCGTAATGACTGACAGATAGAAAGGAAAGCCGATCGATGCCCCAGGTGGATCCCGAACTCTTCGACCGCGGCCAGTTCCAGGCCGAACTGGCCTTGAAGGCAAGCCCCATCGCCGCCTTCAAGAAGGCTATCCGCCAGGCGCGCGAGGTGCTCGATGCGCGCTTTCGCAGCGGCCGGGACATCCGCCGGCTGATCGAGGACCGCGCGTGGTTCGTCGACAATATCCTGCAAAAGGCCTGGGAGCAGTTCAGTTGGAGTGAGGACGCCGATATCGCGCTGGTGGCGGTCGGCGGCTACGGTCGCGGTGAGCTGCATCCCTACTCCGACATCGACTTGCTGATCCTGCTGGAAAGCGCCGACCATGAGATCTTTCGCGATTCCATCGAGCGTTTTCTCACGTTGCTGTGGGACATCGGCCTGGAAGTGGGCCAGAGCGTGCGCTCGGTCGACGAGTGCGCCCAGGAGGCTCGCGCCGACCTGACCGTCATTACCAACCTGATGGAAAGCCGCACCATCGCCGGCCCCGAACGCTTGCGCCAGCGCATGCTCGAGGTCACCAGCACCGCGCACATGTGGCCTAGCAAGGACTTTTTCCTGGCCAAGCGCGCCGAGCAGAAGGCCCGGCACCACAAATACAACGACACCGAGTACAACCTGGAGCCCAACGTCAAAGGCTCACCGGGCGGGCTGCGCGATATCCAGACGATTTTGTGGGTTGCACGGCGCCAGTACGGCACCCTCAACCTGCGCGCCCTGGCCGGCGAAGGCTTTCTGGTGGAGAGTGAAAATACCCTGCTGGCCTCGTCCCAGGAATTCCTCTGGAAAGTGCGCTACGCCCTGCACATGCTCGCCGGGCGCTCCGAAGATCGGCTGCTGTTCGACCACCAGCGCTCCATCGCCACACTGCTGGGCTTTGAAGGCGAAGACGCGAAGACCAGCATCGAAAGCTTCATGCAGCAGTATTACCGCGTGGTCATGAGCATTGCCCAGCTCAGCGACCTGATCATCCAGCATTTCGAAGAGGTGATCCTCGCCCCCGAAGACGAAGCGCCGCCGCAACCGATCAATTCGCGCTTCCAACTGCACGACGGCTATATCGAGGCGCGCAACGATAATGTGTTCCGCCGTACCCCGTTCGCCATGCTGGAAATCTTCGTATTGATGGCCCAACAGCCGGAAATCAAAGGCGTGCGCGCCGATACCATTCGCCTGTTGCGGGAAAACCGCCACCTGATCGACGAAGACTTCCGCAACGATATCCGTAACACCAGCCTGTTTATCGAGCTGTTCAAGTGCAAGATCGGCATCCACCGCAACCTGCGGCGCATGAACCGTTACGGCATCCTCGGGCGCTACCTGCCGGAGTTCGGCTTTATCGTCGGGCAGATGCAGCATGACCTGTTCCACATCTATACCGTGGACGCCCACACGCTGAACCTGATCAAACACCTGCGCAAGCTGCAGTACACCCAGGTGTCAGAAAAATTCCCGCTGGCCAGCAAGCTCATGGCCAAGCTGCCCAAGCCCGAGCTGATTTACCTGGCCGGCCTATACCACGACATCGGCAAAGGTCGGCATGGCGATCACTCCGAGATCGGCGCGGTGGATGCCGAGGCCTTCTGCCAGCGCCACCAACTGCCGCTGTGGGACAGCCGCCTGATCGTCTGGCTGGTACAGAACCACTTGGTGATGTCGACCACGGCCCAGCGCAAAGACTTGTCCGATCCGCAGGTGATCCACGACTTTGCGCAAATTGTCGGCGATGAAACCCACCTCGACTATCTCTACGTACTGACCGTCTCCGACATCAACGCCACCAACCCGACACTCTGGAACTCCTGGCGCGCAGCCTGCTGCGCCAGTTGTACACCGAGACCAAACGCGCCCTGCGCCGCGGCCTGGAAAACCCGGTGGACCGCGAAGAGCAGATCCGTCGCACCCAGAGCGCCGCGCTGGACATTCTGGTGCGCGGCGGCAACGACCCGGACGATGTCGAGCAACTGTGGTCGCAGCTGGGCGACGATTACTTCCTGCGCCACACCGCCGGCGACGTGGCCTGGCACACTGACGCGATCCTGCAACAACCCGCCGACGGTGGCCCGCTGGTGCTGATCAAGGAAACCACGCAGCGCGAGTTCGAGGGCGGTACGCAGATCTTCATCTATGCGCCCGACCAGCACGACTTCTTCGCCGTGACCGTGGCCGCCATGGACCAGCTCAACCTGAACATTCATGACGCCCGGGTGATCACCTCGAGCAGCCAGTTCACCCTCGACACCTACATCGTGCTCGACACCGAGGGCGAGTCCATCGGCGACAACCCGGCGCGGGTAAAGAAAATCCGCGAAGGCCTGACCGACGCCCTGCGCAACCCGGACGACTACCCGACCATCATCCAGCGCCGGGTGCCGCGCCAGCTCAAGCATTTTGCGTTTGCGCCTCAGGTGACCATCTCCAACGACGCCCAGCGCCCGGTGACGGTATTGGAACTCAGCGCCCCGGATCGCCCCGGCCTGCTGGCCCGCATCGGCGGCATTTTCCTGGAATTCGACCTGTCATTGCAGAACGCCAAGATCGCGACCCTCGGCGAGCGCGTGGAAGACGTGTTCTTCATTACCGATGCCGACAACCAGCCGCTGTCCGACCCGGAACTGTGTCGTCGCCTGCAGGACGCGATCGTGCAGCAGTTGAGCGTGAGCCTGGAACCGGGCGTCGAACTGACGCGCCTGACCTTTTGATTGTGTGGGAGCGGGCTTGCTCGCGAAAGCAGTGTGTCAGCCACCCATTGATTAACTGAAACACCGCATTCGCGAGCAAGCGCGCTCCCACAGTTGAATTGCTTTGCCTGGCAGACCGACTGTTTTCAACCGAACTTGACGAGACTTTCGATGAACAACGCCCTGAACCAACTGCAGCCCTACCCGTTCGAGAAACTGCGCGCCCTGCTCGGCAGTGTCACGCCAAACCCGGATAAACGCCCGATCGCGCTGTCCATCGGCGAGCCCAAGCACACCTCCCCGGCGTTCGTGGCCGAAGCGCTGAGCAATAATCTGGATCAGATGGCCGTCTACCCGACTACCCTGGGTATCCCGGCCTTGCGCGAGGCCATCGGCGCCTGGTGCGAACGCCGCTTCAACGTGCCCACGGGCTGGCTCGACCCGGCGCGCAATATCCTGCCGGTCAATGGCACCCGTGAAGCGCTGTTCGCCTTCACCCAAACCGTGGTCAACCGTGGCGACGACGCGCTGGTGGTCAGCCCGAATCCGTTCTACCAGATCTACGAAGGCGCCGCGTTCCTGGCCGGAGCCAAGCCGCACTACCTGCCGTGCCTGGACACCAATGGCTTCAACCCGGATTTCGATGCGGTCTCGCCAGACGTCTGGCAACGCTGCCAGATCCTGTTCCTGTGCTCGCCCGGCAACCCGACCGGTGCATTGATCCCGGTCGAAACCCTGAAAAAACTCATCGCCCTGGCCGACGAACATGACTTCGTGATCGCCGCCGACGAGTGCTACAGCGAACTGTACTTCGACGAACACACCCCGCCGCCGGGCCTGCTCAGCGCCTGCGTCGAACTGGGCCGCCAGGACTTCAAGCGTTGCGTGGTGTTCCACAGCCTGTCCAAGCGCTCCAACCTGCCGGGGCTGCGCTCCGGGTTCGTGGCGGGCGACGCGGAGATCCTCAAGGCCTTCCTGCTGTACCGCACCTACCACGGCTGCGCGATGCCGGTGCAAACCCAACTGGCGAGCATCGCTGCCTGGCAGGACGAGGCTCACGTACTGGCCAACCGCGACCTGTACCGCGAGAAATTCAACGCCGTGCTGGCGATTCTCAAGCCGGTGCTGGATGTGCAGGCGCCGGATGGCGGCTTTTACTTGTGGCCGAATGTGAACGGCGACGATGCCGCGTTCTGCCGCGACCTGTTTATGGAAGAACACGTGACCGTAGTGCCGGGCTCGTACCTGTCGCGGGAAGTGGACGGTTTCAACCCTGGGGCCGGGCGTGTGCGCCTGGCGCTGGTTGCGCCGTTGGCGGAATGTGTGGAAGCGGCTGAGCGCATTCGCGCGTTTATTCAACGTAAGGGCTAAAACGTCGAGCCCGTGACGAATAAACACGGGCTCGCACCTGCATACAATTGAAGGGGGAACGTCTGCTGGTTTTCGACGAACACACCTACGTGTTTCCAACCAGTCGAGTGTCCTTGATGATCCATAACCTGTCGTCGATACCCCAGCCCCTTCCAACCGAACCGCCCACTTCCCTTGGCAACGCCGATACACAGACCCATAGCCTTTCCAGAAGTCGGCGCAATATCGGCGAGCCGGGCAAATATTGGCCGCAAAACAGCACGATCAAGATCGCCATGTATGACTACGAGATCGAAGATGAATACGTGCAGGCAGTGATGAGGGCTGCCAATCAGTGGCTGCCCCATATTAATCTGAAGTTTGAATTTGTCACCGGTGACGAGGGTGATGTGCGCATCTCACAAAACCTGCGCGGCGACACCGGCGGCTCATCAGCCATAGGCACCGACTCGCAAAATAGCCCATGGCTGCCCAGTATGCTCCTGCCGCGCAACCACGAGGACCCGCGATTCGAATACGTAGTAATGCACGAGTTCGGGCATATGCTGGGCGCCCACCATGCCCACCAGCATCCTGACGCGCACATTCCCTGGCACAGCGAAAATGTCTACACGGGCTATCGGCGCCTGGCAAACCTGGACAGGCAGGGCGTGCAAGACGAGGTGCTGCCTCTGCCGCGCAGCAGCACCTACGACTTCCTGCCTTACGATATGAATTCCGTCATGCACTACCACGTCTATGAGAGCATGACCCATGACGACTTTGGTATTACAGAGAGCTGGAGCATCAGCGACGGCGATATTGCCTGGGCGAAAAAGGCCTACCCACGAGCACCCGAGCAGCCGTAGGCTCGCACCTCCCTCAACACGTCATCACCCATTGGGTGATGACGGTTTGCACATTGCAGCTTTCCCCGGCAATCGACTTGCAACGATACACATCAGGCAACAACTGGCCGTTGAAGTGCCATATTAACGGCCTATGCTGCCGGCTGGCATTTGCACATAAGTCGCACGCCGACATGACGAGAGGCACCCAACGCCGCTGGTCGTGGCATAATCCGAGATCTTTCGTTTTCCTTCGCTCAAAGGGGGCAATTCCTTGACCGCTTCAAGCACAACGTTGCACCTTTTTGGCATCAAAGCCTGCGACACGATGAAAAAGGCGCGCACCTGGCTCGATGAGCACGCCGTGAACTACGAGTTCCACGACTACAAAACGGCCGGTATCGACCGCGAACACTTGACCCAATGGTGCAACGAGCACGGTTGGCAAGTGGTGTTGAACCGTGCGGGCACCACCTTTCGCAAACTCGAAGACGAACGCAAAGCCGATCTCGATCAGTCGAAAGCCATTGAATTGATGCTCGCGCAACCCTCGATGATCAAGCGCCCGGTGCTTGATCTCGGTGACAGAACCCTGATTGGCTTCAAGCCAGATAGTTATTCGGCGGCCCTCAAGTAGGCCAGCCCTTATCATTTTTGTAGAGGTAAAAGCATGTCCAATTCCCTGTTCAGCCTGGGCTTCGGCGTCGGCACTCAGAACCGCCAAGGTGCTTGGCTGGAAGTGTTTTACGCACAACCGTTGCTCAACCCATCGGCTGAAATCGTCGCGGCCATCGCGCCGATCCTGGGTTACACCGAAGGCAACCAGGCGATCACGTTCAGCATCAATCAAGCGCTGCAACTGGCCGATGCACTCAAGAACGTCGACGCTTCCCAAGCCGCGCTGCTGAACCGCCTGGCTGAAAGCCACACGCCACTGGTCGCGACCCTGCTGGCCGAAGACGCCACGCTGACGTCCACGCCCGAGGCCTACCTCAAGCTGCATCTGCTGTCCCACCGTCTGGTCAAGCCCCATGGCCTGAGCCTGGCCGGTGTGTTCCCGCAGTTGCCCAACGTGGCCTGGACCAGCCAGGGCGCGATCGACATCAATGAACTGGCCGAGCGCCAACTGGAAGCACGCCTGCGTGGCGAGCTGCTGGAAGTGTTCTCGGTGGACAAGTTCCCGAAAATGACCGACTACGTGGTGCCGAGCGGTGTGCGTATCGCTGACGCCGCGCGCATCCGCCTGGGTGCGTACGTGGGCGAAGGCACCACCGTGATGCATGAAGGCTTCGTCAACTTCAATGCCGGCACTGAAGGCCCGGGCATGATCGAAGGCCGTGTATCGGCGGGTGTGTTCGTGGGCAAGGGTTCGGACCTGGGCGGCGGCTGCTCGACCATGGGCACCCTGTCGGGCGGCGGCAACATCGTGATCAAGGTCGGCGAAGGCTGCCTGATCGGCGCCAACGCCGGTATCGGCATCCCGCTGGGCGACCGCAACACCGTGGAATCGGGCCTGTACGTCACCGCCGGGACCAAGGTCGCGCTGCTGGACGAGCAGAACCAACTGGTCAAGGTGGTCAAGGCGCGCGAATTGGCCGGCCAGCCGGACCTGCTGTTCCGCCGCAACTCCGAGACCGGTGCCGTGGAATGCAAAACCCATAAATCGGCCATCGAACTGAACGAAGCGCTGCACGCTCACAACTAAGCAGCCACTCGATGCCACTGGCGGGCCCCAACCCCGGGGCCGCTTATACGAGTCTTGAACCCCATGCTAGTGCCCTCCCCCTGGCGCGCCGATTTCCCGGCCATTGCCACCCTGCAACGGCAAGACCAGACGTACCTGGACAATGCCGCCACCACGCAAAAACCCCAGGCCTTGCTGGATGCCATCAGCCATTACTACGCCAATGGCGCAGCCAATGTGCACCGTGCCCAACATTTGCCCGGTGCCCATGCGACCCAGGCGTTCGAAGACAGCCGCAGCAAGGTCGCGCAATGGCTGAACGCAGGTGACAGCGGGCAGATCGTGTTCACCCATGGCGCGACCTCTGCGCTGAACCTCTTGGCCTATGGCCTTGAGCACCTATTCAATGCGGGCGATGAAATTGCCATCAGCGCCCTGGAGCACCACGCCAACCTGTTGCCGTGGCAGCAACTGGCCAAGCGTCGCGCGCTGACGCTGGTGGTGCTGCCGCTGGATGATGACGGCGTGATCGACCTGCAAGCGGCCGCCGAGCTGATCGGCCCACGTACCCGGCTGCTGGCGGTGAGCCAACTGTCCAACGTGCTCGGCGCCTGGCAGCCACTGCCGGCCCTGCTGGCACTGGCCCAGGCGCACGGTGCGCTGACCGTGGTCGACGGCGCGCAGGGCATTGTCCACGGCCGCCACGATGTGCATGCCCTGGGCTGCGACTTCTATGTGTTTTCCAGCCACAAACTGTACGGCCCGGACGGCGTGGGCGTGTTGTTCGGCCGCCACGAAGCCCTGCACCACCTACGCCACTGGCAGTTTGGCGGCGAGATGGTGCAACAGGCGGACTACCACAGCGCGAGCTTTCGCCCCGCGCCGTTGGGCTTCGAGGCCGGTACCCCGGCGATTGCCGGCGTGATCGGCCTGGGTGCCAGCCTGGACTATCTCGGCTCACTGGATCAGCAGGCGGTGATCGCCCATGAAGCGGCGTTGCATGACTACTTGCTGCGCGGCCTCAAAGCGCGCAATGGCGTACGCGTGCTCGGGTCGCCCCACGTCGCGTTGGTCAGCTTTGTGGTCGACGGCGTGCACAACGCCGACCTCGCGCACCTGCTCACCGAGCAAGGCATTGCCGTGCGCGCCGGCCATCACTGCGCAATGCCGCTGCTCAAGGCCATGCAGTTGTCGGGGGCGATCCGTGTATCCCTGGCGCTGTATAACGACTCCGATGACCTGGAGCGCTTCTTTGATGCACTGGATCAAGCCTTGGACATGCTGCGATGAGTGTGCCGACCGATGCAGTCAGCGCGCTGGAAGCCTTTCAAGCCGTCGGCAGTTGGGAGCAACGCGCCCGCCTGCTGATGCAATGGGGCGAACGCTTGCCGGCCTTGGCCGATGAGGAAAAGGTCGACGCCAATCGGGTGCAGGGCTGTGAAAGCCTGGTGTGGCTGGTGGGTCGTTTAGAGGACGGCCACTGGCGGTTCGCCGCGAGCAGCGATGCACGGATGATTCGCGGGTTGGTGGCGTTGCTGCTGGCACGGGTCAATGGGTTGTCGGCTGATGAACTGCTGGCCGTTGACCTGCCCGATTGGTTCAATCAATTGGGGTTGTCGCGCCAGTTATCGCCTTCGCGCAGCAATGGCCTGAATGCAGTCTTGCAGCGCATGCGCGAATTAAGTCTTACGCAAAACTAAATAATGTGGGAGCGGGCTTGCTCGCGAATGCGGTGTGTCAGTCGCTTAATGTGCTAACTGATCCACCGCATTCGCGAGCAAGCCCGCTCCCACATTTTTTACCGAGTTCGACAGGCAATTACCGGTCGGCTCTAAGGCCGCCGCGCCTTGGCTTTTGATCTGGGATCGCCCCGTCAACCACGCTGGCCGGAATTCGACAGTGATTTGGCCCCCCCAAATCAATGTCGGGTGACCCCGCTGTAAGAGCGGAACGGCCAGCCGCCGTTACCTAAATAACCGGATATGTACTCACCAGAGTCCGCCATCGCAGCC
>JAFHKH010000315.1 GCA_016937595.1 Pseudomonas cedrina subsp. fulgida | reverse complement strand
CGCGAATGCGGTCTGTCAGCAAAAAGATGTACTGACTGATTCACCGCTTTCGCGAGCAAGCCCGCTCCCACATTGTTGACCCGGGTTCTTCAGTTTACTAACGAGATGCTCAATGCTTTTTAACCAAGCCTCACGCCTGGCCAAAATCACCAGCCCCCTCGGGCCGGATGTGCTGCTGCTCAATGAAATGGGCGGCGGTGAAGAGCTCGGCCGGCTGTTCAGCTACGAGCTGCAACTGACGTCTCTGGACGCCAACATCGACCTCAACCAGTTGCTCGGCAAGCCGATGAGCGTGGGCCTGCAACTGGCGGACGGCGGCGAACGGCACTTTCACGGCATCGTCGCGCGCTGCAGCCAGAACATCGACCAAGGCCAGTTCGCCAGTTACCAGGTAACGCTGCGCCCGTGGTTGTGGCTGCTGAGCCGCACCTCGGACTGCCGGATCTTCCAGAACCTGAGCATCCCGCAGATCATCAAGCAGGTGTTCCGCGACCTGGGCTTTTCCGACTTCGAAGACGCGCTGAGCCGCCCGTACCGCGAGTGGGAATACTGCGTGCAGTACCGCGAGACCAGCTTCGATTTCGTCAGCCGCCTGATGGAACAGGAAGGCATCTACTACTTCTTCCGCCATGAGCAGGACCGCCACGTGCTGGTGCTGGCCGATGCCTATGGCGCGCACACCACGGTGCCGGGCTACGCGTCGATCCCGTATTATCCCAAGGACGAGCAGCAGCGCGAACGCGACCACATGCACAACTGGCACCTGGCGCAGGAAGTGCAGCCGGGCTCGCTGGAGCTCAACGACTACGACTTCCAGCGCCCCAGCGCCAGCATCGACGTGCGCTCGGCCATGCCGCGCCCGCACACCGCCGGCGACTACCCGCTGTACGACTACCCCGGCACCTACGTGCAAAGCGAGGACGGCGAACACTATGCGCGCACCCGCATTGAAGCCCTGCAAACCCTGCACGAACAGATCGAGTTCAGCGGCAATGCGCGTGGCCTGGGTTCGGGGCATCTGTTCAGCCTGACCGGCTTCAGCCGCCAGGACCAGAACCGCGAGTACCTGATCGTTGGCTGCCGCTACTACATCGTCCAGGAAAGCCTGGAAAGCGGCGGCGGCTCGGGCTCGGCGCAGTTTGAAAGCAGCCTGACCTGTATCGACGCCCAGCAGAGCTTCCGCCCGCTGGCCAGCACGCATCGGCCTATCGTCAAAGGCCCGCAGACCGCGCTGGTGGTCGGCCCCAAAGATGAGGAGATCTGGACCGACCAGTACGGCCGCGTGAAAGTGCACTTCTACTGGGACCGTCACGATCAGTCCAACGAGAACAGCTCGTGCTGGATCCGCGTGTCGCAATCCTGGGCCGGCAAGAACTGGGGCTCGATGCAGATCCCGCGGATCGGCCAGGAAGTGATTGTGAGCTTTCTAGAGGGTGACCCCGACCGGCCGATCATCACCGGCCGGGTGTACAACGCCGAGCAGACGGTGCCTTACGACCTGCCGGAAAACGCGACCCAGAGCGGCATGAAGAGCCGCTCGAGCAAGGGCGGCACGCCGGCCAACTTCAATGAAATCCGCATGGAGGACAAGAAGGGGTTGGAGCAGTTGTATATCCATGCCGAGCGCAATCAGGACATCGTGGTGGAGGTGGATGAGAGCCATTCGGTGGGGCATGACCGGAATAAGAGTATTGGTCGCGACGAAACCGTGACCATCGGCTCGACCCGCCTGCGAGCCGTCAAAGACTACGACATTCTGGTAGTGGGTGATAAAAAGACCGACAGCATCAGCAAGAGCTACGTGATCGAGGTCGGTGAAAACCTGCGCCTCGTGTGCGGCGAAAGTGTGCTGGAGTTGAACGCCAGTGGGCAGATCAACCTGACGGGGGTGCAGATCAGCTTTTACGCCAGCGGCGATGCCGAGTTCAACACCGGCGGCGTGCTGCACCTGAACAACGGCGGCAGCGCCGGCGCATCGCCTGAAGGCCAGGGGATCAAGGCAAGCATCGACGCAAGTGTCGAAGCCATGTTTCCCAAACCCAAAGCCCAATCCTGAGAGACCCGTTTTCCATGACGTACCGAATCAACGAATTCCAGTTTCAATTGCCGGCCGGTGAGCTGCAGGACGCGACGATCAACATCCTCAAGTTTCCCGAGCTGGGCACGTCCCTGATCGTCAGCCGCAGCCTGCTCGCCGAAGGTGAGACGCTGCACAGCAACTTCAATGACCAGCTCCAGCGCCTGGAAAAACAGGTGCAGGATTTGCGTTATCAGCCGGGCGTCGACGTGCGCCTGGGCGCGGCCGAGGAAGTCGAAGGTATTGAGTTGCGCAGCCAGTTCAACAAGGGCAATGACAAGGTGTTCCAGTATCAGCTTGCGCTGGTGATTCCGGGTACGCGCAAGATGCTGGCGTTGAGTTATGTGAAGGCGGACACACTGGGGGAGGCCGAGGCGGCGCATTGGGCGTTGATAAAAAATTCGCTGTCGTTCGACGCCATTTCTTGATGAGCAGCCTGCATGTCTGACGCTCTATGGGCGGCCCGCATGGGCGATGCGCTCTCCCACACCTCGATGATGGCCGACATCCTCGGCGGTGTGCTGGAAGTGGCGGCCAACATCGCGATTACAGCCGTGGCGACCGCTGCCGTGGTCGCGGCCACCGGCATTACCGTCGCCACGGCGGGCTCGGCTGCTTCCTGCTGGGCGCGGTAGTGGGCACGATTGTCGGCCTGGCCATGAGCAAGACGGGGGCGGATAAAGGCCTGACGAATTTATGCGACAGCTTCAGCAATGCCCTGTTCCCGCCCACGGTGCAGGCCAATATCCTCACCGGTTCCACCGACACCCTGACCAACAACATCCCCGCCGCCCGCGCCGCCGGGGCGATCAGCTCGCATGTCGCGCCAGCCGGCACCGAGCTGGAAGAGCCTGCGCCTGAGCCCGAAGCCAGCTACCTGGACATGGCCGAGAGCTTCTTCTCGCAGATGTGGCGTCCGACCGTCGCGACACCGGCGCCCGGCGCCGTACCCAAACCGCTGGACCTGGTGGTGTGCATGAAACACCGCCGATGCCGCCGCAGTTTCTGGCCGAGGGCTCGGATAAGGTCACGATCAACGGCCAGCCGGCGGTGCGCAGCGGTGATCGCAGCACCTGTGATGCGACGGTGGTTTCGTCAGGGTTGATTTCATCCAACGTAACCATCGGCGGCGGCTCGGTGGTGGTGCGCGAGATTCGCAGCGGCAAGACGCCGGGTGTGGGGCTGGCAGTGACGGCGCTGCTGATGCTCAAGGGCGGCAAGGGCAAGTTCTTCAGCAAGTTGCCGTGTATGTTGATCAGCGGCGCCACTTCGATGGCGGTCAGCAGTGCGATGGGGGCGATGGCCAACGCGGCGATGGGCTCGTCGAACCCGGTGCATGCCGCGACGGGCGCGAAGGTATTGGGCGATGTCGATGAGCTGGATTTCGTGCTGCCCGGCATCTTGCCGATTGACTGGCAACGTTTCTACAACAGCCGCGACGAACGCACCGGCAGTCTGTTTGGCGCGGGCTGGAGCGTGCCGTATGAGGTCTGCGTCGAAGTTCGGCCTCATCCCGACGGCGGCGAGACGCTGGTATACACCGACGAGCAAGGGCGCCCTATCGACATGGGCTCGATTCCCTTGGGCGGCGCGGTGTTCAGCGCCGGTGAAGGGCTCGCCGTACGGCGGCACCTCAACGGGCAGTTGCTGATTGAAAGCGATGATGGCCTGTACCGTTTATTCGAACCCACGCCGACCAATGCATCGTTGTTACGCCTGTTGCAACTCGGTGACCGCAACGACAACCGCATCTTTATTGACTATGACGAGGCAGGACGCCTGGCACGGCTGCGCGATACTTTTGATCTGGTGCAGGTCGAGCTGATTCGCGACGGCGAGCAGGTCAGTCGCATCGAACGGGTGTATCCCGATCAACGCCGTGAGGCGCTTGTTGGGTATGACTACGACACCACCGGCAATCTGGCCGAGGTGCGCGATGCCACCGGGCAGGTGCAGCGGCGCTTCGCCTACGACAGCGGTCGGCGCATGGTGGAGCATCAGTTGCCCAGCGGGTTGCGTTGTTTCTACGAATGGGCCTTGGTGGAAGGCTTGGAGTGGCGCGTGGTGCGGCATTGGACCGATGAAGGCGACGCCTACCAGTTCGACTATGACTTGAACGCCGGCCTTACCCGCATCACCGACGGCTTGCAGCGCGTCAGCACCCGGCACTGGAACACGCAGCACCAGATCATTCGCTACAGCGACAACCTCGACCAGACCTGGCTGTTCGAATGGAACGATGAGCGCCAATTGCTCAGCGCCACCGACCCGCAGGGTGGGCGTTACGAATACAGCTACGACGAATCCGGCAACCTGATCGGCGAAACCGACCCCCTGGGCCGCAGCGATTCGACCTTGTGGCTGGAACACTGGGCCTTGCCATTGGTGGAAACCGACGCCGCCGACAACAGTTGGCAGTATCGCTACGACCCTCGCGGCAATTGTATTGCCGAAACCGATCCGCTGGGCTACGTCACCCGTTATCGCTATGACGCCCATGGTCAGGTCGTGGAGATCATCGACGCCACCGGCAAAAGCAAGAAGCTGCGCTGGAACCCGTTTGGGCAACTGGTCGAGCATATCGATTGTTCGGGTTACCCGACGCGTTTCAGCTACGACGAGCGCGGTTATCTGCAAGTCATCACCGATGCGCTGGGTGAGCGCACACAATTCAGCTACGACGCCCAGGGACGCTTGCTAAGTACTCAATTGCCGGATGGCCGGACCGAGCAGTACCAGCGCGACATCAGCGGTCAACTGCTGGGCTATACCGACCCGGCCGGGCACACCACGCTCTACCAGCATAACCGTCGCGGCCAGGTCAGCCAGCGCACCGACGCCCATGGCCGGCAGGTGCAGTTCGGCTATGACAGCTACGGGCGACTACAGGCACTGATCAACGAGAACGGTGAGCGCTATCGGTTTGCCTGGGATGCCGCCGACCGTTTGGTTGAGCAGCAGGACCTGGACGGCAGCGCCAAGCGCTACGACTACGATGCGCTGGATAACGTCACGACGGTGACGGCCGTTCCCGCGCCTTTCGGCAATGGCCTGGCGGTAGTCCCCGAGGCACCGCCCGCCCCCATCGTTCATCGGCTGGAACGCGATGCGGCCGGTCGGCTGGTTGCGAAAATCACCGACGATGGCCGCACCGAGTACAGCTACGATGCCGTGGACCAACTCACGGCGGTGACTTTCACCGACCTGCAAGGCAATACCCAGGCCCTGGGCTTCGCCTACGATGCTCTCGGCCAGTTGCTTGGCGAACAGAGTGCGGCCGGCACTCTGCACCACCACTACGACGAACTCGGCAACCTGATCCAGACCCAACTGCCCGACGGCCGTTGGCTCAACCGCCTGTACTACGGCAGCGGCCATCTGCATCAGATCAACCTCGACGGCCAGGTGATCAGCGACTTCGAACGCGACCGCCTGCACCGCGAAGTGCTGCGCACCCAGGGCCAGCTCAGCACCCGCAGCGAATACGACCGCAGCGGCCGGTTGCGCGCACGCCAACGTCGACTGGCAGGCCAACCGTCGCTGCTACCAGCAGCCGTGCAAAAACAATTCGAGTACGACCCGGCCGACAACCTGATCGGCAAACTCGACCAGCAACCCGCTACGCAGCACCGCCAATTGCTGCACTACGACGCCACCGGCCGCATCATCGCCAGCCAGGACAGCCTGCACGGCCAGCGCGAAACCTTCGCCTACGACGCCGCCGCCAACCTGCTCGACGGCCCGCAGGCGGGTGCAGGGCTGGTGGTGCATAACAAGCTGCTGACGTATCAGGACAAGCGTTATCGCTATGACGCGTTTGGGCGAATGATTGAAAAGCGCAGTGCCAAGCGGGGTGTGCAGCGGTTTGCGTATGACGCTGAAAGTCGGTTGGTTGAAGTGCGCAATGAGAACGGCAGCGTGGTCAGGATGGCGTATGACCCGCTAGGGCGCCGGATTGAAAAAAGCGAGCATGGCAGTGATGGGTATCCGCTGGGGGAAACGCGGTTTACCTGGGATGGTTTGCGGTTGGTGCAGGAGCATAAGCACAGCCAGACGAGTCTGTATGTTTACGAGGATGACAGCGGTTACGAGCCCTTGGCTCGCGTGGACGGCATTGGACCGTTGCAGAAGATTCGCTACTACCACAACGATCTGAACGGGTTGCCGGAACAGCTGACCGAGGCCGATGGGCACAGCGTCTGGCAGGCGACTTATCGGGTGTGGGGCAACACGCTGGAAGAGGTGCGGGAGCCTTATTACATCGAGGAACAGAACCTGCGGTTCCAGGGGCAGTACCTGGATCGGGAGACGGGGCTACACTACAACACTCTTAGGTTCTACGACCCCGAAATAGGGAGATTCACGACTCCAGATCCGATCAGTTTACTGGGCGGCATAAACCTGTACCAATATGCGCCAAATCCAATTACATGGGTTGATCCATGGGGCCTGTTTAACTGGAACTATAAAAATATGCCTGGAATCGATGGATTCCAGAAACACCATATTATTCCTCAATCGCTGGCTGATCACCCTGCTCTGAAGAAGGCTGGATTCGACATACACAAAACTTCCAACATCATTTACTTGCCTAGTGAAGAGGGCAAGCACAAATATCGCACTATTCATAAAGGCTCACATCCGGGTTACAACAAAGCTGTTCGGGCACAACTCAATGAAATATCCCTCGCGGGCAAGGCTGGAAAATGGAAAAAAGCCCAGTACGCGCAGGCAGTGAGGGAGGTTGTCAGCTCTGAAAGGTCGGGATTACGCAATGGGCGTACTCGGTTGAATAAAAACTCAACTCAAGCAGGTCGCTGCGGGAAATAATATGTACCTATTAGAAATCAGTGAAAATTATTCAGAAATTTACTGGTTCAAATACGACCAGAAAAAATCTCCCGACCACCTATTGTTTATTAGTGGAGAAGAGCAATCATCAATTGCTACCACGCCAACCTTTAGAAATAAAAACAAGATCAGCGCATCTCGCTTAATGTCCTTCGATCTTCTTCAAAGTGACACGCTTGAATTTGTAAGCGAGGCAATGGCCAACGTACTGCGCAAATTCCCGAAAGACGTTCAGCTTTTTCCTGCCAACGTTTATCTAAAAGAAGAAAAGCTGGAAGGTTACTATGTATTCAATGTGATCCAGAAACTTCCTTGTATTGATTTGAATAACTCTCAATATGGTCCCATGTTCAGCTTTATGCCGGATGGTCCTCTGAGATTCACCACTCTTCAAAGTCTGCCACCTGCTACCTTAGGCAATCACCATATCGTGAGAGCTAAGGAAAGTTCACAACGCATCTTTGTTTCCCAGCAGTTCAAGCAGCAATGCGAAGCATCCCAGCTTAAAGGTCTTCGATTCGTAGACTGTTCCAAAGGTATCCAAGTCTGAACAATAAAGGGGACTGAACAATAAACAACTATAAGAACAACAAAGGGGACGGATCTATTTAATCCGGACAGGGGCTATAAATAAATCCGTCCCCTTTATCCAAGGTATAAGAAAGAAAAACAAAATGGATCAATTCAAAAAGAGAGATGGAAAAGTACGATATAGAAAAGATTATCCCATTAATAAATAAACAGGTCGCGTGTATGGTCACGACGATCCGAAAGGTACAGGCCACGGTGAACTACCGCACGTCAACATTAAGCGCGCTGATGGCACGATGGTCCGCATTGATATCACAGGTTAGAGCATGAATGATCTCATAAAAGCACTCAACGCTGGAAAACGCCGAGGCTACGAGGAAAGGCGTGAAATAGATGGGGCTGCATTTCTATATCAATACGCCATAAAAAAACAGGAAAATTTATATTACACCTATTTTTTTTCAATAAACGAGTCCCAGATGGACGTCATTGAAGATGATGAAAACGAAGAAATACAGACATTTCCGAGTTTCGATGAAGCGTTGAGTTATTTAATCAATAGAGGCGCCGTACTGGAAAAATTTTCAACTATCAAAAACACTTTACCTTTCTAAAGGTTAGCTGGCTAATGGTGTGCGGATTAAAACTTCACACAACACCATGAGGCGAAAGGGCGCAAGTTTATTTAATAGGTGTTTTTAATAAAAAAATAAATCCATCCGCTTTTTTCGGCCCATACACCCTCAAGCGGATGTACAGCAGTGGTGTGTCGACAACAGGTGGATCGCCTGTAATCCTACGATTGTGCCCCGATCACCTGAATATTGAATCCACAAAAAATGGGCACCCAACCCAGTCGGCGTGCCCATTTTTTCACCACCCCGTCCCCTGCGAAACGGTAATGCCCATCAAGCGTTAACAGTATCTTTCAACAATTTACCCGGCTTGAACGCAACGGTATTACTGGCCTTGATTTTCACAGGCTCACCGGTTTGCGGGTTCTTGCCGGTACGGGCGCCGCGGTGGCGCTGCAGGAAGGTGCCGAAGCCAACGAGCGTGACGCTGTCCTTGCGGTGCAGGGCGCCGGTGATTTCTTCGAGGACGGCGTTGAGGACGCGGTTGGCCTGCTCTTTGGTGAGATCGGCTTTTTCAGCGATGGCGGCTGCGAGTTCTGGTTTACGCATAAATGAAGCCTCTTTGACGGTTTTTTGTTGTTATGTCCGTGCTGCTTTACTTCTGAAGCAGCGCCCAAAGCGCCGCAGGCTCTACTCTGCGGCAGACGGGAGTGAGGATGGCATGCCGCCGGACGCCGCGCCAGTCTCGCGGCGACCTTTCTAGGCTGAAAAATGTGCTTATTCCGACAGAACGGCCAGTATTTACGCCAGCAACGGCGGAAGTTCCTTATTGAGGGCCAGTTTTTCCATCACGGCGCTGCCGGTCAATGCATAGCCCAGCAAGCGCCCGTTGGCGTCGCGGCACAGGGCCTTGATGTCGGCGCCCTCGCCTTCGACAATCCACACCCCTTCGCTGCCCCGTGGCGGCGACGACACCACCAGCGGGCAGACCGGCGTCTTGACAGTCACCGGCATCGGGCCATAGCTGACGGCGGTGGCATTGCCGGCCAGGGTCTGGGCCAGGGCACGGGCGCAGCTCATCAGCGGCATGACGTACAGCAGGTTCAGGCCGTCGACCTCGGCGCAGTCGCCCAGGGCGTAGATGTTGGCGTGGGAGGTCTTGAGGTGGCGGTCCACCATGATCCCGCGATTGGTCTGCAGGCCGGCGGCGGCAGCCAGGTCGACCCGTGGGCGCAGGCCGATGGCCGAGACCACCAGGTCGCAATGGATCACTTCACCATCCGACAGATGGGCTTCCAGGCCGTCCGCCGTGCGTTGCAGCCGGTTGAGCACCGGGCCCAGGTGGAAGCGCGCGCCCAGGCCTTCCAATCCAGCCTGCACCGCTGCGGCCGCCGCCGGGTGCAGCAGGGTCGGCATGACTTGCTCGCACGGCGCCACCAAGTCGATCTCGTAGCCGCCCGAGAATCAGGTCGTTGGCGAATTCGCAGCCGATCAAGCCGGCACCGAGCAGCAGCACGCGGCGTTTGCCGGCGGCGGCGGCGCGAAAGCGCGCATAGTCTTCAAGGTCGTTGATCGGGAAAATCA